>CAYJOA010000010.1:0-1344 GCA_964371495.1 uncultured Rubrivivax sp.
CGGTGAGCCAGTGGCAGAAGGGTGAATTCGAGGTCGTGTGGCCGAAGGCGAACGCCACCGCGCCGCTGAATCCCGCCAAGCCGGCCTGGGTCTGAGCGGCCGGCCCGCGTGACTGCAGGCGCCTGGCTCGAGCTGATCGCCTCCGGTCTGATCACCGGAGGCATCTACGCGCTCGTCGCGCTCGGGCTGAACCTGCAATACGGGCTGATGCGCATCCTGAACATCGCACACGGCGAGTTCCTGATGGTCGGCGCTTTCCTCACCTGGCAGGCGCAGACCACGCTGGGGGTGTCGCCGCTGCTGATGGTGCCGGTGTCGTTCGCCCTGCTGATGCTGCTCGGCCTGGCCGTCCACCGCCTGTTCTTCCGGCGGCTGACGCGCACCTCACCGAACCTCGATGTCTTCGAGGCGCGCGGCCTGATGGTCGCCTTCGGCCTGATGTTCCTGGTGCAGAACTTCGCCCAGCTGGTGTGGGGTGGCGACCTGCGCGGCTACGACTTCATGACCGACCCGGTGCACATCGGCGGCTCGCAGTTCGCGGCCAACAAGCTGCTGCTGCTGGCGCTGTCGCTGGCTTTCAGCGCGGCCTTGATCGCCGTGCTGCGCAGGACGCTGCTCGGCAAGGGCGTGCGCGCGCTGATGCAGTCGCCCACCGGGGCGCAGCTGGTGGGCATCGACACCGAGCGGCTGCACCCGCTGATGTTCGGCATCGGGCTGGGGCTGTCGGGCGTGGCCGGCTGCCTGCTGTCGATGACCTACACGATCTCGCCGTCGATGGGCGAGCCCTACACGGTGACGGCGCTGATCGTCATCACGCTCGGCGGCTTCGGCAGCATGACCGGCGCCCTCGTCGGCGGCCTGGCGCTGGGCGTCATCGAAGCCGTCGGCATGCACTACACGAATCCGTCGCTGAAGTCGCTGTTGTCCTACGGCATCTTCGTGGCCGTCCTGCTGTGGCGCCCGAACGGACTGTTCACGCGCCAATGAGCCCCACCCCATGAAACGCGACCTGCTGGTTCTGTTCGGCCTGGCCGGCTGGGCGCTGGCGCTGCCCCACTACGGCAGCGAGTTCGCGGTCTCGATGGCGCTGACCTGCCTGATGTACGCCGCGCTGTCGTCGAGCTGGGGCCTGTTCTGCGGCAGCACGCGCTACCTGTCGCTGGCCACATCGGCCTTCTTCGGCATCGGCGCCTACACCAGCGCACTGGCGCTGGAGCAGGTGTCGTGGTGGGGCGCCATCGCGCTGGGGGCGGGCATCGCCGCGGCGGTGGCCATCGTCATGGGCGCCGCGGTGCTGCACCTGCGCGGCACCTACTTCGCGGTGCTGACCTTCGGCATGACCGA
>CAYJOA010000010.1:1444-29075 GCA_964371495.1 uncultured Rubrivivax sp.
GGTGCCGCCACGCTGTGGGGGCCCCTGCTCGCCGCGGTGGTCTTCAGCCTGCTGGCCGAGACCTTGCGGCTGCAAGCCCCGCATATCTACATGATGTCGCTCGGTGCGCTGCTCATCCTGTGCGTGCTGTACCTGCCGGGCGGGCTGGCGTCCTTGCGCTGGAGCACCTTCGGGCAGTGGCGCGACGACATCCGCAGCGGGTGGCGCGAGCTCGTTCGCCCGGCGGCGAAGAAGGCCGCGCCATGAACGGCCACCCGCTGCTCGAGGCGCGGCAGCTCACCGTGCGTTTCGGCGGCCTGACCGCGGTGGACGCGGTGAGCGCGGCCTTCGCACCGGGCGAACTGGTGGGCATCATCGGCCCCAACGGCGCCGGCAAGACGACCTTCTTCAACGCGCTGTCGGGCGTGCTGGTGCCGACCTCCGGCGAGCTGTTCGCGCTCGGCGACCGCCTGACCGGCGCCCAGCCGCACCGCTACGCGCAACACGGCATCGCGCGCACCTTCCAGACGCCGCGCGTCTTCGCCGACCTGAGCGTGGCGGCGAACATCGACTTCGGGCTGCAGTTCGCAGGCCGCAAACGCCAGGGCTCGTGGCTGCTGAAGGACGAGGCCAGCATCCTCACGCTCATCGGACTGGCTGCGCAGGCACCGCTGCCCGCGGCGGCGATCACGCCGTCGCAGCAGCGGTTGCTGGAAATCGGCATGGCGCTGGCAACGCGGCCAAAATTGTTGCTGCTCGACGAAGTGGCCGCCGGGCTGACCGAGAACGAGGTCCACGCCATGGCGCAGCTGATCCGCCGCCTGCGCGACGAACTGGACCTCACGGTGATCTGGATCGAACACGCCGTGACCACGCTGCTGCAGTACGTCGAGCGCGTGATCGTGCTGCACCAGGGGCGCAAGATCGCCGACGGCACACCGGGCGAGGTGGTGCGCAACGCCGAGGTCGTCGAGGCCTACCTGGGTGATGAAATGGTGGAGGTCTCGTGATCAACGACATCGAGGCCGCCCTCGAGCGCCGGCTGGCGCACTTGAAGGTCGAAGCGCTGTCGGCCGGCTACGGCCCCTTCATGGTGCTGCGCGAGCTGACGCTGGAGGCGCGGCCGGGACTGACCGTGATCCTCGGCCCCAACGGCGCCGGCAAGACGACCCTGCTGAAGGCCATCGCCGGGCTGATCCCGCGCGGCGGCACGCTGCGGCTCGACGGCCGCGAGATCGAGCGCGGCGCCAAGACCTCGGCCATCGTCGAGCAGGGCCTGGTGCTGGTCCCCGAAGGCCGCCAGCTGTTCCCGCAGATGACGGTGGCCGAAAACCTCGAACTCGGCGGCTGGCTCGTCGGCGCGGCCGAACGCGCCACGCGGCTGCAGCAGGCCTTCGAGGACTTCCCCAAGCTGGCCGAACGCGCGCAGCAACTGGCCGGCACGATGAGCGGCGGCGAACAGCAGATGGTGGCGGTGGCGCGCGCGATGATGAGTGCACCGCGCCTGCTGATGCTCGACGAGCCGTCGCTGGGCCTGGCGCCGAAGATGGTCGACGAGCTGCTGGCCATCGCGCGGCGCATCGCCGACGCCGGCACCACCGTGCTGATGGTCGAGCAGAACGTGCGCAAGGCGCTGGCCGTGGCCGACCGCGGCTACGTGCTCGAGCGCGGCCGGCTCGTCGCCAGCGGAGCGGCTGGCCTGCTCGCCCGCTCCACCGTCATCCGCCAGGCCTACCTCGGCAAGACCCCGGCGCCCGGCGCCGCCCCCTCCCCCGCAACGAAGGAGCAACCCATGTCCGACCTGTCCATGCTCATCAACGGCCTGGCCGTTGCCGCCGAAGGCGGCGCCACCTTCGAGCGCCGCAACCCGCTGGATGGCAGCGTCGCCACGCGCGCGCCGGCAGCCAGCGAGGCCGACGCCGTGGCCGCCGTGGAGGCCGCCGCCGAAGCCTTCAAGAGCTGGAGCCAGACCGGCCCCGGCGAACGCCGCCGGCTGCTGCTGAAGGCGGCCGACGCGCTGGAGGCCAAGACGCCGCAGTTCGTGCAGGCCGTGCCGGCGGAGACCGGCGCCACCGGCATGTGGGCCGGCTTCAACGTCATGCTGGCCGCCGGCATGATCCGCGAGGCGGCCTCACTGACGACGCAGGTGGCAGGCGAGGTCATCCCGTCCGACGTGCCCGGTTCGCTGGCCATGGGCGTGCGCCAGCCCGCCGGCGTGGTGCTGGGCATCGCGCCCTGGAACGCGCCCGTCATCCTGGGCGTGCGCGCCATCGCCACGCCGCTGGCCTGCGGCAACACGGTGATCCTGAAGGGCAGCGAGAACTGCCCGCGCACGCACCAGCTGATCGTCGAGGCCTTCCAGGACGCCGGCTTCCCTGCCGGCGTGGTGAACTACATCACCAACGCGCCGGCCGACGCCGGCACGGTGGTCGAGGCGATGGTCGCGCACCCGGCGGTGCGGCGCGTCAACTTCACCGGCTCCACGCGGGTCGGCAAGATCATCGCCATGACCTGCGCCAAGTACCTGAAGCCGGTGGTGCTGGAGCTCGGCGGCAAGGCGCCGCTGGTGATCCTGGACGACGCCGACATCGACGATGCGGTCAACGCCGCGGCCTTCGGCTGTTTTGCCAACAGCGGCCAGATCTGCATGTCGACCGAACGCATCATCGTCGACCACCGCATCGCCGACGACTTCGTCGCCCGCTTCGCCAGGAAGGCCGCGGGCCTGCCGCTGGGCGACCCGCGCAAGCCCGATCCGGTGGTGCTGGGTTCGGTGGTCGGCATGGGCACGGTCGAGCACTGCAACGCCTTGATCGACGACGCGCTGGCCAAGGGCGCCCGGCTGGTGTGCGGCGGCAAGGCCCAGAACACGCTGATGCCGGCCACGCTGCTGGACCACGTGACGGCCAGGATGCGCATCTACCACGAGGAAACCTTCGGCCCGGTGAAGTGCATCGTGCGCGTCGACGGCGTCGATGCGGCGGTGGATTGCGCCAACGACAACGAGTACGGACTGTCGGCCGCCGTCTTCGGGCGCGACATCGGGCGAGCGTTCAACGTTGCCCGGCGCATCGAATCCGGCATCTGCCACGTCAACGGCCCCACCGTCCACGACGAGGCGCAGATGCCCTTCGGCGGCGTCAAGGGTTCGGGTATCGGCCGTTTCGGCGGCAAGGCCGGCATCAACGAATTCACCGAGCTGCGCTGGATCACCGTGCAGACGACGCCGCGGCACTACCCGTTCTGATGCGGTGCCGTCGCGTCAGCGCGCAGCACGCTGGCGCGCCGACTCGTACAGGCACACCGCGGCCGCGGCGGCCACATTGAGCGACTCCTCGCCGCCCGGCTGCGGGATGCGCACCTGCAGCGCACAGCGCGCCAGCAGCGTGGCGGCCACACCCTGCCCTTCGTGGCCCAGCACCCAGGCGCAGGGCCAGGGCAAGGCGGCCAGCGGCAAGGCCTGACCGGCATGTGGACTGGTGGCCAGCAGCGGCACCTGCAGCGCCGCCAGCGCGTCCTCGTCCAGCCCCTCGGCCAGCCGCAGGCCGAAGTGCGCGCCCATGCCGGCGCGCAGCACCTTGGGCGACCACAGTGCAACGCTGCCCTTGAGCGCGATGACCTGCGCCACGCCGAAGGCCGCCGCGCTGCGCAGCACACTGCCGACGTTGCCGGGGTCCTGCAGGCGGTCCAGCACGACGGTGGCCACGCCGCCCTGCACCGGCACCGGCGGCGGCAGGTCGAGCACGAAGCCGATCTGCGCCGGCGACTCCAGCGCGCTGATGCCGGCGAACAGCGGCGGCGGCACGACCACCACGCGGGCCGCCCAACGGGCGAGTTCACGCAATCGCGGCTCGTGCCAGGCGGGCTCGCTGATCACCGCCTGCGCCGCCACCCCGCCGCGCGCGCGCAAGGCGCTGCACAGGTGCTCGCCCTCCAGCCAGAGCTGGCCCAGCCGGCGGTAGGCCGCGCCGTCCTGCACCAGCCGGCGCAGCCGCTGCAGCAGCGGGTTGTCGCGCGAGCTCAGGTGCAGCGGTTCGGTCACTCGCCGTCCTCGGCCGGGCGCTGCAGCGCCAGGCGCACCGGCGCGAAGCTGCGCCGGTGCGCGCTGCACGGACCGTGGCGCTGCAAGGCGTCCAGGTGCGCCGGCGTCGGGTAGCCCTTGTGGCCGTCGAAACCGTACAGGGGGTGCTGCGCGTGCAGCGCCGCGCACAGCCGGTCGCGCGTCACTTTGGCCAGGATGGAGGCGGCCGAGATGGCCGCCACCGTGGCGTCGCCCTTGACGATGGCCTGCACCGGCATGGCCAGCGTCGGCGCCCGGTTGCCATCCACCAGCACCCGCTTGGGCAGCAGACGCAGGCCCTGCACGGCGCGCTGCATCGCCAGCAGCGTGGCCTGCAGGATGTTCAGCTCGTCGATCTCCTCGACGCTGGCTTCGGCGATGCACAAACAAAGCGCCTTGGCGCAGATTTCGTCGTACAGGCGTTCGCGTCGTGCCGCCGTCAGGACCTTCGAATCGGCCAGGCCGCGGACGGGATGCAGTTCATCCAGGATCACCGCCGCCGCCACCACGGGCCCGGCCAGCGGGCCGCGGCCGGCCTCGTCCACCCCCGCCACCAAGGCGGGCAGGCGGCGCACGCGCCGCGACGGCAAGGTCCCGCGCGTGCGCGGCGGCGCGGGCCAGTCGAGGCCGAGCTGTTCAGGCTTGTATGACTTGCGCGATGGCATCGGTGGCACAGCGCGCGGTGTCGCGCTTGAGCAGATGGTGCAAGTCGGTGAAGCGCTGCTCGATGCGCGCCGCGCCGGCGGCGTCGTCGATCCCGGCCAGCACGGCGGCGGCCAGCGTCTCGGGCCGGCATTCGCCCTGCAGCAGTTCGGGCACCACGAAGTCGCGGCACAGGATGTTGGGCAGGCCCACCCAGGGCTGGTAACGCATGCGCTTCATGAGCTGCCAGCTCAGCGGGTGCATGCGGTAGCCGATGACCATGGGGCGCTTGAACAGTGCGGCTTCCAGCGTCGCCGTGCCGCTGGCGATGAGCGTCAGGTCGCAGGCGGCCAGCGCGGCGTGCGAGCGGCCTTCGAGCAACTGCAGCGGCACCCCGGCGGCGTGCTCGGCGACCAGCGGCTCGACCATGGCGCGCAGGCCGGGCGCCAGCGGCAGCACGAAACGCAGCGCCGGCCGCTCGCGGTGCAACCGCATCGCCGCCTGCAGGAAGGCCGGTGCGATGTATTGGATCTCCGAGCGCCGGCTGCCGGGCAGCAGGGCGACCACGACGTCGCCATCGGCCA
The DNA here is from genome assembly GCA_964371495.1 of uncultured Rubrivivax sp. Taxonomy (GTDB): domain Bacteria; phylum Pseudomonadota; class Gammaproteobacteria; order Burkholderiales; family Burkholderiaceae_C; genus Rubrivivax. The sequence continues at coordinate 6,710 of CAYJOA010000010.1, forward strand.
GCCCGAGCGCGGCGCGGCTGGCCGCGCGCGGCGGCTGCAGCGGGATCGCGTCGGCCAATGGATGGCCCACGTAGCTGGCCGCCACGCCGTGGCCGCGCAGCAGTTCGGGCTCGAAAGGGAACAGGCACAACACATGGTCGCAACTGGCGGCCATCTTCTTCGCGCGCGCGCCGCGCCAGGCCCAGATCGACGGGCAAACGAAGTGGATGGTCTTCATGCCCGCGGCCTTCAGACGCGCCTCGAGGCCGAGGTTGAAGTCGGGTGCGTCGACGCCGATGAAGGCCGCCGGCCGCTCGTGCAGCAGGCGCTTTGCCAGCGCGTCGCGGATGGCCGCGATGCCGCGGTAGTGCCGCAGCACCTCGACATAACCGCGCACCGCCAGCCGCTCGTGCGGCCACCAGGCCGTGAAGCCCTGCTCGGCCATGCGCGGGCCGCCGATGCCCGCCGCCTGCAGCGCGGGCCAGCGCTGCCGCAGCGCGGCCAGCAGCAAGCCGCCGAGCAGGTCGCCCGAGGCCTCGCCCGCGACCATGGCCAGCCGCATCGATGTCGACGCCTAACGGGCTATGCCGCGGCTGGAGGCGGCCAGGAAATCGAGCAGCAGGCGCACGTCGGCGTCGCCGCCGTCCACGGTGCCGAGCAGCGCCTCGATCGCGGCGCGCGACTGCTCCAGCGTCAGCCCGTCGCGGTACAGCAGCCGGTGCATCTGCTTGACGAGCGCGATGCGTTCGCGCGAGAAGCCGCGCCGGCGCAGCCCTTCGACGTTGTAGCCGTGCACGCCCAGCGGGTGGCCCGAGACCATCATGAATGGCGGCACGTCCTGCGAGACATGGCTCTGGAATCCCGTCATCACGTGGGCGCCGATGCGGCAGTACTGGTGCACGCCGCTCAGACCGCCGACGATGACCCAGTCGCCGATGTGCACGTGTCCGGCCAGCGTGGCGTTGTTCGCCAGCACCGTGCGGCAGCCCACCTGCACGTCGTGCGCGATGTGCACGTAGGCCATGATCCAGTTGTCGTCGCCGACACGGGTGACGCCTGCGTCCTGCGCCGTGCCGCGGTTGAAGGTGCAGAACTCGCGGATCGTGTTGCGCTCGCCGATCACCAGCTGGGTCGGCTCGCCGCGGTACTTCATGTCCTGCGGCGCTCCGCCCAGCACGGCGTGCGCATGGATGCGGTTGTCGCGGCCGATCGTCGTCGGCCCTTCGATCACGCAGTGCGGGCCGATCGTCGTGCCCGCTTCGACCGTCACCCCGGCGCCGATGACGGCGTAGGGGCCGACGCTGACGCTGTCCGCCAGCTCGGCCGCCGCATCGACGATCGCAGTGGGGTGGACGGCGGCCATGGCTTCAGACGATCTTGCGCATCGTGCACATCAGCTCGGCCTCCACCGCGGTGTGGCCGTCGACGCTGGCACGCGTCTTGTAGCGGTAGATGCCGGACTTGGCGCGGTCGATGAAGGCCTCCAGGACGAGCTGGTCGCCCGGCACCACCGGCCGCTTGAAGCGTGCGCCGTCGATGCCGGCGAAGTAGACCACCGTGTCGTCACCCGGCTCGGTGCCCAGCGATTCGAAAGACAGCAGCGCCGCCGCCTGCGCCAGTGCCTCTAGCATCAGCACGCCGGGCATCACCGGGCGCGCCGGAAAGTGACCGTTGAAGAAGGGCTCGTTGATGGTCACGTTCTTCAGCGCCTTGATGCGCACGTTCTTCTCGAACTCGAGCACGCGGTCGACGAGCAGGAACGGATAACGGTGCGGCAGCTTGCGCAGGATGTGTTGGATGTCCATCAATTTGAGCTCTTTCTCTCCAGCGCGCGCAGCCGCTCGCGCAGCGCATACAGCTGCCGCAGCGTGGCGGCGTTCTTCTCCCACGACGCATTGTCATCGAAGGGGAAGGCGCCGCTGTACTGCCCCGGCTTGTGGATCGAACGCGTCACCACGGTGGCCGCGGTGATGTGCACGTGGTCGACGATCTCCAGGTGACCCAGGATGATGGCGCCGCCGCCGGCCGTGCAATGGCGGCCGATGCGCGCGCTGCCGGCCACGCCGACGCAGCCGGCAAAGGCGCTGTGCGCACCGACATGCACGTTGTGGCCGATCTGCACCAGGTTGTCGAGCTTGACGCCGTCCTCGAGCACCGTGTCCTGCAGCGCGCCGCGGTCGACGCAGGTGTTGGCCCCGATCTCGACGTCGTCGCCGATGGCCACCGCGCCGAGCTGCTCGATCTTCTCCCAGCGGCCCTCGGCGGGCGCGAAGCCGAAGCCGTCGGCACCGATGACGGCGCCGCCGTGCACGATGCCGCGCTGTCCGATGCGGCAGCCCTCGGCCAGCAGCACGCGCGGCTTGAGCACGGTGGCCTCGCCGACCTCGGCGCCGGCGCCGAGATGGCACTGCGTGCCGACCACGGCCTGTGCGGCGACGCGGGCACCGCTGGCGACGAAGGCCAGCGCGCCGATCGACGCGCTGGCGTGGATGTGCGCGCCGGGCTCGATCACCGCCGAGGGGTGCACGCCGGGTGCCGGCGCACGCCGCAGCCGCGCCGCCCACCATTGCGTCAGCCGCGCATAGGCCAGGTAGGGGTCGGCGCAGACGATGGCCACGCCGCGCGACGCCGCGGCGTCGCGCATGGCGGGCCCGACGATCACGCAACCGGCCTGCGAAACCGCCAGCTGGGCCACGTAGCGGGGGTGGGCCAGGAAGGCGATGGTGTCGCGGCCGGCACCGTCCAGCGGGCCGATGCGGCTGACCTCGGTGGCCGCGTCGCCGATCACTTCGCCACCCAGCAGGACGGCGAGCTCACCGACGCGGGCCGACACGGCCGGCCCGACGTGAGCGCCGCCCCGCGCCGTCACTTGCCGGCGGCGGATGGGCCGTTGAGGGCCTTGATCACCTTGTCGGTGATGTCGATGCGCGGGCCGGCGAACACGACCTCCTGCAGGATCAGGTCGTACTTCTCGCTGTCGAAGATCTGCTTGATGGCGCGGTTGGCGCGTTCGACGACGGCGGCCAGCTCTTCGTTGCGGCGCTGGTTGAGGTCTTCCTGGAACTCGCGGCGCTTGCGCTGCAGATCACGGTCCTGCTCGACGAGCTCGCGCTGGCGGCGGCTCTTTTCGCTCTCGGACAAGGTCGGCTCGTCCTTCTGCAGCTTGTCGGCGGCCGCCTTCAGGCGCGCGGTCACGTCGTTGAGCTCGCGCTCGCGGCGGCCGAACTCGGCCTCCAGCTTGGACTGGGCCGCCTTGGCCGGCGCTGCCTCGCGCAGCACGCGCTCGCTGTTGACATAGCCGATCTTCAGCTCCTGCGCGGCCAGCGGGGCCGTTGCGGCCAAGGACAGCGCCGCAATGGCGAGCGCCCGGAAGGCATGGGTCTTCATCAAAAGGCGGTCCCGATCTGGAATTGGAAACGTTGAATTCTATCGTTGCGCTGCACACGCACCGGCACGCCCCAGCTCATTTTCAGCGGGCCCACCGGAGAGATCCAGGACAGCCCCAAGCCCGCGGACACGCGCAGCGAATCGGTGCTCATCGTTTCGTCCTCGCGCCACACGTTGCCGGCGTCGGCAAAGGCGAAGACGCGGAAGGTGCGGTCGTTGCCGGTGCCCGGCACCGGGAAATACAGCTCGGTGTTGAAGTTCAGGCGCTTGGCGCCGCCGATGTAGGCGCCGGTGGGGTCCACCACGCCGAGCGAGCCCTGCTCGAAGCCGCGCACCGTGCCCAGGCCGCCACCGTAGAAGTTCTTGAATACCGGATAGGGCTTGCCGCCCAGGCCCTTGCCGAGGCCGATCTCGGCGTTCACGCCCAGCGTCAGCCGCAACGGCAGCTGCCAGTATTCCTGGTACTGCAGGTTGGTGCGCAGGTAGCGCACGTCGCCGAGGAAACTCCATTCGAAGTTGACGCGCTGGTAGCGGCCGGCGCTGGGCGCGATCAGGCTGTCGCGGCCATCGCGCGCCCAACCCAGCGTGACCGGGAAGGAGTTGCTCTTGTTGCCGTAGAGCACACGGTAGTTGAGGTAACTCAGCGGGATGCCGGTGGAGGTGCCGATTTCGGTGCGCTCGGCACCCAGGCCCAGGAACACCGTGTCGTACTCCGAGAACGGGATGCCGAAGCGCACCGACGCGCCCGGCGTCTTCAGGTCGTAAGACTCGCCCAGGCTGTTGAAGGGCCGGCTGGTGCGGTAGTAGACGTCGATGGCCCGCGAGATGCCGTCGACCGTCCAGTACGGGTCGACCGTGCTCAGCACCAGCGCACGGTTGTACTTGCTGGTGTTGACTTCGATGCCGAGATAGTTGCCCGAGCCGAAGGCGTTGTCCTGCTTGATCGACGCCGTGAAGGTGAACTTCTCGGCATTGGAGTAGCCCGCACCGACGAGCAGGTTGCCGGTGGGCTTTTCGGTGACGTTGACGAGCAGGTCGACCTGGTCGGGCGAGCCCGCCACCTCGGTGGTCTGGACCTCGACGTCCTTGAAGTAGCCCAGTCGGTCGACGCGTTCCTTGGACAGCTTGATCAGGCCGCCGTCGTACCAGGCCGCCTCGAGCTGGCGGAATTCGCGCCGCACGACCTCGTCGCGCGTGCGCGTGTTGCCCGCGACGTCGATGCGGCGCACGTAGACACGGCGCTGCGGCGCGGCGGCGAAAACCAGCGCCACCTGGCCGGTGGCACGGTCGATTTCCGGCCGCGGCTCGACGCGCGCAAAGGCGTAGCCGTACAGGCCGAACAGGTCCTGGAAGCGGCGCGTCGTCTCGGCCACCGCGTCACCGCGGTAGGGCTGCCCCGGGCGTTGCAGCACGAAGGCGCGGAACTCGTCTTCCTTGCCCAGGTAGTCGCCTTCCAGGCGCACCGAGGTCACGGTGTAGGGCTGGCCCTCGCGCACCGAGATGGCGATCGAGATCGTCTGCTTGTCGGGCGAGATCGTGACCTGCGTCGATTCGATGCCGAATTCGAGGTAGCCGCGGTTGACGTAGTAGGCGCGCAGCTTCTCGAGGTCGGAATTGAGTTTGCTGCGCGAGTAGCGGTCGCTCTTGCTGTACCAGGTGAACCAGCCGCTGCGCGTGAGCTCGAACAGCTCCAGCAGCGTCGACTCGGGAAACACCGTGGCACCGACGATGCGGATGTCGGCGATGCGCGCGGCGTCGCCTTCGGTCATCGTGAAGGTGACATTGACGCGGTTGCGCTCCAGCGGCGTCACCGTGGTCACGACCTCGGCGCCGTACAGGCTGCGGCTGAGGTACTGGCGCTTGATCTCCTGCTCGGCGCGGTCGATGAGTGCGCGGTCGAAGGGCAGGCCCTCGCCGATGCCGGCCTCGCGCAGCGACTTGGTCAGCGGTTCCTTGTCGAACTCCTTCAGGCCGACGAAGCTGACGGTGGCAATGATCGAGCGTTCGTCGACGATGATCACCGCGACCTTGCCGTCGATCTCCAGCCGCACGTCCTTGAACAGACCGGTGCCGAACAGCGAGCGCAGCGCGGCCGACCCCTTGTCGTCGGTGTAGGTGTCGCCGATGCGGAAGGGCAGTGCCGCGAAGACCGTGCCGGGGTCCGTGCGCTGCAGGCCTTCGACGCGGATGTCCTGGATGACGAAGGGTTCGACGGCTCGCGCCACCGGCGCGGCCGCGGCCAGGGCAAAGGCGACGACGAGCGCCGCAGCAGGGCGCAGCGGCCCGATCGGAAAGACTGGGAGCATGTGCTTCAGTGAAGACCCAGCAGGCGGGCCACGTCGTTGAAAAGGGCTACCGACATCATCATCAGCAGCACCGCGATGCCGCCACGCTGCAGCCGGGCCAGCCAGAGGTCAGAGACCGGGCGTCCGGTGACGCCCTCGAAAATGTAATACATCAGATGGCCGCCATCGAGCATGGGCAGCGGCAGCAGGTTCAGCACCCCCAGGCTGACGCTGACCAGCGCCAGGAAGCCCAGGTAGTAGGCCAGGCCCTGCTGCACCGACTGGCCGGCGTAGTCGGCGATGGTGAGCGGCCCGCTCAGGTTCTTCAGCGAAGCTTCGCCGACGATCATGCGGCCGAGCATCTTCACCGTCAGCGCCGACACCTCCCAGGTGCGCGTGGCCCCTTGCACCAGGCCTTCGATCGGGCCGTGGCGAACGGTCACCATTTCAGGCGCCTGGCCGACGAAGGCATCGATGCGGCCGACGCTCGCAGCGCCGTCGCTGACGATGCGCGGCGTGACCTCGACCTCCAGCGCGCGGCCGTCGCGCACCAGGGACCAGCGCTGCACCAGCGCCTGGCCGTCGTGCACGCCGGCACGGATGCGTTCGCGCAGCGTCTGCGCGTCGGCGATGGCCACACCGTCGACGCCGGTGACGCGGTCGCCCTGGCGCAGCCCGGCAGCGGCGGCGGGTCCGCCGGCCTTGACCTCGCCCAGCACCGGCTCGCTATAGGGTGCGCCCAGGCCGATGGTCTTCATCAGGCCGGCGTCGACGCCGCGCGGGTCGATGCCCGTGAGGTCGAGCACCAGCGTGCGCGAACCGCGGCCGTCGCGGCCGCTGACCTGCAGCTGCAGCGTGCCGCGCTGCATCGCGGCCTGGGTGACCTCCCAGCGCAGGTCGGTCATCGACGCCACGTCCTGCCACTGGCTGCCATCGTGTGACAGCGCACGCACCCAGTCGCCCGTGCGCATGCCGGCGCGGTCGGCCGCGCTCGCGGAAACGGGCGGGCCGAGCACGGCCTTGGGCTCGTCGATGCCGATCCAGTGCGCGCTGGCGTAGAGCGCGATCGCCAGTGCCAGGTTGGCCAGCGGCCCGGCCGCCACGATGGCGGTGCGGCGCAGCAGCGACTGGCGGTTGAAGGCCCGCGCCACTTCGGCCGGCGCGACCTCGCCTTCGCGCTCGTCGAGCATGCGCACGTAGCCGCCCAGTGGCAGCGCGCAGAGCACGAACTCGGTGGCATCGGGGCCCGCCTGGCGGCGCCAGACGACACGCCCGAAACCGACCGAAAAGCGCAGCACCTTCACGCCGCAGGCCACCGCCACCCGGTAGTGGCCGTATTCGTGCACGACGATCAGCACGCCCAGGGTGAGCAGGAAGGCCAGTACGGTGGCGATCATGCCGCGAGCCCCTTCATGGCCAGGCGAGCTGCGTCACGGGCACGAGCGTCGAGCTCGAGCAGGTCGTCCAGCGTGTGGCTCGGCCCGAGCCGGGGCTGCAGGTGTTCGACGGTGCGGGCATTGACACTGTGAATGGCGGCAAAGCCGATGGTTCCGGCCAGGAACGCGGCCACCGCGACTTCGTTGGCGGCGTTGAGCACGGCTGTGCTGCCGGCCGGACCACGCAATGCGTCCCAGGCGAGCCGCAGCCCGGGAAAGCGTCGCGGATCGGGCGTCTCGAAGCTCAGCGACTGCAGTTGCCCGAAGTCCAGCCGCGGCGCGCCGGATTCGATGCGCTCGGGGTAGGACAGGCCGTAGGCGATGGGCACCTTCATGTCGGGCGTGCCCAACTGTGCCAGCACCGAGCCGTCGCGGCACACGACCATCGAATGCACGATGCTCTGGGGATGGATGACGACGCGGATGCGTTCGGGCTCGAGGTCGAACAGCCAGCGTGCCTCGATGACTTCGAGCGCCTTGTTCATCATGGTCGCCGAGTCGACGGAAATCTTCGGGCCCATGACCCAGTTCGGGTGCGCGACGGCCATCGCCGGCGTCACCTCGTGCAGCGTCGACGGTTCGCGCTGGCGGAACGGGCCACCACTGGCAGTGAGCACGATGTGGTCGATGCGCCGGGCCCACGACGAGCGGTCCTCGGGCAGGCACTGGAAGATCGCCGAGTGCTCGCTGTCGATGGGCAGCAGCGTCGCGCCGCCGGCGGCCACGGCCTGCATGAACAGGCCGCCACCGACGACCAGCGCTTCCTTGTTGGCCAGCAGCAGCCGCTTGCCGGCGCGCGCCGCCGCCATGCAGGGCCGCAGCCCGGCCGCGCCGACGATGGCGGCCATCACGGCGTCGACCTCGTCGGCGGCAGCCAGCTCGCACAAGGCCTCGGGGCCGACGCGCACCTCCGTCGGCAGGTGCTCGGCGCGCAAGCCGCGGCGCAGTTCAGTGGCGCGGTCCTCGGTAGGGACGACGGCAATGCGCGGCCGGAACTGCCGGCACTGCTCGAGCAGCAGGTCGACGCGACGATGTGCCGTGAGACCGACGACTTCGAAACGGTCGGGATGTCGCGCCACCACGTCCAGCGTGCTCGCGCCTACGGACCCGGTGGCACCGAGGACGGCCAGCCTCAGGCGCTGCGTCGAGGCGCCGCTCATGTCGGCCTCAAGGTCATCAAGGCCAGCACCGCCGGCAGCACCGGCAGCAAGGCGTCGACACGGTCGAGCACGCCGCCGTGGCCGGGCAGCAGGCGGCTGCTGTCCTTGGCGCCCGCAGCACGCTTGACCAGCGATTCGACGAGGTCGCCGACCACGCTCAGCCCGCACAGCGCCGGCAGTGCCAGCGCGGCACCGAACCAGCCCAGCGTCAGCACCAGGGTCGAATACAGGCTCGGGCTGTCGAAATCGAAACGGCTGTCCAGCCAGATCCAGAACAGCGCCAGCAGCCACACGCCGGCCATGCCGGACCACACGCCCTCCCAGCTCTTGCCGGGGCTGATGGCCACGGCCAGCTTGCGCCGGCCGAAGGCGCGGCCGCCGAAATAAGCCGCCACGTCGGCCATCCAGACCAGGCACAACAGCGACAACATGAAGTTGATGCCGATGGCGCGTGTATGGGCCAGCGCCAGCCAGGCCGCCCCCAGCGCCACCCAGCCCAGCCCCCAGCGTGCCGCTCGCGGCAGCTGCGGCCAGACGGCGGGCCCGGCGCGCAGGGCCAGTGCGCCGCAGACCAGCCAAAGCGCCGTGACGATCCACCAGACGGCCGCCGGTGCACGCTCGCTCCAGCCTGCGGCCAGCGCCCAGGCGCCGGCGCCGGCCAGCAAGGCCCCCATGAACAGCGCCAGCGTCGCGCTGGCCTGGTTCAGGCGACCCCATTCCCAGCCGGCGGCGGCGATCAGGGCCAGCGCCAGCACGGCAAACGGCCAGTTGCTCGACGACGCGAGCGAGCCCAGCAGCAGACCGACCAGCACGAGTGCCGTGATGACACGCTGGCGCAGCATCTCAGCTGTCTGCGGCAACGGTCAGCTGCGCCCGGATGCCGCCGAAGCGCCGGTCGCGCTGCGCGTAGGCGGCGAGCGCGGCATCGATCTCGGGCTCACCGAAGTCGGGCCACAGGCATTCGGTGAAGAACAGCTCCGAATACGCCGCCTGCCAGAGCAGGAAGTTGCTCATGCGCATCTCGCCGCCGGTGCGGATGAACAGATCGGGGTCGGGTGCGAACGACAGCGCCATGTGCCTGGACAGCCACTGCTCGTCGAGCGTCTGCGGCGCCACGCCCTCGGCCAGCGCGCGCCGACAGGCCTGCACGACGTCCCAGCGGCCGCCGTAATTGAAGGCCACCGCCAGCGTGATGCGGTCGTTGTCCTTCGTCAGCTCCTCGGCATGGTCCCAGGCACGGCGCAACTTGTCGGAGACGGTCGAGCGGTCGCCGACGATGCGTATGCGAACGCCATCGGCGGCCATCTTGTCCAGGTACTTGGACACCGCCACCAGGACCAGGCTCATGAGTCCCGAGACCTCTTCGGTGGGGCGCTTCCAGTTCTCCGACGAGAAGGCGAACACGGTGAGGAAACGCACGCCGCGGGCGTTGAAGGCGTCGATCGCACGCACGAGCGTGTCCACACCCTGCTTGTGGCCGAAGAAGCGCGGCATGTAGCGCTGGCGCGCCCAGCGGCCGTTGCCGTCCATCACGACAGCGACGTGGCGCGGTACGGCACTGGCGTCGGCGGCCGCACCCGGGACGGCGGCGGGCGCGTCGGCCGTGGGATGTTCGGCGGCCGGGTTCTCGGCAAAGGGCAATTCGGACATCGGCGCGGAGGTCGGGATGGCGAGCTCAGACCGCCATCACCTCCGCTTCCTTGCCGTGCACGAGGCGGTCGATCTCGGCGATGGTGCGGTCGGTCAGGCGCTGCACTTCGTCCTGGGCGCGCCGCTCGTCGTCCTCGGCCACCGCTTTGTCCTTGAGCAACCGCTTCAGGTGCTCGTTGGCTTCGCGGCGCACGCTGCGCACGGCAATGCGCGCTTCCTCGCCGGCATGGCGCACGACCTTGGTCAGCTCCTTGCGGCGCTCCTCGGTCAGCGCCGGCATCGGCACGCGCAGCAGCTCGCCCTGCGACGACGGGTTGAGACCGAGGTCGGACTCGCGGATGGCCCGTTCGATCTTCGGCCCCATGCCCTTTTCCCAGGGTTGCACGCTGATCGTTCGCGCGTCGAGCAGGGTCACGTTGGCGACCTGGCTGATCGGCACCAGGGAGCCGTAGTAGTCGACGTGCACCTGGTCGAGCAGCCCGGGGTGGGCGCGGCCGGTGCGGATCTTGTGCAGCTCGCCCTTGAACGCCTCGATGGTCTTGCCCATCTTCTGCTCGGCGGTGTGCTTGATGTCAACGATCGTCATGGCTGGTGGGGCTCCTCAAACATGCACCAGGGTGCCTTCGTCTTCGCCCTTCACCACACGCAGCAGGGCGCCGGGCTTGTTGATGTTGAACACCTTGATGGGCAGCTTCTGGTCGCGGCACAGCGCAAAGGCGGTGGCGTCCATCACCTGCAGGTTCTTCGTGATCACCTCGTCGAAGCTGATGCGCGTATAGCGCGTGGCGGACGGGTCCTTGTGCGGGTCGGCGCTGTAGACGCCGTCGACCTTGGTCGCCTTGAGCACGATCTCGGCACCGATCTCGGCGCCGCGCAGGGCGGCGGCGGTGTCGGTGGTGAAGAAGGGGTTGCCGGTGCCGGCGGCGAAGACGACGATCTTGCCCTCTTCCAGGTACTGCAGGGCCTTCGGTCGCACGTAGGGTTCGACCACCTGCTCGATGCTGATCGCCGACATCACGCGTGCCGTCATGCCTTCCTGGCGCATCGTGTCGGCCAGCGCCAGCGAGTTCATCACGGTGGCCAGCATGCCCATGTAGTCCGCGGTCGCGCGGTCCATGCCCACCGAGCCGCCGGCCACGCCGCGGAAGATGTTGCCGCCGCCGATGACCACCGCGACCTCGCAGCCCAGGCGCGTGATCTCCTGCACCTCGCGCACCATGCGAACGATGGTGGCGCGGTTGATGCCGTAGGCGTCTTCGCCCATCAGGGCTTCGCCCGACAGCTTCAGCAGGATGCGCTTGTAAGCCGGCATCGACTCAACTCCCATGCAAAGCCTGCAGTGTAAGGGTGCGCATCACGCACCCCTGCACCCGGCTGCGCATCACTGCGCCTTGGCAGCGGCCACCTGCGCGGCCACTTCGGCGGCAAAGTCGTCGACTTTCTTCTCGATGCCTTCGCCGACCACGTACAGCGTGAAGCCGGCCACCCGGGTGGCCTTCTCCTTGAGCATCTGTTCCACGGTCTGCTTGTCGTTCTTGACGAAGGGCTGGTTCAGCAGCGAGACCTCCTTCAGGAACTTCTGCACCGAGCCTTCCACGCGCTTGGCTACGATCTCGGGCGACTGCTTCGGCTTGCCCTCGGCGACCGCCTTGGCCGCGTCTTCGGCGGCCTTCTCGGCTGCGACACGGCGCTCGACCTCGATCAGCGCCGCCGGCACGTCGCCGGTGGCCAGTGCCTTGGGCTTCATCGCCGCCACGTGCATGGCCACGTCCTTGGCCGCGACCTCGTCGCCGGTGTATTCGACGATGACGCCGATGCGCGTGCCGTGCAGGTAATGGGCCAGCGCGCCGCCGCCGGCATAACGCTGGAAGCGGCGCACCGACATGTTCTCGCCGATCTTGCCGATCAGGCCCTTGCGCACGTCTTCCACCGTCGGGCCGAAACCGTCCTGAGACAACGGCAGCGCGGCGAGCGCAGCCAGGTCGGCCGGGTCGTGCTCGGCCACGAGCGCAGCGCAGGCCTTCGTGAAGGCCAGGAAGGAGTCGTTCTTCGACACGAAGTCGGTTTCGCAGTTGACTTCGACCAGCGCACCGGTGGCGCCGCTGACGGCGGCGGCGATCACGCCTTCGGCGGTGATGCGCGAGGCGGCCTTGCTGGCCTTGCTGCCGAGCTTGACGCGCAGGATCTCCTCGGCGCGGGCAGCGTCGCCGTCGGCTTCGGTGAGTGCCTTCTTGCACTCCATCATCGGCGCGTCGGTCTTGGCGCGCAGTTCGGCCACCATGCTTGCAGTGATTGCGGGCATCGATCTCTCCATGAAATACGGTCGGCCACCGGGCACGCTGCGCCGCGGTGGCGTGGGCGGCAGGGCGGCACGTTCAGCGCCGCTGCCGCGACGTCCTGGGCTCAGGTTCCTTCGCTGACTTCGACGAATTCGTCGCCGCCGGCGACCGCCTGCACCACGTCGGTGGTGGCGTTGGCCTTGCCTTCCAGCACGGCGTCGGCCACGGCGCGGGCGTACAGCGCGACGGCCTTGGCCGAGTCGTCGTTGCCGGGGATCACGTAGTCGATGCCGATCGGCGAGTGGTTGGTGTCGACGATGCCGATGACCGGGATGCCCAGCTTCTTGGCTTCCAGCACCGCGATCTTGTGGTAGCCGACGTCGATGACGAACATGGCGTCGGGCAGCGCGGCCATGTCCTGGATGCCGCCGATGTCCTTCTCGAGCTTGGCCAGCTCGCGGTCGAACATCAGGGCTTCCTTCTTGATCATCGCGTCCATGCCGGCGTCCTTGGTGGCCTGCATTTCCTTGAGCTTCTTCAACGAGCCCTTCACCGTCTTGAAGTTGGTGAGCATGCCGCCGAGCCAGCGCTGATCGACGAAGGGCATGCCGCAGCGATGCGCTTCCATGGCGATGACCTCGCGCGCCTGGCGCTTGGTGCCGATCATCAGGATGGTGCCGCGCTTGCTGGCCAGCTTGCGCACGAACTTCATCGCGTCCTCGAAGAGCGGCTGCGTCTTCTCGAGGTTGATGATGTGGATCTTGTTGCGATGGCCATAGATGTACGGCGCCATCTTGGGGTTCCAGAAGCGGGTCTGGTGTCCGAAATGGACGCCCGCTTCCAGCATTTCACGCATGGAGACAGTCATGGAAACTCCGAAGGTTGGGTCTAGAATCCCGCCGCTCGATCGCTGGTCGCCGTGCGGTTCTTGAAGAACCGCCACGCCACGCAGCGACACCTTTGGTTCGGTCGGGTTCGCGATTTGTCTGCCTCTGTCGAGCACTCGGCATGGACGGCCGGAGCGTGCAACCGAAGAGCGCCGCACCTTCCACCATCGCAACCTCGTTCGAGGCAAACCTGCAGATTTTAGCACGCGGCATGCGCCGAGCCGGAGCCTGACGATGCGCGTCGCCATCGTCGGCGCCGGCATCGTCGGCGTCACCACCGCTTACGAACTGGCCGCACTCGGGCTCGAGGTCACCGTATTCGAACGCCGCGGCAGCGTCGCCGCCGAGGGCAGCTTCGCCAACGCCGGTGTCCTGGCGCCGGGTTATGTCGCGCCTTGGGCGGCGCCCGGCATGCCCTGGACGGTGCTGCGTCACCTGTTCAGCCGCCACGCGCCGGTGCGCCTGGCCGGGCTCGGCGCGCTGGCGCAACTGCCGTGGCTGTGGCGCTGGTGGCGCGCCTGCAAGCCGCAGGTGCACCAGGCCAATCGCGCTGCGATGCAACGCCTGGCGCACTACAGCCGCGATCGCTTGCTGGAGCTGACGCGCACGCTGCGGCTGGACTACGAGCAGATGCCGGGCTTCGTGGTGCTGCTGCGCACCCAGCGCGAGCTGGCGCTGGCGCAGCACGGACTGGCACTGCTGCGCGAACTGGGCGTGCCGCACGACGTCGTCGATGGCGCGCGCTGCCGCGTCATCGAACCCGGCCTCAACCCCGATACGCCCTTGCAGGCGGCGATCCACCTGCCACAGGACGGCGTGGGCAATTGCCGCCACTTCGCCCACTTGATCAAGGCCGAAGCGCAGCGCCTCGGCGCACGCTTTCACTTCGATGCCGACGTGCGTGCCTTGACGCCCGGCACAGCGCCGGAACTCGCCACCGGCGACGGCCAGCGCCACGCCTTCGACGCCGTCGTCGTCTGCGCCGGCGTGCAGGCCAACGCGCTGCTCTGCTCCATCGGCCTGAAGCTGCCCCTGGCGCCGATCCACGGCTATTCGGTCACCGCGCCGCTGCGACATGTCGACGGCCACCCGAATCTCGGTCCGCGGGCGGCGCTGATGGACGAGAAGTACAAGGTCGCCATCACCCGCCTGGGGCAGCGCATCCGCGTTGCCGGCGGCGCCGAAGTCGGCGGTCGCCTGGACCGGCTCGACCCCGCCCCTCTGCGCACGCTGTATCGGGTGCTCGACGACTGGTTTCCGGGCGCCGCGGTCGGCCGCGAAGCGCAGCACTGGAAGGGAGCGCGCCCGATGCTGCCCGACGGGCCGCCGGTGCTGGGTGAGAGCGGCGCACCCGGCGTCTGGCTCAACCTGGGTCACGGCTCGAGCGGCTGGGCGCTGGCCTGCGGCTCGGCGCGGGTGCTGGCCGAACGCGTCGCCGGTCGCGAGGCGCCGCTGGACATGGCGGGCCTCGGCGTGGCGCGCCTGCGCTGAGCGCAGTCGCGGCGCTGTTGGCCGCCAGCGGCGCGACAATCGGCGCATGGATATCGCCAGCGGCATCAAACGCATCGACGCGGCCGGCGGACCCTGGCCCTTGCACGATGGCGCGGCTTCGCGCGCCGCCGAAGCAGCCGCGCTGACCTTGCATGCGCCGCACGCGCTGATGGCGCGCGCCGGGCTGGCCGTGGCACGGCTGGCGCTGGCCTGGGTGCCCCATGCGCAGCGGATACAGGTCTGGGCCGGCCCGGGCAACAACGGCGGCGACGGCCTGGTGGCTGCCCGCCACCTGCACGGTGCCGGCAAGGCCGTCTCCGTGTGCCTGCTCGCCGACCCGGCCCGCCTGCCCGCCGACGCCGCGCAGGCCCTGCGCGACGCCGTGGCGGCGGGAGTGACCGTCCATGCCGATGAAAGGCGCCACGACACCGCCGAGCTCGTCATCGACGCCCTGCTCGGCATCGGCGCGCGCCGTGCTCCGGAAGGCGCGATCGCGGCCGCCATCCGGAACATCAATGCTCAGCACGCACCGGTGCTGGCGGTCGACCTGCCGTCGGGCCTGCACCCCGACACCGGCACCCTGCTCGGCGCCGCGGCGGTGCGCGCCGGCGCCACGCTGGCCCTGCTGACGCTCAAGCCGGGCTGCTGCAGCGGCCATGGCCGCGAGCTGGCTGGCGCACTCTGGCTCGACACGCTGGGCGTGACTGCCGGCGCGCCCAGCACCTGGCTGAGCGGCCGTCCTGCGCGCCTGCCACGGCCCGATGGTGCGCACAAGGGCAGCTTCGGCGACGTCGCCGTGGTCGGCGGCGCGCCCGGCATGGTGGGCGCGGCCTGGCTGGCTGCGCGTGCCGCGCTGGCGGCGGGCGCCGGGCGGGTCTACTGCAGCCTGCTCGACGAAAGCGCGGTGACCTTCGACCCCAGGCGGCCCGAGCTGATGTCGCGCGTCGCCTGGTGGCACTCGCCGCCGGCGCTGCTGGCGCAGACCACGGTGGTCTGCGGTTGTGGAGGCGGCGACGCCGTGCGGGCGGCCCTGCCGCCGCTGTTGTCGCAGGCAGCGCGGCTGGTGCTCGACGCCGACGCGCTCAATGTGCTGGCCGCCGACCCCGCCCTGCAGCCGCTGCTGCGTGCCCGCGCCGCACGCGGCCTGGCCACGCTGCTCACGCCACATCCGCTGGAAGCGGCTCGCCTGCTGCGCACGAGCAGCGCCGAGGTCCAACACGACCGCCTGGCCGCGGCGCGGCAACTGGCCGCCGACACCGGCGCCGCGGTGCTGCTGAAGGGCTCAGGCAGCGTCATCGCCGCGCCGGGCCACACCTTGCACATCAACCCGACGGGCAACGCCGCGCTCGCCAGTGCCGGCACCGGCGATGTGCTGGCCGGCTGGGCCGCCGGCCTGTGGGCACAGCAGCCCGCAGTCGCGGCGGCCGACGGGGGGGTGGCTGCAGGGTGCCTGCCGGGCGGTGCCGCCCACTTTAACCCCGCCGCGGGGGGCGGCGCCCGCCTGCGCGCCGCCGACCTGGTTGAAGCCCTGGCACGCCTGCCGGCCGCCTGAGCGGCGCCGGCCAAGAACGAGCGGCGCCCTCAGCGCCGCGTGCGCGGCTTGGGCGCCGGCCGTTGGGCGCCGGGCTTGCGCGAGCGCCCACTGCCTTCCGACGTGGCCTTGCCCTTGACTGCGCGCGTGGCCACCTTGGCGGCGCGGTCGGTGGAGCGCACGCTGGCCAGTTCTTCCACGGCGGTGCCCGGCGTGCGCGGCTTGTCGCCGCGTGGCGACGGCCGCTCGCCCTCGCCTTCGCGCACCATGCGGAAGTCGATCTTGCGACCGTCCAGGTCGACGCGGCTGACCTGCACCCGCACCCGCGCGCCGACGGCGTAGCGGATGCCGGTGCGCTCGCCACGCAGTTCCTGGCGCGCCTCGTCGAAACGGTAGTACTCGCCGCCGAGTTCGGTGATGTGCACCAGGCCCTCGACGTACAGGGCGTCGAGCGTGATGAAGAGGCCGAAGCTCGTCACCGCGCTCACGGTGCCGCCGAACTCCTCGCCCAGGTGCTCGCGCATGTAGCGGCACTTGAGCCAGGCCTCGACGTCGCGCGAGGCTTCGTCGGCGCGGCGCTCGTTGGCGCTGCAATGCGCGCCCACCGATTCCCACAGCGCCATTTCCTGCGACAGCGGCTTGGCCGGCTTGTGCGCCACCTTGCCGCCGCGTCGCATTTCGGGCACGCGGGTGTGTTCGCTCGGCGCCAGGTGGTAGCGCCGCGAACCGAGCAGCGCCTTGATGACGCGGTGCACCAGCAGGTCCGGGTAACGCCGGATCGGGCTCGTGAAGTGCGTGTAGGCGCCGTAGGCCAGCCCGAAGTGGCCGGCGTTGGTCGAGGTGTAGATGGCCTGCTGCATCGAGCGCAGCAGCATGGCGTGGATCTGCGTCGCGTCGGGCCGGCCCTGCGTGGCCTGCGCGATGGCCTGGTACTCGCCCGGAGCCGGGTCGTCACTGAGGTGCAGTCCGATGCCCAGCGCCTTCAGGTAGCCCTGCAGGATCAGCCGCTTCTCGGGCGTCGGGCCCTCGTGCACGCGGAACAGGCTCGGGTGCTCGCCGGCGGTGATGAACTCGGCCGCGCAGACATTGGCCGCGAGCATCGACTCCTCGATCAGCTTGTGCGCCTCGGTGCGCACCCGCGGCACGATCTTCTCGATGCGGCCGCTGTCGTCGCAGACGATCTGGGTCTCGGTGGTCTCGAAGTCGACCGCGCCGCGCTGCGCACGCTGCTTGAGCAGCGCGCGATAGACCTCGTGCAGGTGCAGCAGGTGCGGCACCAGGTCGGGCCGCTTGTGGGCCTCGGGCCCGCGTGTGTTGGCCAGCATCGCCGCGACTTCGGTGTAGGTCAGCCGCGCGTGCGAATTGATGATCGCCGGGTAGAACTGGTAGGCGTCGATGCGGCCTGCCGTGTCGACCACCATGTCGCAGACCATCGCCAGGCGGTCCTGCTCCGGGTTCAGCGAGCACAGGCCGTTGGACAGCTTCTCCGGCAGCATCGGGATCACGCGGCGCGGGAAGTACACCGACGTGGCACGCTCGTAGGCGTCGTCGTCGATGGGCTCGCCCGGCTTGACGTAGTGGCTGACGTCGGCAATCGCCACCAGCAGCCGCCAGCCTTCCAGGGCCGACTTGCCGCGGCCGCGCTTGTAGGGCTCGCAGTACACCGCGTCGTCGAAGTCGCGCGCGTCCTCGCCGTCGATGGTGACCAGCGGCACGTCGGTCAGGTCGACGCGGTGCTTGCGGTCGACCGGCCGGATGCGGTCGGGCAGCGCTGCCGCGGCGGCCAGGGTCTCGGGCGAGAACTGGTGCGGCACCTCGTACTTGCGCACCGCGATCTCGATCTCCATGCCGGCGTCGTCGATCTCGCCCAGGACCTCGGCGACGCGGCCCACCGGCTGTGAATGCAGCGACGGGGGCTCGGTCAGTTCCACCGAGACGACCTGCCCCACCGCCGCGCTGGCGGTGGCGTTCTTCGGGATCAGGATGTCCTGGCCGTAGCGGCTGTCCTCGGGCGCCACCACCCACTGTCCGCCTTCGTGCAGCAGGCGGCCGATGATCGGCGTCTTGCGCCGCTCCAGGATGTCGACGACGCGGCCCTCGGGGCGGCCCTTGCGGTCGAGCCGCAGCACGCGCACGCGAACATGGTCGCGGTGCAGCACGCTGCGCATCTCCTGCGGTGCCAGGTAGATGGCGGGTTCGCCGTTGTCGGGGATGACGAAGCCGTGGCCGTCGCGATGGCCCTCGACGCGGCCATCCACTTCGCCGGTCATGGCGGGGCCGGCCGAGGCCGGGCTTGATGCAGATATTTCCTTGATGATATGATCCTTGGTTCTTGAAATGCCCAGGTGGCGGAATTGGTAGACGCACTAGTTTCAGGTACTAGCGCTTAACGGCGTGGGGGTTCGAGTCCCTTCCTGGGCACCATGAGACGTATTCGAGATGGCCGACAGAAATGTCGGCCATTTTTCGTTTTCAGACGGCAAACTTCTTTGCCAGTCCCTCCGGGCGCAGGCCGTCGTATTCCTCGAACGGCTGGTGTATCCACGGGCTCGTGGGCAGGCTCTCGACATAGTAGTCGGGGATGTAGGTCGACACACCCTTGACCCAGATCACCGCAGCCCGGAGCTCCTGGATCGACGGCATGCCGCGCAGCCGCTCGACCACCGCGCGCAGCGTGTGCCCGGTGTCGGCCAGGTCGTCGACGAGCAGCACGCGTCCGGCGACTTCGCCCTTGGGCATGGTGATGTACTTGGCCAGGTCCAGCCGGCCCTGGATGGTGCCGGCCTCGGCCCTGTAGGAACTGGTGGACATGATCGCCAGGGGCTTGTCGAAGACTCGCGAGAGCACGTCGCCGGGCCGCATGCCGCCGCGCGCCAGGCACAGGATCTGGTCGAACTCCCAGCCCGAATGATGCACCTTGAGCGCCAGGCGCTCGGTCAGCATGTGGTATTCGTCCCAGGACACGTACAGGTGCTTGCCGTCGTCGGTGAGCATGTTCGACATCTCCTCTCGGTAGCTCGGTTTCAGGCCCGGAACGGGTGCCGCAGCAGGATCGTGTGCACCCGGTCGGGGCCGGTGGACACCATGTCGATGGGTGCGCCGATGAGCGCCTGCATGCGCTCCAGGTAACGCCGCGCATTTAGCGGCAACTGCTCCCAGTTGGTCAGGCCGGCGGTGGTCTCGCTCCAGCCTGGCAGCGTCTCGTAGACCGGCTTGCAGGCGGCGATCTCGTCGGCGTCCAACGGCAGGATGTCGAGACTTTGCCCGTCGAGCTCGTAGCCGGTGCAGATGTTGATCTCGGGCAGGCCGTCGAGCACGTCGAGCTTGGTGATGCACAGGCCCGAGATGCCGTTGATGATCATGCTGCGCTTGAGCGCCGCGGCGTCCAGCCAGCCGCAGCGGCGCGCGCGACCGGTGACGGTACCGCGCTCCTGGCCGACGCTGGACAGGTGATGGCCGACCGTGCCCGCGACGTCCATCGGCAGTTCGGTCGGGAACGGCCCGGCGCCGACGCGCGTGGTGTAGGCCTTGGTGATGCCCAGGATGTAGTGCAGCAATCCGGGCCCGATGCCGGCCCCCGCAGCCGCGTTGCCGGCCACGCAGTTGCTGGAGGTCACGTACGGGTAAGTGCCGTGGTCGATGTCCAGCAGCGTGCCTTGCGCACCTTCGAAGAGCAGGTTGGCGCCGGCGGCGTGGGCCTGGAACAACCGATAGCCGACGTCGGCCATCAGCGGCCGTATCTGCTCGGCGGCTGCCATCGCGGCGTCGAACATCGGCTGCCACGCCAGCGGTGCCGCCTGCAGCACGCCGGTGAGTTCGGCGTTGTGCAACTCGACCAGTTCGCGCAGCTTGTCCTCGAAGCGCTGCGGGTGCTTGAGGTCCTGCGCGCGCAGGGCACGGCGCGCCACCTTGTCTTCGTAGGCCGGGCCGATGCCCTTGCCGGTGGTGCCGATCCTGCCGCTGCCGCTGCTTTCGCGCAGCGCTTCGCGGGCGCGGTCCATCTCGACATGAAAGGGCAGGATCAGCGGGCAGGCCTCGGACAGGTACAGCCGCGAGCGCACGTCGATGCCGAGTTGCTCGATGCGTTCGATCTCCAGCAGCAGGTGCGCCGGGTCGACGACCACGCCGTTGCCGATGTAACAGGCCACGCCCGGGCGCATGACCCCCGAGGGAATCAACTGCAGCGCCGTCTTGCGACCGGCGATGACCAGGGTATGGCCGGCGTTGTGGCCGCCCTGGAAGCGCACCACGCCCTGCGCGTGGTCGGTCAACCAGTCGACGATCTTGCCCTTGCCCTCGTCTCCCCACTGGGTACCCACGACAACGACGTTGCGGCCGGCGGTGGGCAGGATGGCTGCATGCATTTTCTGTTCGTCCTCGATGTGTTCAGGATTCCGGCGCCAACTCGGCGCCGATGCTGCGCAGCACCCAGCGGCCAGCGACTGCGACGAGTTCGCGGTCGCAGTCGAAAGCCGAGGTCTCGGGCTCGTGCCCGGGCAGCACCGCGAGCACGGTTTCACCGGCTTCGCGCAGGCGCCGCACCGCAGCGCGCAGGTCGGTGTCTTCGCCCCAGGGTGCGCGTATCGCCGTCGGCACCGGCGTGACGCCGGCGACGTCGGCCAGTGTCTTGAGGTCCAGGCTGAAGCCGACCGCCGGCCGGTTGCGGCCGAAAATGGCGCCGACCTCGTCGTAGCGCCCGCCGCGCGCCAGCGCGTCGCTGCTGCCGGCGCCGTAGACGGCGAATCGCGGTCCGCTGTAGTAGGCGTAGCCGCTCATGTCCGACAGGTCGAAGCCGGTGCGCAGCCCCGGATAGGCCAGCCGCAGGTGCGTGGCCAGCCACTGCAGTTCGTCCAGCGCCTGGCGCACCAGGGGTCGCGCCGGCAACTCGCGACGCGCTGCGTCCAGCACCTCGTCGCCGCCATACAGGCGCAGCAGCGCCTGCAGGGCACCGCGGGCTTCTTCGGGTGCGCCGCGCGTGAGTGCCGCCACCGCTGGTGCGTCCTTCTCCGACAGCGCCTGGGCAACGTCCTGCAACTGTGCCGCCTCCAGCGGCACGCCGGCGAGCACGCCGCGCAGCACGCGCGCGTCCGCCAAGTCGATGACCGGCTGCGTGACACCCGCCAGCTGCAGGCAATCGAGCGCCAGCTCGGTGGCCTCGAGGTCGGCTTCGAGGCCGGCATGGCCGAAGATCTCGGCGCCGAACTGCAGCGGTTCGCGTGTCGCGGCCAGTCCCGCCGGCCGCGTGTGCAGCACCGGCCCGCAGTAGCACAGCCGGGTGACGCCTTCGCGGTTGAGCAAGTGGGCGTCGATGCGCGCGGCCTGCGCCGTGGTGTCGGCGCGCAGGCCCAGGGTGCGGCCGCTGAGCTGGTCGACGAGCTTGAAGGTCCGCAGGTCGAGTTCGCGCCCGGTTCCCGACAACAGCGACTCCAGGTGTTCCAGCAGCGGCGGCATCACGAGCTCGAAACCGTAACCGCGCGCCCGATCGAGCAGGCCGCGCCGGAGGTCCTCGATGCGTCGCGCCTGCGTCGGCAGGACATCGGCGATGTGCTCGGGCAGCAGCCAAGCAGAGAGCATGAAATGCACCGGTGTTGAAAGCGGCATTGTACGTGGCGCCCCGCCACTGGCCAGCCCGGTTCGAGGCGGTCCCGAGGCGCGTCGCGCGGGCGCTCGGGGCAGCGGCGTGAGACCTGCGCCTTCTAGCGCCAGACCGCCAGCA
This sequence comes from uncultured Rubrivivax sp., assembly GCA_964371495.1. Lineage (GTDB taxonomy): Bacteria > Pseudomonadota > Gammaproteobacteria > Burkholderiales > Burkholderiaceae_C > Rubrivivax. The sequence continues at coordinate 28,511 of CAYJOA010000010.1, forward strand.
GCAGGAGCCCGACGACCATGCTGCTCAGGCCGATGAAACGTATCTGACCGTCGGACAAGCGCGTGGCGCGCTCGAACATGGCGCGCCAGCTGCCGGGGCTCAGGAAGGGCAGCAGCCCTTCGATGACCAACATCAGCGCCAGCGCACCAAGCAGCAGGTCGCCCATGACCAGACGGCGGTTCGGCGGCCGGGCAGCGCGCTACTTGCCCTGGGCGCCACCGCGCATGGCGCGGAAGAACTCGCTGCTCGGGTCGAGCACCATCATGTCGCCCTTGCTGCGGAAGGTCGCCCGGTAGGCCTCGAGACTGCGATAGAACTGGGCGAACTGCGGGTCGCGACCGAAGGCCTCGGCATACAGGGCCGACGACTTGGCATCGCCCTCGCCCTTGATCTTCTGCGCGTCGCGGTAAGCCTCGGCGATGATGACTTCGCGCTGGCGATCGGCGTCGGCGCGGATCTTCTCACCGTCGGCGGCGCCCTGCGACCGCAACTCGTTGGCCACCTGCTTGCGTTCGGACTCCATGCGCCGGTAGACGGAATCGGTGATGTCGGCGACGAAGTCGAC
>CAYJOA010000010.1:29175-43973 GCA_964371495.1 uncultured Rubrivivax sp.
ATGCGCCACTTCACCAGCCAGTCGATGACCAGGCTCTTCTTCTCGGCGGTGAAGATCGGCCGCGTCTCGGGGCTGTCCAGCGTCTGCACGCGCTTGTCCAGGAAGACGACGTTCTGGAACGGTGGCGGCAGCTTGAACTTCAGCCCCGGCTCGGTGATGACTTCCTTGATCTCGCCCAGGGCGTAGACGACGCCGACCTGACGCTGGTCGACGACGAACAGCGTGCTGGCCACGAGCATCAGCACGACCAGCGCGCCGGCGACGATGAGTCCGATGCGATTCATGTTGGAGGATCCTGCCATTCAGCGCCCCTCGCGGTCGCGCGTGCGCGCACCGTCGCGGGAGCGGATGTCCACGCTCTGCGTGCCCGTGGGGTCGATCGACGCCGGTGTCGGCACCGCGGTGGCTGCGGCAGCCGGCGCCGCGGTGGCGCCGCTTTGCTGCAGCAGCCGGTCCAGCGGCAGATACAGCAGGTTGGAGCCGCTGCGGCTGTCGACCATCACCTTGGTGACGTTGGAATACACCTGCTGCATGGTTTCCAGGTACAGGCGGTCGCGCGTGACGGCGGGCGCGCGCTGGTACTCGGCGAGCACCGAACGGAAACGCTGCGCATCGCCGTCGGCCTGCGCGATCACGCGTGCGCGGTAGCCCTCGGCTTCTTCGAGCAGCCGCGCTGCCGTGCCGCGCGCCTTGGGGATGACGTCGCTGGCGTAGGCCTGGCCTTCGTTCTTGAAGCGGTCGCGGTCGGCGCCGGCCTTCAGCGCGTCGTTGAAGGCCGCCTGCACCTGGTCGGGAACGAAGACGTTCTGCACGTTGACGTTGGAGATCACGATGCCGGCCTTCAGGCGGTCGAGCTGGACCTGGATCGACTTCACGAGGTCGGCCGCGATGGCGTCGCGCTGCTCGTACAGCACCTGGTCGACCTTGCTGCGGCCGACGATCTCGCGCACCGCCGATTCGGCAGCCATGACCACCGCCTCGTCGGGGCGGAAGTTCTCGAACAGGTAGGCGCGCGCGTCGGCGCGCCGGTACTGCACGACGAAGCGGATGTCGACGATGTTCTCGTCCTGCGTCAGCATCGACGAATCGCGCAGCCCGGTGGCCTGCACCACGGCGTTGCGGCCCACCTCCACCGACTGCAGCTGCGTCACCGCCACCACCTCGTGCGCCTGCACCGGGTAGGGCATGCGCCACTGGAAACCGGCGTCCTTGGTGTGGCTGTACTTGCCGAAGGTGGTGACCACCGCCTGGTAGCCTTCCTGGACGATGAAGAAGCCGCTGCCGAGCCAGATCAGCAGCGCCACGACGCCGATCAGTCCGGCGCCGATGCCGGCACTCTTCATGTCGGGCTGGAACGACGGGCCGCCGGAGCCGCCGTCACCGCCGCTGGGCCGACCCGGGCCGCCACCCTTGCCGCCGAACAGGCCGCTGAGCTTGCGGTTGAAGTCGCGCCACAGCTCGTCGAGGTCGGGCGGGCCGTCGCCGCGGTTGTTGAAGACCAGCGTGTCGCCGCCGGCGGGCTGTGGCCGGCCGCGGCGCAGTGCGCCGTGCAACAGCGCACGCAGCGCCGCCGCCACGTCGCCGAGCCGGGACAGAAAACGAGGGGATTCGAAATCACGCATGCTGGTGCGGGGGTAGCGCCGGCGCCGTTGCGGCGTCCGTCGACGTGGCGGCAGGAGACAGGCTGCCAGATGGGGGGGATGTGGTGGCGTTCAAGCTCGCCAGCGCCACTTCGGCGATCGCCTGCCGCAGCCGCGGCAGGCCCTGGCCAGTGCGGGCACTGACGAAGACGCGCTGCCGACGCACGCCGGAGCGGACTTCGATGCAGTCGGCTTCCTCGCGTGGCCGGCGCGACTCGTCGAGCAGGTCGCACTTGTTGTAGACCAGCAGCTGCGGCACGCCGGCGGCGCCGATCTCGTCGAGCACACGGTCGACGTCGGCCTGCTGTTCGGCCAGTTGCGGGCTGGCGGCGTCGATGACGTGCAGCAGCAGGTCGGCGTCGGCGGCTTCGTGCAGCGTGGCTTCGAAGGCCTCGACGAGCTTGTGCGGCAGGTCGCGGATGAAGCCCACGGTGTCCGACAGCGACACCGTGGCCTGCGCCTCGCCCAGCCAGAGCGCTCGGGTGGTGGTGTCCAGGGTCGCGAAGAGCTGGTCGGCGGCATAGGCGCGCGCCTTGACGAGGGCGTTGAACAGCGTCGACTTGCCGGCGTTGGTGTAGCCCACCAGCGAGACGCGGAAGGTGCCGCGGCGTTCGCGTGCCCTGCGCTGCGTGCCGCGCTGGCGCTTGACCTTTTCCAGCCGCTCCTTCACCGACTTGATGCGGTCGCCGATCATGCGCCGGTCGAGTTCGATCTGCGCCTCGCCGGGGCCGCCGCGCGTGCCGATGCCGCCCTGCTGGCGTTCCAGGTGCGACCAGCGCCGCACCAGCCGCGTGGCCATGTATTGCAGGCGCGCCAGCTCGACCTGGAGTTTTCCTTCATGGCTCTGCGCGCGGTTGGCGAAGATGTCGAGGATGAGCGAAGTGCGGTCGGCCACCGGCACGCCGAGATGGCGCTCGAGGTTGCGCTGCTGCGCCGGCGACAGTGCCTGGTCGAAGATCACGCCGTGCGCCGACGTCGCGGCCACCAGCGCCTTGATCTCGTCGGCCTTGCCCGAGCCGACGAACAGGGCCGGGTCGGGCGCACGGCGGCGCGCCGTCACGCGTGCCACGGCCACGTCGCCGGCGGATTCGGCAAGCTGGGCGAGTTCGTCGAGCGTGGCGTCGAACGAGGCGTCGGACCCGATGTCCACGCCGACGAGCACCGCGCGTGTCGGCTCGTCGCCGCGCGGCGCTGCGGGGGCAGTGTCGGACCTCAAGGTCGCAGGCAGTTCGCGGCGGGCATCAAGCCGGTTCGCTGCTCTCGGTGGCGTGGAAATTGACGGCTCGGCTGGGCACGACGGTGGAGATGGCGTGCTTGTAGACCATCTGCGTGACGGTGTTGCGCAGCAACACCACGTACTGGTCGAAAGACTCGATGTGGCCCTGGAGCTTGATGCCGTTGACGAGGTAGATCGACACCGGCACGTGTTCCTTGCGCAGCAGGTTCAGAAAGGGGTCCTGCAAAAGTTGGCCTTTGTTGCTCACGATATGCTCCGTGATGAGTGGAATGGAAGCGAGACACCTTATCACAGGGCCGCGTGGCGCCCCGGCGCCGCCGGCGTAGAGTCAAGTACCCTTGTCGTCGAAGGGGTTGACGGCCGAGCGCATTTCGATGCGCACCGGCGTGCCGACGAGCTTGAAGTGTTCGCGCAGGCGGGCTTCGAGGTAACGCTTGTAGCTGTCGGTGATGTGGTCCAGCGAGGTGCCGTGGATCACCACCAGCGGCGGGTTCATGCCGCCCTGGTGCGCATAACGCATCTTGGGCCGGAACCGGCCGTCGCGTCGCGGCGCCTGGTGTTCGGCGGCTTCGTGCACCAGCCGCGTCAGCACCGGCGTGGGCATCTTGATGGTGGCCGAGGCGTGCGCCTGCAGGACGGCCTTCCATACCGCCGTCAGGCCGGTGCGCCGGATCGCCGAGATGTGCAGCACCGGCGCGTACTTCAGGAACGACAGGCGGCTTTCGATCGACCGCTGCAGCGTCTGGCGCTGGTAGTCGTCGGTGGCGTCCCACTTGTTGACGGCCATCACCACCGCGCGGCCGGACTCGAGGATGTACCCGGCGATGTGCGCGTCCTGGTCGCTGACGCCCTGCGCGGCGTCCAGCAGCAGCAGCACGACGTTGGCGTCGGCGATCGCCTGCAGCGTCTTGACGACCGAGAACTTCTCGATCGCCTCGAAGACACGGCCCTTGCGGCGCAGGCCGGCGGTGTCGATGAGCTCGAACCTGCGGCCGTCACGTTCGAAGGGCACGTGAATGGCGTCGCGCGTGGTGCCCGGCTGGTCGAAGGCCACCAGGCGCTCCTCGCCCAGCCAGGCGTTGATCAACGTGCTCTTGCCGACGTTGGGGCGGCCGGCCACGGCCAGCCGGATGGGGGCGTCGGCGTCGCCAGCGTCCGACTCTTCCTCGTCTTCGGGAAACCCTTCCAGCGCCGCTTCGAGCAGGCTGCGGATGCCCTGCCCGTGCGCCGACGAGATCGGGTGCGGCGCGCCGATGCCGAGCTCGAAGAACTCGCCCAGCAGCGGCGACTCGACCATGCCCTCGGCCTTGTTCGCCGCCAGCAGCACGGGCTTGTGCTGCGTGCGCAGGAAGCGCGCGATGTCGTGGTCCTGCGCCGACAGGCCGCCGCGCACGTCGACGACGAAGATCACCGCGTCGGCCTCGGCCACCGCCTGCTTCGTCTGCTTGGCCATCTCGGCCACCACGCCGGTGGGCTTGTCGGGCTCGAAGCCGCCGGTGTCGACGACGATGAATTCGCGCCCGCCCAGCCGCGCATTGCCGTAGTGGCGGTCACGCGTGAGACCGGCGAAGTCGGCCACGATGGCGTCGCGGCTCTTCGTGATGCGGTTGAACAGCGTCGACTTGCCGACATTGGCCCGGCCGACGATGGCGATGACCGGCTTCACCGACTCCGGCCCTCGAACGCCCCTCGGCAGCCAAGCAGCCGCCGCGGATCCGGCTCTGCCGGTCCGCTGGCGGCGCCCCCCTCTGGGGGAGCGCCGAAGGCGCTACGGGGGGGGGCCATCAGTTCGGCCGGAAGGCGAACAGCCCGCCGCCCTGCGTGGTCACGAGCAGCGTGCTGCCGGCCAGCACCGGGGTGCCGATCACCGGTGTGCCGTCGGTGCGCAGGCGCAGTTGCTGCTCGCCGCTGGCGGCAGACAGGAAATGCACCCAGCCTTCGTTGTCGCCGAAAGCCACCACCGGGCCCACGACGGCGGCGCCGCTGAGGCCGCGGTAGAGCAGCTTCTCGCTCGTCCAGGCGACGTCGCCGTTGGCGGTGCGCCAGGCCGTGATGCGGTCGCTGGCGTCGGCGCCGACCACGCGCTCGGCGTCGCCCCCGACGGCCTGTATGCCGCCGACGTTGCGTGACCACAGCAGCGCGCCGCGGCCGGCGTCGGCGCAGGCCACCGCCGACTGGAAGGCGCGCGCGCAGACCTGGTCGCCGATGCGCAACACGGGGCCGACCAGGTCGGCCAGGCGCTCGACCTCGTTGCTGCCGCGCGGCGACGCCAGCGGCACTTCCCAGACCACGGTGCCGCGCAGCGGGTCGACGCCCGCCAGGCGCGCGCCCTGCCCCACGAGGAGCGTGTTGCGGAAGGCCGCCACGACGCCGGCCTTGGCCAGTGTGAGCGCGTCGCTGGGGCGCTGCAGCGTCCACAGGCGGCGGCCGTCGATGGCGTCGAAGGCGTGCACGGCGCGGTCCACACCCATCACGAAGACCCGTTCGCCGGCCACCAACGGCGGCGTCACGACACTCGACGGCAGTCGCTTGCGCCACAGCTCGCGCCCGCCGTCGAAGGTGACGACCTCGTTGGCGCGCGTGACCACGCTGGTGTAGCGGCCGTCGCTGCCGACGCCGGCGGCGATGGCGCCGCCGGCATTGGCGCGCCAGAGCTGCTCGCCGTTGTCGGCGCGCAGGGCCAGCACGGCGCCGTCGCCCGAGGCCACGAAAAACACGCCCTCGTGCGCGGCCGGCACGAGCGGGAAGCCGATGCGCCCGATGCTGCTGGCCCAGACCTGGCGGCCGGCGATCTTGGGCGCCAGTTCTTCCAGTGGAGTCGGCTTGGGCTTGTCCGTCGACGAACAGCCGGCCAGGCCGACAAGGGCAAGGACCAGGGTCGCCGCCAGACGCCTCACCGGCCGACTCCGGAAGCGGGTGCGCCGGGCACCTCGGGCGCGGCGCCCAGCGCCGTCAACTTGGCCTCGACGAGACGGCGGTACTCCACACGCTCGCCCATCGCCTTGTAGGCCGCCTGGTAGGCCGCTCGTGCCTCGGCGGCCTTGCCCTGCGCCAGCAGGATGTCGCCACGGCGGTCGTCGACCAGGCCCTCGAAGCCCGGCGTCGGCGCGCCAGCCAGCGTCTTGAGCGCCTCGTCGTACTGCTTTGCTTCGGCTTGCAGCGCGGCCAGGCGCAGCCGGCCGACGGTGCGCATCTCGTCCTCGACGGCATGCTCGGCCACCCAGGTCAAGGAGGCCCGGGCAGCATCGGCCTGCCCTTTGTCGAACTGCGTCTTCGCCGCCAGCAGGCCCCCCTGCTGGGCGAAGGCGGTGCGCGGATAACGTTCCCTCAGATCGCCGAAGACGCGGCCCACGCGGTCGACGTCGCCGGCACGCGCGGCGCGGTCGAGCTCGTCGAACATCGCTCCGGCCTTGGCCGCCTGGTCGCGCTGGTACCACTGCCAGCCGTTCCAGCCCGCGAAGGCTGCCAGCACCAGCACCAGCGTCCAGGTGACGAGGTTGCCTTGTTTGTTCCAGAACGCCTTGAGCTCGTCGAGCTGCTCTTGTTCCTGGAGGTCGAGTTGTGTGGCCATGGGGCGGGGTGGTCCGGGCGAAAAGATCGGATTATCTCTTGAGCAGTTCGGCAGCCCAGGCCGCGGGGTCGGCGAGCGCTCGCGTGACCTGCGCCGCCGTGGCATCGCGCAACGGCTTGACAGCCACCACGCCCTGGCCCAGTTCGTCGCCACCGAAGACCAGCGCCCAGCGTGCACCGCTGGCGTCGGCGCGCCTGAACTGAGCCTTCATGCTGCCGCCACCGGCATGCATCAGCACCGCCACGCCGGCGGCGCGCAGCGCCTCGGCCACCCGTACCGCCACCGGCAGCGCAGCGGCGTCGGGAACGACCGCATAGGCGTCGGGCACCGGCGGCGGCGGTGCCGTGCCCGCTTGCTGCAGCAGGTCGAGCACACGTTCGATGCCCAGGCCCCAGCCGATGCCCGGCGCCGGCTTGCCGCCGATGAGTTCCGCCAGCCCGTCGTAGCGGCCGCCGCCGCAAACGGTGCCCTGCGCGCCCAGGCGGTCGGTGATCCATTCGAACACCGTCAGCGCGTAGTAGTCCATGCCGCGCACCAGCCGGTGGTTGACGCGGTAGGACTGGCCGGCGGCGTCGAGCGCGCCGCACACGCCTTCGAAGTGTTTCAGCGACGCCTCGCCCAGATAGTCCATCAGCTTGGGCGCCGCTTCCACCAGCGCCTGCATGGCCGGGTTCTTGGTGTCGAGGATGCGCAGCGGGTTGCTGTGCAGCCGGCGCTGGGCGTCGGCGTCGAGCAGCTCGCGGTGGGCCTCCAGGTGCGCCACCAGCGCGGCGCGGTGGGCGCGCCGCTCGGCCGCCTGCCCCAGGCAGTTGATCTCCAGCCGCACGTCGGCCAGACCGAGGTCGCGCCACAGTGCGCGGCACATCAGGATCACCTCGGCGTCGACATCCGGGCCGGCAAAACCCAGCGCCTCGACGCCGACCTGGTGGAACTGGCGGTAGCGCCCGCGCTGCGGCCGTTCGTGGCGGAACATCGGCCCCATGTAGTACAGGCGCTTGCCGCCGTCGTAGAGCATCGAATGCTCGACCGCGGCGCGCACGACGCCGGCAGTGCCCTCGGGGCGCAGCGTCAGCGCGTCGCCGTTCATGCTGTCGATGAAGGAGTACATCTCCTTCTCGACGATGTCGGTGACCTCGCCCAGGCTGCGCACGAACAGCGGCGTCGGCTCGACGATGGGCACGCGGATGTTGAGGTAGCCGTAGCGCCGCATGAGCGCGCGCACGGTGTCCTCGAACCACTCCCAGCGCGCCGAGTCTGGCGGCAGGATGTCGTTCATGCCCTTGACGGCGACCAGGGCGGTCGGCGTGCCAAGGCGCGTGGCTGGGGCGATACCTTTGGCAGCAGCAGTCTTGTCTTCAGCCATGGGGAATGGGGCGCGCGTTGCGCCCTGGAGAGTCGGTTTGCAGGGGGTGGCGGCGGTGTGGCGACAGCGTCAATGCGACGCCGTGACCGACCCGAAGCGGCGCTCGATATAGCTTTCGACGATCTTGTGGAATTCGACCGCGATGCCTTCGCCGCGCAGCGTGAGCGCCTTCTCGCCGTCGATGAACACCGGCGCCGCCGGGGCCTCGCCGGTGCCGGGCAGGCTGATGCCGATGTCGGCGTGTTTGCTCTCGCCGGGTCCGTTGACGATGCAGCCCATCACCGCCACCTTGAGGTTCTCGACGCCCGGGTAGCGCGCCTTCCACACCGGCATCTGGGCGCGCAGGAAGTCGTCAATCTGCTTGGCCAGTTCCTGGAAGGTGGTGCTGGTGGTGCGGCCGCAACCGGGGCAGGCGGTGACGCTGGGATTGAAGGCGCGCAGGCCGAGCGACTGCAGGATCTCGAGCGCTACCACCACCTCCTGCGTGCGCGCCTCGCCGGGCTGCGGCGTCAGGCTGACGCGGATGGTGTCGCCGATGCCTTCCTGCAGCAGCACCGCCAGCGCCGTCGCCGACGCCACCGTGCCCTTGGTGCCCATGCCGGCTTCGGTGAGCCCGAGGTGCAGTGCGTAGTCGCATCGCCGCGCCAGCGCGCGGTAGACCGAGATCAGGTCCTGCACGCCGCTGACCTTGCAGCTGATGATGATGTTGTCGGGGTTCAGGCCGAGTTCACGCGCCACGTCGGCCGAGCCCAGCGCCGATTGCACCAGCGCCTGGTACATCACCTGCTTGGCGTCCAGCGGCCGCGCGCGACGCGCGTTCTCGTCCATCAGCTGCGCCAGCAGTTCCTGGTCCAGGCTGCCCCAGTTGACGCCGATGCGCACGACCTTGTCGTGCTTCACCGCGGCGTCGATCATCTGCCCGAACTGGCGGTCGTGCTTGTCGCCCTTGCCGACATTGCCGGGGTTGATGCGGTACTTGGACAGCGCCATCGCCATGGCCGGGAAGTCGGTCAGCAGGCGGTGGCCGTTGTAGTGGAAGTCGCCCACCAGCGGCACCTGGACACCCATGCGGTCGAGCTGGTCGCGGATGTGCGGCACCGCCGCGGCCGCCTCGGGCGTGTTGACGGTGATGCGCACCAGCTCGCTGCCCGCCTGCGCCAGTTCCTTGACCTGGATCGCGGTGCCGATGACGTCCACCGTGTCGGTGTTGGTCATCGCCTGCACCCGCACCGGCGCATCGCCACCCACCGTCACCACGCGCTCGCCCCAGGCCACGCGCGCCTGCCGCGACAGCCGGCGGGCCGGCGCGGCGGCGTCGATGTTGTCGACGGGGTCGGGTGCGTTCATGGTGATGCCTCGTTGACCACGCGCGCGCCGAGCGGGCTGTGCGACAGCCTCATGGCAGCTCGACACGCGCGACATTGTCGCGGGTGCGCGGCGCCAGATCGACCGGCTGGCCGCGAAACCCCAGCCGCGTGGCGGCGGCGTTGCCGATGACCAGACGGATCGGCAGCGCGCCGTCCAGGCCCACGCTCTCGCCGGGCAGCACGGTGCGCGACAGCAGCACCTGGCCGTTCGCATCGCGCACGTCGATCCACGACGCCTCGGTGGTGCGCAGCTGCACCGGGCCGCCGGCCGTGGCCTCGGCGGCCGAAGCGGTGGCTTCCGGGGCGGGCGCGGAGAAGACCGTTTCGCCGCTGGCCGGCGGCGCCGATCCGGCGGCCTGGGCCGCAGCGGGCGGCTCGACGGGCACCGAGGCCGCCGCTGCAGCAGGCTGCGCCACCGTGACCGCCGCCACGGACACCGGCACCGAAGCGGCCACCGGCGCCGCCTCGCGCAAGGACCACGAGCCCGGGGGCAGGAAATACACGACGAGTGCCGCGATCATCAGCACCGCCGCTGCCAGCACCATGGGCCGTATCGCTGCGCCGGCCAGTCCCGGTTCGTCGCGTCCCGGTCGGCCCTGGAACGGCGTGTTCAGCCCACCGTTGCCCGGCTCCAGCGCCACCACGCTGGGCTGCGGCAGCAGGTCGAGCACCGGGCGGGCGTCGATCTTCAGGGTGCGGCACACCGACTGCGCCAGGGCACGCGTGAAAGTGGCGTCGGGTAGTTCGTCCCAACGGTCGTTTTCCAGTGCGTCGAGCTTGCGCGGCGTGACCTTGATCGCCGCCGCCAGCGCGGCGATGTGCAGGCCCTGCCTTTCGCGTGCGGCCTTGAGCAAGGCTCCGGCGCTGGGCTTGTCGGGCGCGGACTCAGTCATCGAAACGGCCTCGTTCGAACTGCAGTGTTTCCGGGGCTTGCGGGAAGCGGTCGCGCAGCTGGCGGCCGTAGTCCTGCAGCCCGTCGATATTGCCCAAACGGCGTTCGATGCGCGCGGCCAGCCACAGGCTCTGCGCCGTGGACAGTTCGGGCCGCGAATTGATGCGCCGAACGTAGAAGCGCGCGCGCTCGAGTTCGCCGCGATGCAGCAGCACTTCGCTCAGGTTGTAGGCCGTGACGGGATTCGACGGGTCCAGCTCGTAGCTGCGCGACAGCGTGCGCTCGGATTGCGCCCATTGGCCGGCACGCGCCTGGCAGACGCCTTGCGCCAGCAGCGTGCGCACGACGTCTCGATACTGCGACTGCGCCAAGGCGCGCTCGAACTGCGCCTCGGCGTCGGCGAACCGCCGCTGCTGGCACAGGAACCAGCCGTAGTTGTGCATGGCGTCGCCGTCGCCCGGGCTGATCTGCAAGGCACGCCGGAAGCTGTCGTCGGCCAGCTTCATTTCGCCCAGCGTGCCGTAGATCAGGCCCCGCAGGCTGTAGGCCTCGGCCATGTCCGGCTTGGCGGCAATCGCCTGCTTGACCTCGTCCAGCGCCGTATCCGCCTGGCCGCGTGCCAGGTACAGCCCGGCCAGCTCCAGGCGCACCTTGGCGCGGCGTTCGGCGTCGGCGGCTTCGGAGCCACCGCGTGTGCTGCGCGTCTCGCTGCCTGCGCCGGCGGCACTGCCGGCGTTGCCGGAGGTCGTGGTGGTCGTCGTCGTGCAGGCGGCCAGCCAGGCCACTGCCACCAGCGCCACCCAGCGGCCCGGCAGGCGAAGACTCAAAGCACGCCTCCCGCCGCGGCCGCGATCGGGATCACCGCGCGCCGCAGCGCCAGCCGTTCGCGGGCGTTGGTCCGGTCCTGCACCTCCCCGGCGAGCTGGCCGCAGGCGGCATCGATGTCGTCACCGCGCGTCTTGCGGATGGTGGTGACGATGCCGGCGTCCTGCAGCACGCGCGCAAAAGCCAGCATGCGTTCGCGCGGCGAGCGTTGCAGTCCCGACGCCGGGAAGGGGTTGAAGGGAATCAGGTTGAACTTGCACGGCACGCGGCCCTTGACCAGCCGCACCAGTTCGTGCGCCAGCTCGGGCGTGTCGTTGACGCCGTCGAGCATGCAGTACTCGAAGGTGATGAAGTCGCGCGGCGCGGCGTCCAGGTAGCGCACGCAGGCGTCGAGCAACTCGTCGATGCCGTGTTTGCGGTTCAAGGGCACGAGCATGTCGCGCAGCGCGTCGTTGGGCGCGTGCAGAGACACGGCCAGAGCCACGGGACAGTCGTTGCGCAAGCGGTCGATCAAACGCGTCAGGCCCGAGGTGGACACCGTGACGCGGCGGCGCGACAGGCCGTAGGCATGGTCACTGAGCATGGTGCGCAGCGCCGGCAGCAGCGCGTCGTAGTTCTGCAGCGGCTCGCCCATGCCCATCATCACGACGTTGTCGATGGCCCGCTCGCCCGCGGGCAGGGCCCGGCGCTGGCGCAAGCGGTGCTCGGCAAACCAGAGCTGGCCCACGATCTCGCCGCTGCTCAGGTTGCGGCTGAATCCCTGGTGCCCGGTGCTGCAGAAGCGGCAGCCGACGGCGCAGCCGGCCTGTGAAGACAGGCACAGCGTGCCGCGGTCGTCTTCCGGGATGTACACCGACTCGATGGCGTTGCCGCCGCCGACGTCGAACAACCACTTGATGGTGCCGTCCGCAGAGACATGCTCGCTGATCAGTGGCAAGGCTCGGATCTCGGCCACGGCCGCGAGCTTGCCGCGCAGGCTCTTGGCCAGGTCCGACATCTGCGCGAAGTCGACTGCACCCTTCTGGTGGATCCAGCGGTACAGCTGCACGGCGCGGAAGCGCTTCTCGCCCAGCCCGGCGCAGAAGGCCGCCAGCCCCTCGAGGTCGAAGTCGAGAAGATTGACGGCCATCTCAGCACGCGCCGGGCCGCCCCAAGCGTGCTGAGGCCCCCTCGGGGGGCCGCGACCGCAGGGAGCGTGGGGGCGACATGATCGCGCCGGGCCGCCCCAAGCGTGCTGAAGCCCCCTCGGGAGGCAGCGAGCGCAGTGAGCGTGGGGGCGACATGAACGTTCAGCGGGAGTAGACGTTCATGCCGGCGAAGAAGAAGGCAATTTCGACCGCGGCGGTCTCGGCGGCGTCGGAGCCGTGGACGGCATTGGCGTCGATGCTGTCGGCAAAGTCGGCGCGGATGGTTCCCTTGTCGGCCTTCTTGGGGTCGGTGGCGCCCATCAGTTCGCGGTTCTTGGCGATCGCGCCTTCGCCCTCGAGCACCTGGATCATCACCGGCCCCGAGATCATGAACTTGACCAGGTCGGCGAAGAAGGGCCGCGCCTTGTGCACGGCGTAGAAGGCCTCGGCCTCGCCGCGCGACAGGTGCGCCATGCGCGCCGCGATGACCTTCAGGCCGGCGCCTTCGAAGCGGGCGTAGATCTGGCCGATCACGTTCTTGGCCACGGCGTCGGGCTTGATGATCGAGAGTGTGCGTTCGATGGCCATGAAAAATTCTCCTGAATCAATGACTTGGCAAAGCTTTTGATTCTAGCGTGCGGGTCCGCTCAGCGACCCCGGCCGCCACCGCCACTGCTGCCCCCACGCCCGCCACCGCGGTTGCCGCGGCCGCCCGGGCCACCGCTCTTGCGGCGAAAGGCGTCGGCGCCGATGTAACCCACCGAAGTGCGCATCGGGTCGGGCTGGCCGCCCTTGGCCTCGCCGCCGCGCTTGCCCCCGCCTCCACCCCCACCGTGCGCCCCATTGCTGCTGCCGCCGGGGCCGAAGCCGCCGTGGCCGCGCGAGCCTTGCGAAAAGCGCTTGTCGTAGGTCTGCTGCAAGGGGTTGGGGATCGGGCCGTCTTCGGGGATCTCTCGTTGCGGCGCGCGGTCGCGCTGCAGCGCACGCTTGTCGTAGGTCTGCTGCAGCGGGTTGGGGATCGGGCCGTCTTCGGGGATCTCGCGCCGCAGCTGGCGTTCCTGCTGGATGGCGCGCTTGTCGAAGGTCTGCTGCAAGGGGTTGGGGATGGCGCCGCCTTCGCCCGGCTCGAAACCGGGGCCGCGCGGGCCACGCGGTCCGCGTTCGGGGCGGGGGCCGCGCTCGGGCCGCGGCGCGCGGTCGGTGCGTTGCTCGGGGCGGGGACTCTGCGGACCTGCGTCGGGCCGGGCGGCGCGTTCGGGCAGTTCGGGGCGCGGTCCGCGATCGGCAGCGTCGCCGCGACGCCCACCGCGGCGATTGCGGCCGCGACGCGGGCCGAGGTCACGTTCGCCTTCGCGTTCGGCGCCGGGGCCGCTGGCCAGCCGGCGCAGCGCACGCAGGTCATGGTCGTCGAGGTCGACCCAGACGCCGCGCTTGAGCCCGTGCGGCAGCACCACCGAGCCATAACGGATGCGGATCAGTCGGCTCACGGCGTGGCCGACGGCCTCGAACAGCCGGCGCACCTCGCGGTTGCGGCCTTCGGTGATGACGACGCGGTACCAGTGGTTGACACCTTCGCCACCGCCGTCCTCGATGCTCTTGAAGGCGGCGCGCTGGCCGTCGATTTCCACGCCTTCCAGCAGCCTGGCCTTGGCCTCGGGCTCCAGCAGCCCGAGCGAACGAACCGCGTATTCACGCTCGACGCCGAAACGCGGGTGCATCAACTGGTTGGCGAGTTCACCCGAATTGGTGAACAGCAGCAGGCCTTCGGTGTTGATGTCCAGCCGCCCCACCGACTGCCACTTGCCCTGCTGCAGCCGCGGCAGGCGCCGGAAAACGGTGGGCCGCTGCTGCGGGTCGTCGTGCGTGACGACTTCGCCAGCGGGCTTGTGATACGCCAGCACCCGCGGCGGCGGCGGCGCAATGCGCACGCGCACGGGTTTGCCGTCGATGCTGATGCGGTCGCCGAAGGAGATGCGTTGACCGGTGTGCGCGACCTCGTTGTTCACGGTGACGCGGCCTTCCAGGATCATCTGCTCGAGGTCGCGCCGCGAGCCGACGCCGGCCTGCGCCAGCACCTTGTGCAGCTTGGGCGCATCGGGGTCGGCGGCCAGCACACGCTTGGGCGGCGCGGCCGGTTCGGCGGCTTCGGTGGCTGCCGGTTCTGCGTCGAAAGCGCCCGAGAGCACCTGTGCGAAAACCTCGGCGGCCACCGGTGCCGGCGGCCGTGGCTCGGCCGCAGCGGTTGCATCGGCCGACGTTTCAGCAGACTCGCCGGCGTCGGCATCGTCGACATCGTCGGCCTCATGGACGCCCGTGGCAGCCGCGCCGCCCGCGGCCTCGGCCAGCCGATCGGCGCCACGACGCCCGCGCCGGCGATTGCGGCCGCGTCGGCTGCCGGGGGCTGCTTCCTCCGCGGCCGGGTCGCCCTGCGCAGCCTGCGGTTCGCCGACTGTGTCGCCAAGGTCCGCAGCGGCACCGACGGCGCCTTCGGTGCTGTCGACCGTGACGGCTGCGGCCTGTTCCGGCAGCGGCTGCGCCGCGTGCCCGGTCTCGGCTGCCGCATCGGCGTCATCGGTCTCTGCCGTCGGCGCGACGGCGGCCTTGCGCGGCGCCCGCCGGCGCTTGGGCTTGTCGACAGCCACCTCGTCGGCCTCCGCTGGTGCGGCCGCGGTGGTTTCTGGCGGCAGGGGATCGGCTTCGTGAGCGTTCATGCTGAGGCGTCGGTGGGGGAAAGGGGGGGGGCCATTGGGGGGGGGGGGGGTGCGGGGCTGGGTGC
>CAYJOA010000010.1:43983-50000 GCA_964371495.1 uncultured Rubrivivax sp.
GGCTGTCCCAGCTCACCCCGGGGAGATTCCTCGGCAGCGCCAGCCTCTGGGTCGGCCTCCTGCTGGCGGCCCTCTTCCTCGCGGCGGCGGTGGGGCGGGGCCCCCCCCCCCCGCCCCGCGGGGGGGGGGGGCCCGGGGGCGCTGGCTGCGCGCTCGTCTCGGGCCGCGCTGTCGGGTTCGACCGCGGCCGCCGGTTCGGCGCCGAACGGCGCCTCGGCGTCGGGAGGCGCGGCCGCGTCCAGCGGCAAGGCGCCTTGCGCTGCGCCCAGCAGGGGCGGCACCTCGTGCAGCGCCGCCAGAGCCTGCTGCGCGGCGCGCGTGCCGTCCAGCGGACCCTCCAGCGGCGGCAGCTGGTCCAGCGTGGCCAGGCCGAGGTCGTCGAGGAACTGCCGCGTCGTCGCGTACAGCGCCGGGCGACCGGGTGCCTCGCGGTAACCGATGGCCTCGACCCAGCCGCGTTCCTCGAGCTGCTTGACGATCTGGCTGCTGACGGTGACGCCGCGGATGTCTTCGATGTCGCCACGCGTCACGGGCTGGCGATAGGCCACGATGGCCAGCGTCTCCATCGCAGCGCGCGAGTATTTCGGCGGCTTCTCGGGGTGCAAGCGGTCGAGGTAGTCGCGCATCTCGGGCCGGCTCTGGAAACGCCAGCCGCTGGCCAGCGCGACGAGTTCCACGCCGCGGCCCTGCCAGTCGTCGGCCAGTTCATCGAGCAGGCGGCGCAGCGTATCGGCGCCGACCTCGTCGTCGAACAAGGCCTTCATGTCGCCCAGCGGCAGTGGCGCCGCGGCGCAGATGAGCGCGGTTTCGAGGACCCGTTTGGCCTCTGTCGTATTCATGGCCTGTGCTTGTGGCTCGACCGCCGCCATGGCGGTGGTCAGGTCGGTCGTTCCGGAATCGGGGCCCCGTCCGGCAGGAAGCCTCGGATGCGGGGAGGTTCGCATGGCCCGGCAACACCGGGACGGAGCAGCGTGTCGAACAGGCGCGGCACTTGGGGTGCCAGCAGCGCTGTGACTTGGGCCGATTGTAGCGCGACCCGAAGCGGGGGCGGCTGCACCTGCTCAGTCCGCAGCGCCGGGCACCTGCGCCCAGGCGGCAGCAAAGTCGCCAGGTGGAGCGCAGCTGAAGGCCAGCGGCAGGCGAGTCATCGGGTGCGCCAGCCGCAGCTCGGTGGCATGCAGTGCCTGCCGCTGCATGCCCAGCGCCGGACGGCCGCCGTACAGCGCATCCGCCACCAGCGGATGGCCCACGGACGCCAGGTGGACGCGTATCTGGTGCGTGCGGCCGGTGTGCAGCGTGCAGCTCAATGCGCTGACAGCGTCGCTGCCGCCGCGGCCGTCGCTCAGGCCCAGACGCCGCACGTCGGTGCGCGCCGGTCGTCCGCCGGCGGCCACCGGCACCACGGCCATGCGCACGCGCACGTGCGGGTCGCGGCCGATCGGCGCTTCGACGCTGAACGTGGCCGCCGCGGTGACGCCGTGCGCCAGCGCCAGATAGCGCCTGTGCACGTCGCGGGCGGCGATGTCGCGCACCAGTGCCGTCACTGCCGCCAGCGTCTTGCCGACCATCATCACGCCCGAGGTGTCCTTGTCGAGGCGGTGCACGATGCCGGCACGCGGCAGCGTCGCCGCTGCGGCGTGGTGGGCCAGCAGGCCGTTGAGCAGCGTGCCCGACCAGTTGCCTGGCGCCGGGTGCACCACCAGCCCGGCCGGCTTGTCGAGCACCAGCAGGTGCTCGTCTTCGTGCAGCACCACCAGGGCCATGGGCTGGGGCGTGTAGGCACGGCTCTCTTCGGTGGGCACCAGTGCCAGCGTCAGCTGCTGGCCGGCACGCACGCGGCGCGACGCGGTCGTGGCCGGCGCACCGTCCAGGCGCACGTGCCCGCCGGCGACCAGGTGCTGAAGGTGGCTGCGCGAGAACTCGGGCGCGATGGCCACCAGCGCCTTGTCCAGGCGCTCGCCGTGCAGGGCCACGGTGATGGCGGCGGTGCGGGTCTCGAAAGGCGCGGCCAGCGGCTCGGCGGCACTGTCGTCCAGGGGGTCGACCTCGGCCTGGCTCAGGTCCGGCTCCCTATAATCTGCGCTCTTTGCACTGACCGGACCCTCAACCGATGACCGCATTCCCGATCTGGCGCGCTGCGCTCCTGGCCCTGCTGGCGGCGTCGCTGCAGCTGGCCGGTTGCGGCTCGGCGCCCAAGGAAGAGTCCACCAGCGGCACCGCGGAACGATTGTACAAAGAGGCCCGCGAGGACATGGACGCCGGCAGCTACGAGCGCGCCATCAAGTCGCTCGAGCGTGTCGAGGGCCTGGCTGCCGGTTCTCTGCTGGCGCAGCAGGCGCTGCTGGACATGGCCTACCTGAACTGGCGCACCGGCGAACGCGCGCAGGCCTTGTCCTCGGTCGAGCGCTTCATCAAGCTCAACCCCTCGAGCCCGGCGCTCGACTACGCGCTGTACCTGCGCGGCGTCATCAATTTCAACGACAACCTGGGGCTGCTCGGCAGCATCGGCGGCCAGCAGCTTTCGGAACGCGATCAAGCCGCGTCGCGCGACGCCTACCAGGCCTTCAAGCAGCTCGCCGAGCAGTTCCCCGAGTCGCGCTACACGCCCGACGCGCTGCAGCGCATGGCCTACATCGTCAATTCGCTGTCGGAATACGAGATCCATGTCGCGCGCTACTACTTCCGCCGCGGCGCCTATGTGGCTGCGGCCAACCGCGCCCAGCATGCGGTCACCGAGTTCCCGCAGTCGCCCAGCGCCGAAGAAGCGCTGTACATCATGATGCAGAGCTACGCCAAGCTCGAGCTGACTGCCCTGCGTGACGACGCCGAGCGTGTGCTGCGCAAGAACTACCCCGACAGCGAGTTCCTGACGGGCGGCCTGATGGCCAGGCGCAAGCCCTGGTGGCAGATGTGGTGAGGCGCATAGCCGCGCCGCCTCAATGAGCGGCCGCCAACGCGGCCAGCCAGTCCAGCGCCTGGCCTTCGTCCTGCAGCCGCCCCATCGGCGGCAAGGCGGCCAGCAGGCGCCGCCCATAGCCCATCTGGCGCAGGCGCGGGTCGCACAACACCAGCAGGCCGTGGTCGGTCTCGGTGCGTATCAGGCGCCCCGCGCCCTGCTTCAGTGACACCGCAGCCTCGGCGACGAAATAGTCGTCGAACGGGTTGCGCCCCTGCTGACGCAGCTGGCGCACGCGGGCTTCCACCAGCGGGTCGCCCGGCGGCGGGAACGGCAGCTTGTCGATGAGCACGCATTGCAGGGCGTCGCCCGGCATGTCGATACCCTCCCAGAAGCTGGCCGAGCCGACGAGTACGCAGCTGCGGCCGTCGCCATAACGCTGCAGCAGCGCGCGCCGCGGCTCGCTGCCCTGTACCAGCACGGTCAGTCCGGCGGCTTCGGGCTGGGCGGCAATGGCCTCGGCGACGATGGGCAGCACGCGCAGCGTGGTCGTGAGCACGAAGGTGCGGCCGCCCAAGGCACCGGCACAGCGGGCCGCCAGCGCACCCACGGCGGCCGCGTGGCCCGGCGCGTTGGGCAGTGGCAGCCCGGCCGGCACCCAGACGCGCGCGTGCGCTGCGTAGTCGAAAGGGCTGCCCACGCGCAGGCGTGCGGCATCCTCCAGTCCGGTGCTGGCAGTGAACCAGCTCAAGGCCTCGTCGTCACCGAGCGTGGCCGATGTGAAGATCCACGCCCGCGGTGCCAGCTGGCGCTGTTCCGACATCATCTGCCGGATGTCCAGCGGCGACTCGACGAGCCGCGCCTGCTGCGGCGTGAGGTCGATCCAGCGCACGTGGTCGACGGCCGCTTCGTCGGCAAAGCGTGTGGCCAGTTGCGCCAGGGCGCGCGCGCGCTGTTCGAGCTTGGGGAAGTCGGGTGCCGCCTCGGCCACTTCGGCCAGCGCCGTGGCGGCAGCCAGCGCGGCATCGGCCAGCGCCTGCAGCGCCGGCCCGGCGTTGCTGCCGCGCTCTTCCCAGCGCCGCTTGACCATGCCGCGAACTTCGCGCAGCTCGCCGGCGCAGGCCAGCCGCAGGTCGCGGGCGGCGTGTTCGATCGCCGCCTGCAATTCATTCCAGGGCTTGAGGCCGCGCGCGAGCGACTGCCCGACGGCCAGCATGTCGCGCCCCAGATCGATGGCCTGGCCGGTGGCCAGCGTCGTGCCCAGGAACTGCACGCCCGCTTCCACCAGCTGGTGAGCCTCGTCGAAGACCGCGGCGTCGACGGTGGGCAGCAGCTCGGCCACGCCGCTGTCGCGCAGCGCCATGTCGGCGAAAAACAGATGGTGGTTGACGACCACCAGATCGGCCGCCATCGCCTCGCGGCGCGCCTGCATGACATGGCAGGACCGGAACTCGGGGCACTCGCTGCCCAGGCAGTTGTCGCGCGACGAGGTGACGAGCGGTATCACCGGCGAACGGTCGTCCAGGCCCTCGATCTCGGCCAGGTCGCCGCTTTGCGTGGCCTGCGCCCATGACACCACCCGTTGCAGCGCGCGTACCGCAAAGCGGTCCGGCAGCTGGGCGCTCATCTGCGCCTGCATCAGGCGATGCCGGCACAGGTAGCTGGCGCGGCCTTTCAGCAGCGCCATGCGCACCGGCACGCGCAGGGCGTCGCGCAGTCGCGGCAGGTCGCGCAGGAAGAGCTGGTCCTGCAGGCTCTTGGTGGCGGTGCTGATCAGCGCGCGCCGGCCCGACAGCAGCAGCGGCACCAGATAGGCAAAGGTCTTGCCGACGCCGGTGCCGGCCTCGACGACCAGCGCCTCGCGGCCGACCACGGCCTGCGCGATGCGCGCGGCCATCGTGTCTTGCGCCTCGCGCGGCAGGAAACGCGCGTCGCTGCGCGCCAGCGGGCCGTCGGCGGCGAAGGCGCGGGCGACGGCCGCAGCGAGGTCATCGCTCACGCCGGCTCGGGCGGGTCGAGCTGCGTCTCGAGGCTGGCGATCAGATCGCGCAACACCAGGCGGCGCTTCTTCAGGCGGCGCAGCGTCAGGTCGTCGATCGGGTGGTCGAGATCATTGCGGTCGATCAGCTCGTCGAGATCGGCGTGTTCCATGCGCAACTCGATGAGCCGGCGCTGTGGCGAATGCAGGTTATCGTCCATTGCGGCACGCTTGCGGATGGGGCTCCAAGTTTATATTCGCGGCCATGGTCACAGTCGCCCCGTCTTTCCGCTTCAGCGCCGCCACCGGGCTGCATCGCGGCGACCGCGCCTACCAGCAGGACCAGGTGGAGGTCATGCTGCATCCACGCAGCAGCGGCACGGTGCTGGCGGTGGTGGCCGACGGCATGGGCGGCAAGAGCGGCGGGCGCAAGGCCTCGGACCAGGTATTGCTGACCGCGCGCCAGATCTTCGACCGTTTCGCACCGGGTGACGACGACGCCGCGGCGTTGCTGCGCCAGCTGGTGCTGGAAGCGCACCTGATGATCAAGCTGACGGCGATCACCTCCGAAGAGGAACCGCACAGCACGGTGGCCGCGTTCTGCATCGGGCCCAACCTGGAGTGCGACGTCGTGCACGCCGGCGATTCGCGCGTCTATCACTTCCGCGGCGCCGAGATGATGCAGCGCACGATCGACCATTCGTTCGTGCAGCGTCTGATCGACGAAGGCAAGATCACCGCGGAGGCGGCCAACACCCACCCGCAGGCCAATCTGCTGACCGGCTGCCTGGGCACGCACGCCGACCCGCCGGTGGCGCTGTGGCACATCGACCGGCTCGAATTCGGCGACACCATGCTGGCCTGCAGCGACGGGCTGTGGCACTACTTCACGCCCAAGGAGCTGGGTGCCATCCTGCACGCGCTGCCGCCGCGCGAGGCCAGCGAGATGCTGATCAGCAAGGCGCGGCAGCGCGCCCGTGGCGGCGGCGACAACCTGTCGCTGGCGCTGGCGCGCATCGACCCGCTGCGCTGACTCGGCGCTGGCCCGGGCGCTTCAGCGCGCGGGTGAACTGGCCGGCACCGGAACCGGCAACGGCGCCGCTGCCTTGCCTGCTGCTGCGCGCTCGGCGATGCGACGTTCGA
>CAYJOA010000011.1:0-26271 GCA_964371495.1 uncultured Rubrivivax sp.
CCGCCGGCGTGTCGAAGAGCTGCCGCAGCGCCGCCATCGACGGCGGCCGCTGCTCCGGCCGCACCGCCAGGCCGGCGTCGATGGCGGCCAGGAAGGTGTCGGAATAGCGCCCGCGCGCGGCCTCGCGTGCCGGCACCAGTTCGTCGCGCACGATGCGCGCGATCGACGAGGCCGGCGCGCGCCCGACCACCGCCGTGTACAGCACCGCACACAGTGCATAGACGTCGGTCCACGGCCCCTGGCGGATGGAAACCTCGCCTTCGTACTGCTCCACCGGCGAATAGCCGCTCTTCAGGATGGCAGTCAGCTGCTGCGTGGCGTCGCCGATGACGCGCCGGGCGGCACCGAAGTCCAGCAGCACCGGCTGCGGCACCTGCTCGAGATAGGCGCCGCCCTTGCGGTTGTAGAGCATGAGGATGTTGTCGGGCGCGACATCGCGGTGCCAGCAGCGCTGGGCGTGCAGCACCGCCAGCGCCTCCATCAGCCCGTCGGCCAGCTGACGCAGCCAGCGCTCGCTGGGTGGCGTGCCCAGGTCGGCCAGCCAGCGCTCGAGCGTGATGCCTTCGTAGTAGGGCATCACCATGTAGGCGCTGCCGTTCTCCGACCAGAAGCGGTAGACCTTGACCAGCGAGGCGTGGTCGAACGAGGCCAGCAGCTGCGCTTCGTTGACGAAACCGCGCAGCCCCTTGTCGTAGAACTCGGCAAAACGCGGCAGCCGCGGCATGACCTCGCCGCTGGGTGCGCGCGTGGCCAGCGTGGCCGGCAGGTATTCCTTGAGCGCCACGCGGCGGTCCAGCCGCGTGTCGCGCGCCAGGTAGACGATGCTGAAGCCGCCGACGCCGAGCAGCCGCTCGACGACGTATTCCTGCAGCCGGTAGCCAGGCTTGAGCTCGCTGCCCTGGTCGCGCCGCGGCAGCAGCAGGGTACGCTGTTCGGCGCGGTCGCGCGGGTCGTCGGCCACCGGTCTGCCCTGCTGCGGTCTACTGCGCCGGCTTGAAGTCGCCGCCCCAGGCCAGCACCAACCGCTCGGGGCTGATGTACTTGCGCCAGACGGCGTTGAGCTGCTCCAGCGTCAGGCGCGCCATGGTGTCGTCGACCTGCTGCGCGAAGTCGAAACGCCGCCCGAGGTACAGGTTCTGCGCCAGTTGTCCGGCCACGCCGGCGTCCTGCGCGCGCGACAGGCGGCGGAAGTTGAGCAGGCCGGCGCGGCCCTGGTCCAGTTCTTCCTGCGTGAAGCCGTCCTTCAGCGAACGCGCCAGTTCTTCCTTCAGCGCCGCTTCGACCTTGGGCTGGTTCTGCGGCGCGAAGATGGCGCTCACGGTCCAGTCCGTGTTGTCGTCGATCGAGCTCCAGCCCAGCACCGAGCGCACGTCGTAGCTCAGGCCTTCGGTTTCACGGATGCGTATCCACAGCCGCGAGTTGCCGCCCAGGCCGAAGATGTAGTTGGCCAGCGCCAGCGCGGCGTGGTCGGGGTGGCGGTCGGAGATCGGCAGCGCGAGCCCGCCGCGCAGGTTGGCGTTGGCCTTGTCGGGGGTGACTTCGACGAAACGCCGGGCCGGCACCGCCACCAGCGGCTGCGGCACGCGCTGGAAGGCCAGCGGTCCGCCGGCGGGCTGGCGCCAGCTGCCGAAGGCCGCCTCCAGCGCCGGCTGCAGGGCCGCGGCGTCGACGTCGCCGACGGCGGCGAATTCGCCGCTGGCAGCGCTGATGAAACGGCGGTGGAAGGCCCGCAGCTGCTCGGGCGTGACGGCCCTGACGTCCTGCTCCATCTCGTCGAAGGAACGGGCATGGCGCAGGTCACCGCGCGGGTAGGGGTTGCCGTGGCGTGCCAGCACATTGGCGATCACGGCGTCGGGCTCCTTGCGCTGGCGCTCGATACTGGCCAGCCACTGCCGGCGCGCCTCGTCCAGCGGCTCGGGCGCGTAGGCCGGCTCGCGCAGCAGCCGGCCGACGAGTTCGACGACGGCCGGCAGGTGCTCGCGCTTGGTGGTGATGCCCACCGCCAGCGTCTGGCCGCTGGCGCTGAAATCGACATCGGCCTGCAGGCGGTCGAAGCGGTCGGCGATCTGCTGCCGCGTCAGCCCGGCGCCACCCTTGTCGACGAGGCTGGCGGCCAGCGCGGCCACCGTCTGCTGGCCCTGCAGGCTCTGCGCGTCGCCGTAATGCAGCCGCAGCCGCGCCTGCACGACCCTGCCGCGGGTGCCCTTGGGCAGCAGCGCCACCTGCACGCCGCCGGCGCGCGACACGCGGGTGCGGGCGTCCAGGTTGGCGGGCGTGGCCTCGAAGGACTCGGCCACCGCCGCCGTGGCGTCGCCGCGGTAGTCCTTGACCATCGCCGCCACGTCGACACGAGCGCCCTGCGGCGCGCGCTCGGGCTGCGCCGTGGGCAGGTACACGCCGACGGTGCGGTTGTCCTTGCGCAGCCAGGTGCTGGCCACGCGCTGCAGGTCTTCCAGCTTGACCTGGCGCACACGGTCGCGCTGCAGGAAGTACAGCCGCCAGTCGCCCAGCGAGATGGCTTCGGACATCGCCACGCCCACGCGTTCGGGGTCGGTGAAGCCGAGATCCCAGCCGTTGAGCCAGGTCGTGCGCGCACGCTCCAGCTCCTCGGCGGTCACCGGCTCGGCCGCCACGCCGTCGAGCACCGCCACCATCGCCGCGCGTGCGCGATCGATGTCCTGCCCCGGCGCCAGGCCAGTGCCGACGATCAGCGGCCCCGGCTCGGTCAGCCCCCAGGCGCCGGCGAAGGCCTGCGCGGCCAGCTGCGTTTCGACCAGCCGCTTGTGCAGCCGCCCCCCGGGGGTGTCGCCGAGCACCAGCGAGAGCAGGCTGACGGCCGCGAAGTCGGGGTCGCCGCCGGGCGGCACGTGGTAGGTCATGTAGACCAGCGGCGTGCCGCCGACGCGGCGCACCGTGACCTGGCGCTCGCCGTCCTGCGGCGGGTCCAGCGTGTACTGCGTGGGCAGCACCCGCTGCGGCCTGGGGATGGCGCCGAAAGACTGCGCCACCCAGCCCAGCACCTTGGCGGTGTCGAAACGCCCCGAAAGGATCAGCGTCGCGTTGTCGGGCTGGTAGTACTGGCGGTAGAAGGCCTGCAGGCGCGGGATGTCGACGTTCTCGATGTCGCTGCGCGCGCCGATCACCGACTTGCCGTAGTTGTGCCACTGGTACATCGCGGCCAGCGTCTTCTGCAGCAGCACGCGGCCGGGGTTGTTCTCGCCGCTTTCGAACTCGTTGCGCACCACCGTCATCTCGGTGTCGAGGTCCTTGCGCGCGATGTAGCTGTTGACCATCGCGTCGGCCTGCCAGCTCAGGTACCAGCGCAGGTTGTCTTCGTTGGCGGCGAAGCTGGCGTAGTAGTTGGTGCGGTCGTAGCTGGTGGTGCCGTTGGCGCGCAGGCCGCGTTTGGTGAACTCGGCCCAGACGTTCGGGTGGGTCGGCGTGCCCTTGAACAGCAGGTGCTCCAGCAGGTGCGCCATGCCGGTCTCGCCGTAGTTTTCGTGCCGCGAGCCGACGCGGTAGGTGACGTTGACGGTGGTCGTCGGCTTGGAGTCGTCGGGCACCAGCAGCAGCTGCAGGCCGTTGGCCAGCCGGTACTCGGTGATGCCCTCGACGCTGCTGGCGACGGAGATGCCCGGCGGCAGGGTGCGGGCGGTCGGCACTTGCGCGCCGGCAGCCAGGGCGGACAGCGCCAGCAGCAGCGCCAGGGACCAGGAACGGAACATGGAACGGACTCCCATCGAAATGCAGGGCGTGAGTGTAGGACCGGGACCGGCGCGAGGTGGCGGCCCCGCCGTTGCAGGGAAATGGCCCCGCTGCCCCAGCAGCCGGGCCTGCACGGCCGCCAGCGCGGCCGCCGCGAATCAGCGCGGGGTGGCGTTCGCCATCACGAACGCCGCGATCGACGCCGTGTCGGACAGATCGAGCCGGCTGATGCCCGGCGCAGGCAGCGGTGCATCGCTGGCAATCGCCAGGATGCCCGGCCAGTCGGGCCACAGGGTTGGCCTGCCGACCTCGGGCCGCCAGACCTCCAGCTTGGGAAAACCACCGTTCTTGAAGCCCTCGATCAGCACCAGGTCGCAGTGCTGCAGGCGGCTGAGCAGGTATTCCAGCGGCGGTTCTTCGGCGCCGCGCAGTTCGTGCATCAGCGCCCAGCGGTCGTTGCCCAGCAGCAGCACCTCGCTGCAACCGGCCTCGCGCAGGCGGTACGAGTCCTTGCCCGGGCGGTCGATGTCGATGTTCTTGTGGCTGTGCTTGATCAGCGAAACCACCAGGCCGTGCGACGACAGCTCCGGCACCAGGCGCTCCAGCAGCGTCGTCTTGCCCATGCCGGAATGGCCGGCGATACCAAAGACTTTCATGCGCTTTCCAGGCTGGTCGGAGCGCGCATTCTGCCGGGCAAGACGCCTTCCAGGCGATCGCATCCCGTCCCGCAGTGCCCGACAGGGGCGCAGGCCGGCACGTCGATGCCGCTCGCGTTTGCCGGCGATCAACGCGGCAATCTGCCGAAGGCCCAGACTCGCGGCGATCGCCGATCCCGCGTCCAGGGCCCAATGGCCAGCGAACCCGGCGTCACCGACCGGTCCAGATCACCCGCAGCGCATGCAGCCACCGACCGTTCATATCGCCTGCCTGTGCGCGGCGTGGTGCCGCCTGTGCGACGACTACCGCGCCGTGCTGCGTGGAGTGGCCGCAGAATTCGCCGTGGGCCAGACGGCGCTGAAATGGCATTGGATCGACATCGAGGACGAGGCCGACCTGCTGGGCGACGTCGATGTCGAAACCTTTCCGACGCTCGTCATCGCCGAGCGCAGCGCCGTTCGCTTTGCCGGGCCGCTGATGCCGCAGCCCGAAACGCTGAGACGGCTGCTGCGGGCCACGGTCGTCGATGCGCAGGCCGACACCCGCTGGCCTGGGGTGAACGGCGAGTACCTGGCCTTCGCGGCGCGGCTGGAGTCTCGACCCGGCGACATGATCTGAGGCTCGCCACCACCCGGTCGAGGTCGAGCCCGCGGCCAGGCTCAAACAGCCAGCCACTGCCGAACTTCGGCCTGCGTCGGGATGCGACCGCTGCTGACCAGCTTGTCGTCGATCACCAAGCCCGGCGTGGCCAGCAGGTCGTAGGCCATGATGGCCTGCATGTCGGTGATCTTGACGAACTCGGCCTGCACGCCCGCGGCGGCTGCGGCCTCGCGCGCCACCGCTTCCAGCTTCCTGCAGTTGGCGCATCCGGAGCCGAGGATCTTGACGGTCTTCATCGTTGGTCTCCTTGTCGAAAGTGTTCACGCACGGGCCGGAGCCTGCCGGCGCCCCAGCAGCCAGCCGAGCAGCGCCACCAGAGAACCGATGAACGCGGCCAGCCCGGCGGCGATCCAGGCCGGGTTCACGCCGTCGACCCAGGCGCCGTACAGCAGCCCGGCGGCGATGCTGAACACGGCCACCAGGCCGACGTAGGTGAAGGTCTTGGGCCGGCCGATCACGGCGGCCACCATCAGGATGCTCTGCAGGCTGAGTTCCGGGTCGGCCATCAGGTAGGCCAGCAGCGGCCCGCGGTGCATGCCCAGGTCCAGGAACATGTGCGCCACCGGCACCTCGACCAGGGTCGGGAAATACATGAAGACGCCGAAGACCACGGCCACCGCGTTGCCCATCGAGTCGTTCTTGCCCGCCAGGTCCTGGATCCATTGCGGCTGGATCAGCTGCCGGACGACACCGACGACGAACACGCCCGCCACCAGCAGCACGAAGATCTGCTTGACGAAGCGCCAGGCTTCCCACAGCCAGGCGCGCCAGGCGTCGGCATCGAGCCGGCGCGCGTGGTGCAGCACGGCCCACAGCGCCAGGCCAACGGCCAGCGCGCGGCCCGTGAGCGCCACCTCCAGCCCGCCGGGGCCGGGTGTCAGCCTGAGCGCCGCCACCAGCAGCGTCGCCGCGGTGAGGCCCAGCGCGACCCAGGTCCAGCGCTTGGCGCCTTCGACGATGTCCTCCAGGCCCTGCCACGCCGTCAAGCCAATCATGAACAGCAGCAGGATCAGCAGCGAGCCCTGCACGCTCACGCCTTCCTCGCCCTTGGCGGCGTCGAACGGCACCCACTCGAACAGCGTCGCCTGCCAGGCCTCGGCCCAGGGCAGCGGCAGGGTCACCGTGCCGACGGTGGCGGTCAACGGCCACAGCTTCAGCGTGCCGGCGATCAGCACCGCCACCAGCGACAGCAGCACACCCGTGGCCGCCGGGCCGATGCTCGCCTGCTCGGCGAACAGGGCATCGGTCTGCGCGTCGTGGCTGGCGTCGTCGCGCCAGAACAGCACCGCCATCAGCATGCCGATGCCGATGCCGAACAGCAGGCACAGCACGAAGCGCGCGACGGCGAATTCCGCGCCCAGGATGCTGCCGGTGTAGGCCAGTGCGAGGATGTTGCCGGCCGGCGCGAAGAAGAGGAAGGTGATCGCCGGCCCCAGGCCGGCGCCCTTCTTGTAGATGCCGGCGAACAGCGGCACGATGGTGCACGAACACACCGCCAGCAGCGAGCCCGCGGCCGCAGCGGCCGGGTAGGAAACGCGGTAGCGCGCATTGCGGCCCAGCCAGCGCGTGATGCTGGCCTTGGGGATCAGCGCCGCCATCGCGCCGGCAATGAAAAACGCCGGCAGCAGGCACAGCAGCACGTGGGCGGCCAAGTAGGTGGCCAGGTTGCCGGCGCCGCCGTTCATCAAGCGCAGGAAGGTGTCCACGCTCTTGCTCCGTCAAGGCCATCGACGATCAGCTCTCGTGATCGGAACAGAGGGCAGCGGTTCGGCGATTGAGGGCACGCAAGACTGATGCGATGCACGCGCGCAGCCTGGCATTCATTGGGCGATCAAGGCAGCCGTCGACTCCGGCGCCAGGCCTTGCGCGACCCACCACAGGCCGGCGGCGGCCAGCAGCACGGCAAAGCTGCGCCGCCCGGGCAGCCAGGCGCTGGCGGCAGCAAAGCGCCTCATCATTGCACTGGCTGCGCCGGGCATCGCACCCGCCACCAGCAGCAAGGCGCTGTGGCCGATGCCGTAGGCCAGCAGCAGTGCCGCGCCCCACCACATCGACGCGCCGAAGGCGCTGCCCGAGCCGGCCAGGGCCAGCGCGGCGGCCAGCGCCGGTGTCGCGCAGGGGCTCATCACGGTGCCGATCAGCGCGCCCAGCAGCGCCGCACCCCACAGGCCCGAGCGTGCCAGCCGCCGTTGCAGTGCCGCCGGCAGGTGCACACCGCAGGACGCGGCCTGCGAGCGCCACAGCCATGCCGCGGCGGCGACCACCAGCACGCCCACCGCCACCGACCAGGGGCCGGGCAGCGTGCCCAGCAACAGGCCCAGCCGGGCCGCGGCCAGGCCCATGATCAACAAGGCCACGTTCATGCCGGCGACGAAGGCCAGCGCCAGCATCCAGGCACGGCGCGGCGACACCGCCTGCCCGCCGACAAAACCCACCGCCACCGGCACCGCGGCCAGCACGCAGGGTGACGCCGACGTCAGCACGCCGCCGACGAAGGCCGCGGCCAGACCTTCGGCGCCGGTCATCGTGTACCGCCTTGCAGCCGGGCCAGGATCTCTGCGCCCGAGATCGTGCCCATGTGGCGGCCGGTCTCGCGCCCGCTGGCGTCGAAGAACACCTGCGTCGGCATGAGCTGGATACCGTAGCGCTGGACATAACCCCCCGCGCGCTGCGCGATGAGGTCGACCTCGACCACCGCGATGCGCTCGCCATGCTCGCGCCGCAGCGCTTCGGGCACCGGCTTCATCGCGCGGCAGGAGGCGCAGGCATTGGCGCCGAATTCGGCCACCGTGGGCTTGCCGGCCTGCAGCGCGAGCTGCACCACGTCGTGCACGGGCGCGGCGGCTGTCACCGCCGGAGCCGGCTGCGAAAGGGTGACCAGCGCCGTCATCAGCCCGCCGCCCGGCAGCAGCGCGGCGGCGGCGGTCCAGGCCAGGGTCAACGATTTCATCACCTGGGTTCCCCTCAACAGCAGCAACTGCCGTCGCGCGGCAGTTCCTCGTAGCGCTGCTGCAACTCCGACAGCGGCATCAGCACCACGCCGGGTATGTCGAAAGCCGTGTGCACGACCTCGCTCAGTTCGCGCACGTCGACCAGCAGCGCGCCTTCGACCAGCAGGCGGCGCGTGGTGGTGGGGCAGACCTCGCGGGCGGTGGGCATGTCGACGCGGGCGTTCATGTCGGGCTCCTTGCCTGCCTTTGCAGGATGGCTTCAGGCGGCAGGACGGATCGCTGAGGTCGTCGTCACTGCGGCACGCCGAGCAGGCCCGCCCTGAGCTTGCGCGCCACCGGGGCCAGGAAGAAGATCACCGGCACGCCGACGATGTAGGCGATGCCGAAGGCCTTGGCCCAGCTGCGCACGAAGGTGTCGGTGAAGCCGATGTTCACCGCGGTGATGACGAAGGTCATCACGAAGATCATCATCGCGCCCATCACGAGCGAAAACACGAGGTGGAACTTCTTTTGCGGGTTCATGTTGGTGTGTCCCGATGCGGTGTCAGGCGCCGGCCAGCCACTTCTCGACCTTGTCGCGGCCGGGTACGCCGCCGGCGTGCACCACCTTGCCGTCGATCACGACGCCGGGCGTGCTCATGACGCCGTAGCCCATGATGTCGCGCAACGCCTCGACCTTGCTCAGCGTGACCGGCACGCCCAAGGCTCGCGCGACCTGATCGATCAGCGCGATGGTGGTCCTGCAGTTGGCGCAGCCGGTGCCGAGTACCTTGATGTCCATCATGTGCTCCTGTGGATTGGGTGCGAGGCCTTACTCGCGTTCGAGTTCGAGATAGGTGCGGCTGGCGTTGCCGGGCATCAGTTCGGCGGCGTTGAGCAGACGCATGAAGGGCTGGGCATCGAAGGACCTGACGGCAGCGCTGACGTCGACGCCGTCGTCGACCGCCTTCTTCATGTGCGCGCGCAGCGCCAGCAGCACGGCCTGGGTGTCGGCCCTGGCCGTGGCCACCGTGGTGACGCTGCCGTGACCAGGCACCAGGACGGCCGGATTCAACTGTTCGACGACGGCGAAGGTGTCGAGACAGCGTCTGGTGTTGCTGACCGGCAGCACGCCCAGCATGCGGTCGACGTAGACCACGTCGCCGCTGAACAGCACGTTCTTCTGCGGCAGCCACACCATCACGTCACCGGGCGTATGGGCGCCACCGCGGTGCTTGAACTCGAACACCACGCCACCCAGTTCGAGCTTGTCGTCGTTGGCGGCCAGAAGGCGCGTGGGCAGCGTCGGCTCGGTGCCGTCGGCCTTCGGCCCCAGCGTGGCCTTCAGGCTCTGCAGGTGGTCGTTGCCGCGGTCGTTCATGTCGGCAAGCGCAGCGACGTGCGCGATGACTTCGGCGCCCTGGCTGGCGAAGTAGCCGTTGCCCAGCCATCGGTGGTCCTGCCCGCCGGTGTTGACGACCCACTTCACCGGCCGCGGCGTCACCGCCTTGACGGCGTCGTGGATCTGGCGTGCGCTGCGGAAGGTGGCGCCGCTGTCGATGAGCACCGCGCCGGCAGGCGTGACGACCAACCCGACATTGGCGTTCAGGCCTTCGTTGTCGGCACTGCGGGCGCCCCTGTCTCCGATGTGGGCGTAGACGCCCTCCGCCACGCGGTCGAAGCGGACCTCGACGGCGTGGGCGGCGGCGCCCGCCAGCAACGCGCCGCACAGCAGCCAGTGCGCCGCAGCCCTCATCTGGCGGCCGTTCCGGCGATCGGGAAGTCGCGCTGGATGTCGGCCGGGAAGCGCTTGAAGCCGCCCATCAGCGCATCGTCGGTGCTCCAACCCATCATGCCCCACTCGAGTTGCGCGGCGTCGCAACCCGTCATGTTCAGCACCACTGCCGGGCCCACCGCTCCACGAGCAGCAGCGTGAACATGTGGCGTGAACTCATCTTTCTCTCCAGAAGTTCTCGGGCAAACCCAGCCCACAGGGCGGTGTCTACAGCACCGCGTTGAACACGAATCCGACGACCAGGATGCCGGTGGCGACGACGCCGACGAAAGTGGCGATCAGCCGCGGCTTCAGCACCTTGCGCAGGATGACCATCTCGGGCAGCGACAGCGCGATCACGCTCGTCATGAAAGCCAGCACCGTGCCCAGCGCCGCGCCCTTGGCCAGCAGCGCCTGCACGATGGGAATCACGCCGGCGGCATTCGTGTACATCGGCACGCCGATCAACACCGCCGCCGGCACCGACCACCAGGCGTCCTTGCCCATGATCGAAGCCATGAAGTCCTGCGGCACCCAGCCGTGGATGGCCGCGCCGATGGTGATGCCGGCCAGGATGTAGGGCCAGACCCTGCCGACGATCTCGCGCACGCTGGCGAAGCGGGCGCTGATGCGTTCGGCAAGCGTCAAGCCGGCATCGCCGGCTGCCGCCGCGACCTTGGGCATGTCGCGCACCCAGTCTTCCAGGTGGCGTTCCATCTTCAAGCGGCCGATGATCCAGCCGGCGACGATGGCCACCGTGAGGCCCAGAACCAGATAGAGCGCGGCGATCTCCCAGCCGAACAGGCCGAACAGCAGCGCCAGCGCTACTTCGTTGACCATCGGCGCCGAAATCAGGAACGAGAACGTCACTCCCAGCGGCACGCCGGCCTGCACGAAGCCGATGAACAGGGGCACCGCCGAGCAGGAGCAGAAAGGCGTCACGATGCCCAGGCTGGCGGCCATGACGTTGGCCGCGCCTTCGGTCCTGCCGGCCAGCAGGGCGCGGGTGCGTTCGGGCGTGAAATAGGAATTGACCATGCCCATGGCGAACACCACCAGCGTCAGCAGCAGCAGCACCTTGGGCGTGTCGTACAGGAAGAACTGCAGCGCGCCGCCGAAGTGGCTGTCGCGCGCCACGGGCAAGGCGGCGACGAGGGCCTCCGAGGCCGGGCCGAGCGACTGGTACAGCAACCACCAAGCGACGGCGGCAGCGAGCAGGAAGCCCCGCGGGTAGTGCCGGGGAAACTGCAGGGTGCGCTGCGACAGGGTCAGTTCGGTCATTTTTCCGCCTTCACTTCCGAAGACGAACGAAGGCCGAAAAGGATGCGAGAAACCCGGACCCGCGCAGCGTCGATCAGCAGCCCTCGGCCTTCTTGAAGGTCTTGCTCAGGTTGCCGCCGCCGGCGTCGTCGTAGCTCAAGCGGACCTGGTCGCCCACGCCGATGGCCCTGGCCGCCAGCTTGTCCAGCGTCGCCTTGTCGGTCACGGTGACGGTGACCACGCCGCCGCCCTTGGTGTTCTTGACCTTGACGAGGGCGGACTTGCCGTCGGCCGCCATGTCGACGGCGGCGACGTGGGCGATCATCTTGACGTCGGCGGCAGAGGCCGGCGGTGCACAGGCCACGACCGACAGTGCCAACGCGGCAGCGGCGGTGGCCGCGGCGGCGAGCTTGCTCAGGGTACGCATGAATGAATCCTCCGCGAATGAATGCCACGCACTGGCGCGCGCGAGCCTGGCACGCCGATGCCGCGCCAGGCCTCGTCGAGCGTCGTGACGAGCCGGGTCGCCAGCACTACTTGACCACGGCCCCCTTGGGTCCGAACATGACTTCCGCGTCCAGGAAGGCGAAGCGCTTCATGTCGACCTTGCAGTCGTCCTTCAGGCCGAAGTACATCTCGCCGGCACGCGCTCCGGTGGCACAGACGAACACCACGAAGCCTTCCTTCGGAAGCTTCGCGAGGGTGGCGGGGCAGCCTTCCGAGTAGATGTCGTTGATCGGCACGTGCTTGGACCCCGCGAAGTGGCCGGCCGCGAACTCGAAATCGGTGCGCACGTCGATGAGTGCGACGTTGGTCGCCTTGTCGGCCACGATCTGGTTGAAGTGGGCCTTGTCGATCACGCCCTCGTCCTTGGCCATCTTGAGCGCGGCGACGGTGTTCGCCGCGGGCTGCGCAGCCCGCGGCGCGGGTGCCACGGCCTGCTGGGCGCAACCGAGGTTGAAGGACACGAAGGCAACGGCCAGCAGTGTCGGCATGAATCTCTTCACTTGGGTTCCCCTCGTCATTGGATTTCAGACACGTCGCCGTTGAAGACGCCGGTCTTCCTGTAGCCGGTGGCATAGACCTTGGCCGCCGCTGCGTAGTTGGTGCCGGCATGGGCCTTCTCGCCGACAACGAGCACGGGCTTGGTCTTGTCGACGTTGGAGGCGAGGAATCGGCTCAGGTCCGGGTCGTCCTTCAGGCTGACGACGACGGCGCCATTGCCGACGCTCTTCTTCGCACCCTTGGCGGTGACCTCGAAGTAGCTCTTCTCGAAGTACACCGGTCCCCTGACGAAGGCCTTCAGGTTCGTGTAGCCCTTTTCCTTGAGCTGCTTGATGTCGTTCAGGCTCATCGGGCAGGGCCTGCCGATGCCGAGAAAGATCTCGGCGTCCTTGGCGACATTCAGCTTCTCGAACTCCGGATAGAGAAGCTTGAACTTGGCGTCGTACATGTTGTAGGCGGTGGGCACGTGTCCATCGTCGTAGTTCCGCGACGGCCGGGCGTCGATGACGAAGACCTTGCCGGACTTGCTGAGAGCCTCCGGCATCCTGGACAGGACGTAGTCGGCGCCGACGGCCTCGACCCCCATGTCCGCGGCGGCTTTCAGGATCACCTCCGCCGGCGGCAACGCGATGCTGGGCTCGCTTTGCGCGTAGACCACCCCGTTGCCGAGTGCGATGGCCAGCACGGCGGGCAACAACAAGAACTTGACTTGCTTCATACGACCTTCCTCGGGTTGACGTGGGAAAACGTTGCGGGGCGGTTCAACGCCCGCGCGGCATCGGCGGCCGTGCAGGGGTCGGCCCAGGCAGGGGCGCGGCACGCGGGGCGCAGACCAGGGCGCTGGCGCCGACGGTGTCGCTGCCACCACGGCAGCCGTCGCCGGTCGCGGCGCCGTCAGGCAAGCCGGCCCGGGCGCATGACCGGCGCCGCTGCAACGCGCATAAGGAGGGCATCGACATGACCATTCGCGGTGACTTCGCTCTCGTAGACGAAGACACCCGCGAAAGGATGCAGGCCCGCTGCGGCGGCTTTGCGCCAGATCAAAGAAAGCCGGCGATGTGCTCCACGTCTTCGGGGAACAGCTGCCCGGCTTCACCCATCAGCACGCGGCCGTCGCGGCCGCGCACCACGGTGACGGGCAGGCCCTTGGGCTTGGGCAGGGCGCGGGCGATGGCTGGCGTGACCAGGCCCGATGGGAAGCTGTAACCGCGCTGGGCCAGATAGCGGGTGGCGTCCTCGGCCTTGCGGTCGATCGACAGGCCCAGGAATCGCAATCCGCGGCCGCGGTGAGCGAGCCAGAGCTTTTCCATCAGCGGGCTCTGCAGGGCGCAGAAGGGGCACCAGCTGGCCCACCAGTACAGCACAAGCACATGGCCGTCGGCGTCGGCCTGGGTCACGGTGCGGCCGTCGAAGAGCTCGACGTCGGGCAGGTCGAGCTTGGTGCCCGGTGCCGGTGGCGGGCCGCCCCTGTCGCCGACCGGCGCGGCTTGTTGGGCCCAGGCCGGGGCTGCCGCCGCGGCCGTCAGCGCAGCAGCGCGGGCCAGCGCTCGGCGACGGTCGATGTTCTGCCCACCCGCAGGGCTCGGGCCCGAGGCGCCACCGCGCGGCGCCTCTGGCCCGGGCCCGTGCAGTGCGGGCTTCACGACGCCTCGTCCTTGCGGCCGGCATGGCCACAGACGCTGCCGTCGGGCTCGAAATGAACCTGGCACACCTTGGTGAGACGGTCGCGCAGCCGTTCGCGCGCACGCAGCAGCCGTGACTTGGCGGCTGGCAGGCTCAGGCCGTTCGCCTGGGCGAAGGCGCGCTGGGTCTGGCCGTCGAGGTCGCAGGCGCGCAGGATGGCAGCGTCCTCGGGCGACAGGTCGCCCAGCGTGCGCGCCATGCACTCGGCAAGCGCGTCGATGGGCGCCATCGGCTCCGCATGCAGCGGCGTGCTGTCGAGCAGCTCGTCGGTCAGCGGTTCGTGTGCGTGGGCCGTGCGCAAACGGTCGACCAGGGCGTTGCGCGCCACCTGGAACAGCCAGGCACGCGGGTTGTCGAGCGTGCAGAAACGCCGGCCCTCGCGCATGGCCTTGACGAAGACATCCTGCAGCACGTCGTCGGCGACGTCGGCGTCGGCCATGCGCTGCCGCAAGTAGCCGCGCAATTCGGCTTCGTGCGCCTGCCAGGCAGCGGCGACACAGCCGAACGTGCCCGCCGAGCGCTGGACGCCCGGGGCCGGGGCGAGGGGCGCGCGGCGATCCTTGCCGGGGTCAGCGGGCACGGCAGGTCCGTTCTTCCATCAGTTGCGGCCGATCTCGGCCAGCGCTTCGTGCAGGTCGCTGCGCTTCATGGTCTCGAGCGGCAGCGCCAGCAGCTGCAGCAGACGGTAACCGATGGCCAGCCGGGTCAGCTCGAAGGCGCGACGCCGGCCGGCGTCGCCGCCCTCGGCGCTGGACGGATCCGGGTAGCCCCAGTGCACCTTGACCGGCTGGCCAGCCGTCCCGCCGAAAAACACCGGGCAGGTCTCTGCGGCGGCGTTGTCGCACACCGTGATGACGATGGCCAGCGGGGGGGCGCCGTCGCCGCTGAACTCGTCCCAGCTCTTGCTGCGCAAGGCTGCGGTGTCGATGCCGGCATTGTTCAGCGCTTCGACCGCAAGCGGGTTGACGCGACCGCTGGGCGCGCTGCCGGCACTGTGCGCCTGGACGTCGCGACCCAGCTTCTTCGCCCAGTGCCCGAGCATGCCCTCGGCGAGCACGCTGCGGGCCGAGTTGTGGGTGCACAGGATCAGCACATGGGTCGTCATGGCGGGTGGCGTTTCAGCAGGTCGTGCAGCCGGGGGCGGCCGTCGTGTCGCAGGCCACGCCTTGGCAGCAGTGTGCACTGAGGTAGTCCAGCAGGGCATTCATTTGCGCAAGCGCCGGCCGGTAGATCAGGTTGCGGCCGTCGCGCTGCTGCGTCACCAGGCCGGCGTGCATCAGTTCCTTGAGGTGGAACGACAGCGTCGACGCCGGCACGCCCAGCGTGGCCGCCAACGCGCCCGGTGTCATGCCCTGCGGCCCGGCTCCCACGAGGGCGCGGAAGACGCGCAGCCGCATGCCCTGGGCCAGCGCGGCAAGCGAGGCGACGGCCGACAACTCGTCCATGGGCCTGCCTCAGCAGCGCGCCGGCAAGGCGACCGGCGCGAAATAGCGGCGCTTGAAGGCGAGCGCCACATGCACCAGCGCGATCATCACCGGCACCTCGACCAGCGGCCCGATGACGGCGGCGAAGGCGACGCCCGAATTGATGCCGTAGACCGCGATGGCGACCGCGATCGCCAGCTCGAAGTTGTTGCTGGCGGCGGTGAACGACAGCGTGGCGCTCTTCTCGTAGTTCGCCCCCAGCCGCCGGCTCATGAAGAACGAGAACACGAACATGATGACGAAGTACAGCAGCAGCGGGATCGCGATGCGCACGACGTCGAAGGGGATGTCGATGATCAGCCTGCCCTTCAGGCTGAACATGACGACGATGGTGAACAACAGCGCCACCAGCGCGAGGGGCCCGATCTTCGGCACGAAGCGCGTGTGGTACCACTCCTTGGTGACGAAGCGCAGCATGATCACGCGCGTCAGCACGCCGGCAATGGCCGGGATGCCGAGGTAGATGAAGACGCTTTGCGCGATCTGGCCGATGGAGATGTCGATCACCGAACCCGACAACCCGAACAGCGGCGGCAGCACGGTGATGAAGAACCAGGCATAGACGCTGAAGAACAGCACCTGGAAGATCGAATTGAAGGCCACCAGGCCGGCGGCATATTCAGTGGAGCCCTTCGCGATCTCGTTCCAGACGATGACCATCGCGATGCAGCGCGCCAGCCCGATCATGATCAGGCCGACCATGTATTCGGGCTTGTCGGGCAGGAAGATCACCGCCAGCGCGAACATCAGCAGCGGGCCGACGATCCAGTTCTGCGCCAGCGACAGCCACAGCACCTTGGTGTCGCGGAAGACGTCGGGCAGTTCCTCGTAGCGCACCTTGGCGAAAGGCGGATACATCATCAGGATCAGGCCAAGCGCGATCGGGACGTTCGTCGTGCCGACGTTGAACCGGTTGATGAAGTCCTCGACGCCGGGCACCAGATAACCCACCCCGACACCCAGCGCCATGGCGCCGAAGATCCAGACCGTGAGGTAGCGGTCCAGGAACGAGAGCTTCTTGGTCAGGGTGCTCATGGCAGACGGGCGGTGGCGGACGCGGCCCAAGGCATCGATTCGACGATTCGATGGTAATGGAAGTGTTTGTGGCGCGCAATCGTCCTGCTTTACCGGCCCGGCCTTGCGACGACGACGTTGCGCCGATGGAAGGGTCGCTGGCGGCGCCGCCGCAGCGTTCAGGAGGCGCGGGCGGTCATCGACCGCGAACCGGTTTCAGCCGCGCCGGCCCAGCAGCCGCGCCGGCAGCAACAGCAGCGCGCGAACGAGGGCCAACACGGCACCGACCGCGATGCCCAGCAGCTGCAGCGGCAGCGACAGCAGCCACACCAGCGGCGCCAGCACGAGTGCCAGCAGCGCCAGCGGCCAGCTCAGCACGAACAGCAGGCACCAGCCAATGAACAGCAGCAGCACCTTCACGGCCGCCTCACACGCGCTTGGCCGCCACCGCGGCGGCCCATTGCGGGCTCGCGCCTTCCTGCCCGGCGAGGTACTCGATGCAGGCCAGCATGCCGACGTTGATGACGGCCGCCAGCGCAAGCGAGACAGCGCGTTCGATCAGGCGGATCTTCATGTCGGACTCCAAATGGCAAAGGTCGATGTGGGGATCTTCGGTGCCGGCCCGCGGCAGGGCGAGCGCCTTGCGACGAACGGCAGCAAACGAGGGCTGAACCGCCGCGCCGCGCAAAATCGATGCCTCGACGACCCGTGCCGCACCATGACCCCGATGGAGAACGACCCGCTCTGGAAGCTGCGCCACGCGCTGGCCGGCGTGGCGCTGGCCTTGTTGTTGTCGGTGTTCGTGGCAGCGCTGGCCGGCCGCGCCATCGGCGACCTGTTCGGCGACAGCTACGGGCTGCGCGTGGCGATCTACGGCGCGCTGCTGCTGTACGTGGTGGTCGGCGCCGGCGTGCTGTTCGCCAAGGTGGCGCGGCACGAGACGCGGCCGCTGTCGGCCGCGCGTCTGCTGCGCTGGCTGGCCAGCCTGTGGCTGTGGCCGCTGCTGCTGGCGGCCAGCCGCGGCAGGAAGCACGAAGAGCCTAGTTCGACTGCATGATGCGCCGCCCTGCGGCGGACTGCAGCGGGCGCGCGTTCATCGGGTACAGGCGCGCGAAGAGTGCGAGCTGCTCGGGCGACGCCGTCACCGGGTGGCGCATCACCACCCATTGCACGCCTTCGGAACACGGCGGCGTGGTCAGCGAGCCCATGTAGGTGTAGTAGCGGCGGTCGGCCGGCAGCAGCTGGGGCAGATCGAGCGCCACTCGGGCGGCCGCTTCCTCGTGCTTTTCCAGCGGCAGGTTGTTCCACACCTGCTGCACCACCGGCTGCGGCGGCCCCGGGTCGAGCAGCAGCGCGACCACGGCCAGGCGGCCCTGCGCGTCCTTGTGCACGAGGTGCAGCGACATCTCGAACTGGCGGCCGTCGATGCGGCCTTCGCCCGGGCGATGAAAGGTGAAGTGCTGCAGTTCGTAGCGCCGGCCGGCCAGTTCGATGGCATTGCCCGGCGCCACCTTGACCTGCACCGTGTGGCCGTTGTCGACGACGGCGAAGCGGCTGGCCTGGTAGTGAAAGAGCACGGGCTCGAGATCCACCGCCAGCCCGCCCTGCAGGTCGATCGGGCTCTGCCGCTGACCCTTGGCGCACAACGCGAATTCGGGCTTGAGCTCGCCCCAGGCCTGCGGCCCCGCAGCGCCTTCGTAGGCCCAGGCGGCGGCGTTGTCCGTGGCGCGCCGGGCACCGGGCGCCTGCGGCACGCCACGCGCGACCGCGGAGCCCGCGGCTGCACCTGCGCCGATGGCCGGACGCGCCGTTGCCGCCGACGCGCGGTTGATCACCTTCAAGTCGTAGGGCCCCGACGTCGCTTTGACCTGGCCTGCCGCGAGGCGCTCCGTGATGCGCAGCCGCAGCTCTTCCAGCGCGTTCAAGGGTGGCGCAGGCGGCGTCGCGGGCGCGGGCCCGCTCGGCGGCGGCGCCGGCCCCCGGGGGCGCCTTGGCCGCGGCCGGCGCGGCCACCTTGGCATCCTTGGCCGGGGCCGTTTCGGCCACCTTGGCGGCCTTGGCCGGGACCACGTTGGCCACCTTGACGGCCTTGGCGGGGACGGGTTCTGCGACCTGGGCTGCCGCGGCCGGCTTCTTGGTCGCCGCTTCGGCGGCCACCGCAGCGGCGGGCAGCCAGGCCGCTGCGGCAAACCACAAGACCAGGGCGGGGTGGCGGGTGCATGGAATCATCGGACGGGCTCCTCGGCCTATATC
The DNA here is from genome assembly GCA_964371495.1 of uncultured Rubrivivax sp. Classification (GTDB taxonomy): domain Bacteria; phylum Pseudomonadota; class Gammaproteobacteria; order Burkholderiales; family Burkholderiaceae_C; genus Rubrivivax. The sequence continues at coordinate 18,426 of CAYJOA010000011.1, forward strand.
GGCCGCGCCCGGCTCCAACTTGACCTGTCTCAGTCCAGCCGCGGCTTGACCCAGACCCAGGCCACGACGCCGATGCTCATCATGACCAGCGAGGTGACGGCCAGCGCCAGCGTCGAATGCATCACCAGCGGCACCAGCAGGCCGGCCACCGCGGCGTTGGCCAGGCTGGCCAGAAACGACTGCACCGACGACGCCATGCCGCGGCGTGCCGGCACCTGGTCCAGCGCCAGCAGCGTGACCACCGGCACCATCAGCGCCCAGCCGAAGGAGAACACCGCGATCGGCAGCATCGCCCACGCCCAGTGCGCATCGAACAGCAGGTTGAGCGCGACATTGACCAGCGACACCAGCAGCATGACGACGAAGCCGTGGCGGATCTGCTGGCGTGGCTCGATGCGGCCGGCCAGCCGCCCCGACAGCCAGGCCCCGGCCATGATGCCGCCGATGGTGAGCATGAAGAACCAGAAGAACTGCGTCGGCAGCAACTGCAGGTGTTCGCCCAGGAACACCGGGGCCGCCAGCACGTACAGGAACATGCCGTTGAAGGGGATGCCGCTGGCCAGCACCAGCGCCAGGAAGCGCGGGTTGCGCGCCAGCTGCCAGTAGCCGCGCAGCAGGTTGCGCACGTTGAAGGGCTGGCGCGCGCCCGGGTGCAGCGTTTCCGGCAACAGCCGCCAGTTGGCCAGCCACAGCGCAGCGCCCACCGCGGCCAGCAGCCAGAAGATCGAATGCCAGCCGGCGTGCACGAACAGCAGCCCGCCGACCATCGGCGCGACGGCCGGTGCGACACCGAAGAAGAGCGTCACCTGCGACATCACGCGCTGGGCGTCGACCGGCAGGAACATGTCGCGGATGATGGCGCGCGAGACCACCATGCCGGCCCCCGCCGACATGCCCTGCAGGGCGCGGAACAGCACCAGCGCGCCGATCGAGTCCGACATCGCGCAGCCCACCGAGGCCAGCGTGAACACCGCCATGCCGCCCAGCACCAGCGGGCGCCGGCCCAGGCTGTCGGACAGCGCGCCGTGGAACAGGTTCATGACGGCGAAGCCGAGCAGGTAGCTCGACAGCGTCTGCTGCATCTGCACGGGCGTCGCGCCGACCGAAGTGGCGATGCCCGAAAACGCCGGCAGGTAGGTGTCGATCGAGAACGGCCCCAGCATGCCCAGGCAGGCCAGCAGCAGCGCCAGCGTCCAGCGCGGGCCGCGCCAGAGCAGGTGGGCGTCGGGGTTCATCGAAGGCAAGAGAAACCCGCAGTCTAGTGGGCGCACCCGCGGGCTGCTCCAATGCCGGCATGGACCCCCACCGCCGCCGCATCGTCATGACGGGCACCGCCGCAGCGGCCGGCCTCGCCGCTTTCATCGCCAGCCCGGCGCTGGCGTCTTCGCGCCGCGCGCTGGCCGCCATGACCGACGGCCCGTTCTACCCGGCGCGCGCCTGGCGCGAGCGCTGGACCGACTGGGACGCCGACCTCACGACCGTGCAGCGCAACGGCCGCACGCGCGTGGCGCGCGGCGAACACCTGGGCCTGGAGGCCGTGGTCGCCGATACGCAGGGCCGGCTGATCGACGGCGCCGAGGTCGAGATCTGGCAGTGCGACGCGATGGCCGTCTACCGCCACCCTGGCGTCAGCGCCGACCCCGGCCGCCACGACGACGGCTTCCAGGGCTTCGGCGCCACGCGCAGCGGCCGCCAGGGCACGCTGCGCATGCGCACCATCAAGCCGGTACCCTACCCGGGCCGCACGCCGCACATCCACGTCAAGCTGCGGCACGGCAGCTTCGGCGATCTGACCTCGCAGTTGTTCGTTGCCGGCGATCCCGCCAATGCGCGTGACTTCCTGTGGCGCCAGCTGGCACCGCAGGACCGCCCGGCGCTGGAGCTGGCGCTGCAGCCGGCCCCGGCCGCCAGTGGCCTGCGCTGGCTGGTACGACACACGCTGGTGGTGCCGGGCTGAACGGCCGCCGGGCCGGCCGCGACCGACCTTGCGCGCGCAGGTCATCTGGGCCACGATGTGGCCATGGCCGGCAAGTTCGAATACGCCTGTTTCATCAGCTACAGCCATGCCAAGCAGGACCTGGTGCGCGGGTTCATCGGGCAGTTCAAGGCCGCGCTGGAGGCTTCGCTCGACCCGCTGGTGGACCTGCCCGTCTACTTCGACCAGGACCGCCTGCAAGGCGGTTATCTCTACAACGAGGCGCTCGCCTCGGCGCTGTGCCAGAGCGCGTGCATGGTGGCCGTGTATTCGCCGGTCTACGAGCGCCGGCCGTACTGCGGGCGCGAGTTCGAGGCGATGGTCAGGCTGGAAGCCCAGCGGCTGGCCATCGCCGGCGTGGCCGGCGGCCGCGGGCTGATCATCCCGGTCGTGCTGCGTGGCTTCGAGGACCTGCCGCCGCGCATCAAGGACCTGCGCCATGCGGTCGACTTCTCGCAGTTCACGCTGGCCGACAAGGCCATGCTGCGCAACCGGCAGTTCGTCTCGAAGGTCGAGGCCATCGCGCAGGAGATCTATCACCACTGCCAGGCCCTGCAGCCGGTGGAGGCGGCCGCCTGCAGCGACTGCGCGGCCTTCCTGCTGCCGGCCGAGCACGAACTGCCGCCGTGGCGCCCGGCGCACGGGCCGGGCTGGCCACCGGCGTTCCCGAATCGCTGATGTCTGCCAGCGCGCCGATGGCCTCGTTGCCAGGGTCCGCCCCGGGCAGCATCACCACCTTCTATTCGTACAAGGGCGGCACCGGCCGCACCATGGCGCTGGCCAATACCGCCTACGTGCTCGCCGAGCGCCTGGCGCCGGGCGAAAAGGTGCTGGTGGTCGACTGGGACCTCGAGGCACCCGGCTTGCACCGTTTCTTCCCGCCACGCCTGCGCGGCAGCGACCCCGGGCTCCATCTCGGGCTGGACGCCGGGCCCGGCCTCATCGACCTGTTCATCGCGCTTGCCGCGCAGCTGCCCGCCGAGGCCGCCGTGTCGGAAGACGACGCCGAAGAACTCACCGCTGCAGCGCTCGCCGCGCTCGACTGGCCGGCGTACATCGGGCAGACCGAACACGCCGCGATACACATCCTGCGTGCCGGGCGCAACGACGACGGGGGCTACGGCAAGCGCGTGAACACCTTCGACTGGGAGGGCCTGTTCCGCCGCGCGCCGGGCATCTACCGCGCCTTTGCCGAACGCCTGGCACGCGACTACCGCTGGGTCCTCGTCGATTCGCGCACCGGCGTCACCGACATCAGCGGCATCTGCACGTCGCTGCTGCCGGAGAAGCTGGTCGTGGTGTTCACGCCGAACCGGCAAAGCCTGACCGGCGTGCGCGAGCTCGTGCTGCGCGCCACCGGCTACCGCCGTGCCAGCGACGACCTGAGGCCGCTGCTGGTGCTGCCGCTGCCGTCGCGCATCGAGGCGTCGATGGAGAAGCTGCGCATTCACTGGCGGCACGGCCGGCCCGAGGAGGACATCCACGGCTACCAGCCGATGTTCGAAGCGCTGCTGGCCGAGTGTTACGGCCTGCCCGAGTGCCGCCTGGGCGACTACTTCGATGCGGTGCAGATCCAGCAGTCACCCGACTGCGCCTACGGCGAGGTCATCTCGGTGCGGGCCGGCAGCGGCGACCGCTTCTCGCTGGCCAGCAGTTACCGCGTTTTCGTCGACCACCTGGTGGCGGACACGCCCCCGTGGTGGCCCGAAGCGGCGGCCCCCGAGCTGCCGAGCCCCGCGCCGCAAGCCAAGACAGCCGCCGGAGCGGCGACGGCGACGGCCGCCGCGCGCCCGCGGGCCGCTGCCGCCCCTGGGCGCGACGCCCGGCTGCCGGCGGCGGGCGATGCCGACGCCGGCCTCCTGGCGGCGGCGCCTGCGTCGGCCGCGAGCCCGGCGCCACCCCAGGACAGCCTTCGCCGCGTCTTCGTCAGCTACGCCACCGAGGACCGCGAGCGTGTGGCGCCGGTGGTGCGGGCACTGCAGGCGCGCGGCATGGAAGTGTTCTGGGACCGCGGCAGCGTGCTGCCCGGACAGCGCTGGGACGATGTCGTCGCCGACGCGCTGGACCAGGCCGACGTCGTCGTCGCCTTCTGGTCGCACGCCGCCTTTGCCTCCGAGGCGGTGCGCGTCGAGGCCGAGGAAGGCATGCGCCGAGGCGTGCTCCTGCCGGTGCTGCTGGACGATGCACGCTCACCGGTAAGCTTCCGCGGGCTGCAGGCCGCGGACCTGCGGCGCGACTTCAAGGGCCAGCTGGGACGCCTGGTCGACGATGTCGACCGCATCGCACGCGCCGCACCCGGCGACCGCACGGTGATCGTGCCGATGGCAAGCTATCCGCCGCCCGCGCCGCCGGATTTTGCCGACACGGTGGCTGGACAGGCCTCTGTTCATGGCCCGGCGGCAGCGGCAGCGAGCCCGGAGCCCCAGGCCACCCCTGCCGGCGGCCGCGCCGCGGTGCCGGCGTGGATCGGGTTCGGCCTGGCGATGGGGCTCGTGGTCCTGGCGGCCGCCTGGTGGCTGGCGGGCGGCAGGGCGTCGCCGCCGTCCGCCAACGTCGGCGCACCGACGGCGCAAGTGCAGGCGCCCGTCGGGTTGACGGCGGCGCGCACGGTCAGCGTCCCCGACTTCAAGGACCGCCGCACCGACGTCGCGAGCGAGATCGCGCGCTCGCTCGACCTGGTGCTGACCGCGATCGATGCGCAGGGGCAAGTCCAGTCGCACCTGCTCGACGGCCTGGTGCTGGACCAGACACCGGCGGCCGGCACCCAGGTGCCCGTCGGCAGCACCGTGACGCTGAAGATCGCCACCCGCACGAGCACCGTGCCCAGCATCGGCGGACTGTCGCTGAGCGACGCGCTGGCCAAGCTGCGCACCAGTGGCCTGGAGCTCGGCGCGGTCGAATCGGTCGAAGGCACCGGCGGACGTGTCGGCGCGGTGGTGCGGCAGTCGCCGCAGGCCGGCGCGGTGGTCGCCGCGGGCGAGAAGATCAGTGTCGGTGTCGCGGCTCAGACCACGAGCACTGCAGCGGCGCAGGCGACGCGGCCGCCGCCCCGCCTCGACATCCGTCCGCCCATCAAGTGATCGCGTCCAGCGCCGTGCCTTCCCGGGCGGCGCCGTTACGCCACCTTGCGCAACACGCGCACATGCATGGGCCGCACGAAAAACGCGCCATCGGCACCCATGTGCGGCTCGAAGACGGCGCGCACCGCGGCCAGCTTGGCATCGTCGATGCGGTGGTCGGCGAAGGTGGGTCGCATCATGCGCTGCTCGAAATCGGCGAAGTCGCTGAAGGCAACCGGCATCTCGAAGCGTCGCTCGGCCACCTGTTCCCAGGCGCCCGTGAGCAGTGCCGCGTCCAGTGCCGCCTGGGCTGCCGCCCGCACCACGCCCTCGTCGTTGAACAGCCGCGTGACTTCGTTCAGCGGGCCGGCAAAGACCGGTTCGGAGACGTAGAGATGCCCGCGTGGCCGCAACACGCGGGCCACTTCGCCCAGCGCCCGCGCGAGCCAGGGCACCGGGACATGGTGCAGCGACTTGAGCATCAGCGCCAGGTCGAAGCTCGCGTCCGGGAAGGGAATGGCCTGCGCGCCACCGGCAACGAACCTCAGGCCCGGCTGCGGCGAGGCCAGGTTCTTGGCATGCTGCCGCTCGTCGACTTCCAGGCCACTGACGCTGCTGTCGGGGTAGCGTTCCAGCAGCGAGCGGGCCAGCCTTGCGGTGCCACAGCCGAGCTCGATGATGTCGCGCGCTGCCAGCGGCACGCAGTTGGCCAGGACGTCGAGTTCGTCGTCGACCAGGGTCACGGTGTCGGGGCCAGTAGTCATGCAGTCTCGCAGTTCATGGAGTGACGGCACGGGCAGGAGCCCGCGCCGCGGTCGCCCGCCGCCCCTCGACAGGCCCGGCGGGGAAAAAAACGTGAAGCAAGCCGATAGGCCGGATTCTGTGCAGCGCAGCCCCTTGCGAGGCCCCGCCGTGACCGCCATTCCTCTGGGCCGGTGGTCGCCCACCGGCTCGGTGCTACCTACCCGCACACTCCCCGGGACCAGGTCAACGTGTGCCTACTTGGTATTGCTGCGCGTAGAGATTGCCCGTTTCACCCGATGCGGGGCGCAGCCCCGCATCGGGTGGCTGTTCGGTCGCGGCTTTCGCCGCGGCCGGACGGCTCTCGCCGCCCGGCGGCCGGCTTGCGCCGGCCCCTCACAGAGCACCCTGCTCGGGAACCCCACATCGACTCGTCTCTGTTGCTCTGATCCTCACCTCACGGTGGACAGCCGTTAGCTGCTACGCCGCCCTGTGCAGTCCGGACCTTCCTCCAGTGCCGTGTTTCCACGCTTGCACCAGCGGCGGTCTGGCTTGCTTCACGGTGACGATTATCGCCTGCCGGACCCTGCAGCCGACCCGGTAACCCGCTGGTAACGCGGCGACCCCTACAACACAATCGCAGCGCCTCCGCCGACGCTCCAGCCGCCGTGGCCGGGCAGGCGGCGGCACTGGATGCGTCGACGATGCCGGCAGCTGCCCAGACCTCCGACCCCGAAGCGACCGACACCGACGGCTGGCGCTTGCGCCTGCTCGGCCGGCCCGGGCTGGAACGCACGCAGCCGCCGGCGAGCCTGCCGCTGTCGCCCAAGGACGCTGCCTTGCTGGCCTTGGTGGCGCTCGACGGCCCGGTCGCTGCAGACCACGCCACGGCGCTGCTGTGGCCGGACGCCGAGCACAGGAAGGCCGACACCAACCTGCGCCAGCGCCTGTTCAGGCTGCGCCGCGAACTGGGTGTCAGGCTGGTGGTCAGCGGCGCCTGGCTGCAGCTGGCGCCCGGCGTGCAGACCGACCTGGCGCCGACCCTGGCCCTGATCGCCAGCGACGAAACCGCCGGCGGCGAGGAACTGCTCGGTGGCCTGGACTTCAGCGGCCAGGCGGAACTGGCCGCCTGGGTCGCCGCGGCGCGCCAACGCTGGCGCGAGCAGCGCGATGCGGCGCTGGCCGCGGCGGCGGCGGCCTGCGAAGCCAGCGGTGCCATCGTGCGCGGCCTGGCCTACGCCCAGCGCCTGGTCGACAGCGACCCGTTCTCGGAATATGCGCAGCGCCGCCTGATGCGGCTGCACTACCTGCGCCGCGACTGCAGCGCGGCGATCGCGTCCTTCGAGCGCTTCGAGGCGCGGCTGAAAGACGAACTCGGCACCCGCCCCTCGGCCGAGACGGTCGAGCTGCTGGCGACCATCGAACGCAACGCGGCGGCGCTGCCGGCGCGGCGTGCGGTCGTGCCGGCCAGCCTGCTGCGGCCGCCGCGGCTGGTCGGCCGCACGGCCGAGACGGCGACGCTGGCGCGCGCCTGGTCGGGCCGGCGCGCCTTTGCACTGCTCGGCGAAGCCGGCATCGGCAAGACCCGGCTGCTGCAGGACTTCGCCGCCGGCCTGCAAGGCGTCGTCGGCGTGCAGGCGCGGCCGGGTGATGCCGGCATCGCCTACGCGGTGCTGGCGCGCCTGCTGCGCGCGGTGCTGGCGCGCCACGACGTGACGCTGGGCGAAACACGACGGCAGGACCTGGCGCTGCTGCTGCCCGAACTCGGCCCCGCCGCGGCGCTGTCGGGTGAGGCGCAGCGCCTGCTGCTGTACCGCGCGGTGGAGGCCACGCTGGCCGACGCGCTGGCGCTGGGCTGGCGCGCGGCGATCGTCGACGACCTGCACTTCGCCGACGACGCCAGCGTCGAGTTCATGCAGTCGCTGACGCAGTCCGAGGCCCTGTCGGCGCTGGACTGGGGCTACGCGCAGCGACCGGCCGATGGCGGCGCGGCGGCCGCGGGGGGGGGGGCGGCGCGGGGGGGGGGGGGGGGCCGGGGGGCCCGGGGGGGGGGGGGGGGGGGCGGGGCGGG
>CAYJOA010000011.1:26281-28984 GCA_964371495.1 uncultured Rubrivivax sp.
CTGACGCAGGCCGCGGCCCTGGCGGCGCTGCCGGGGGGCTACGCGCAGCGCCGGGCCGCGGGGGGCGGGGGGGCCGGGAAGGAGCGCTCGACGCTGGAGGAGACGCAGCGCCTGGAAACCGTGCGGCTGGGGCCGCTGGACGAGACGTTGCTGGCCGAGCTGGTCGAGTCGCTGGCGCTGCCGGCCATCGACGCCCGGCGCCTGGCCCCGGCGCTGCTGCGGCACACCGGCGGCAACCCGATGTTCGCGCTCGAGACCTTGAAGGACATGCTGCTCGGCGGCGTCACCGCGGCCGGCGACCGCCTGCCGCAACCGAGCACCGTCGGCGCACTGGTCGAGCGCCGCCTGGCGCAGCTGTCGCCGGCAGCGCTGAAGCTGGCGCGCGTGGCGGCCCTGGCCGGCGCCAGCTTCGGCGCCGAGCTGGCCGCCGCGGTGCTGGATGCGCACCCGCTGGACATCGCCGAGCCCTGGCGTGAACTCGAAGCGGCGCAGGTGATCCGCGACGGCGCCTTCGCGCACGACCTCATCTGCGAGGCCACGCGCGCTTCGGTGCCGGCGCCGATCGCGCGGCTGCTGCACCGGCGCATCGCGACGGCGCTGCTGGCGCGGCAGGCGCAGGCGGCGCACATCGCGCCGCACTGGGCCGGCGCGCACGAATGGCCGCTCGCCGCCGAAGCCTACGTGCAGGCCGCGCGCCAGGCGCAGGCGGCCTCGCAACGCAGCCTGGAGGTCGAACACTGGCAGCAGGCGCGCCTGTGTTTCGACCGCGCCGGCGACGCCGAACGTTCGTTCGACGCCCGCTGCGACAGCCTGCAGGCGCTGATCGTCGTGCAGGGCGTGGCGCTGGCGCAGCAGATGATCGACACCCTGCTGGCCGAGGCGCGCAGCGACCGCCAGCGCGCCGCGGCGCTGACCGCGCGCGCGATGGCCGCGCTGATGACCGGCGACCACGCCACGGGGGTGGCCGCCGCCGTGCAGGCCGGTGCGCTGGCGCGCGGTTTCGACCAGCCGTGGCCGCGTTTCGAGGCGGCGCGGCTGCATGCGGTGGGCCTGGCCCAGGGCGGCCGCGCGGTCGAGGGCCTGGCGGTCATCGAGCCGTTCCGGGACCTCGTCGAAAGCGAAGGCAATGCCGAGCAGAAGGGCCGCTTCTGGGCCGACTACGCCTACGTGCTGAACACCGCGCGACGCCTGCGCGACACCGCGGCGGCACTGGCGCGGGCGATCGCCAACGCGCAGGCGCTGGGCGACCTGTCCGAGCTGGCCACGCTGACCTCCAACCTGGCCACGGTGCAGGGCAACCTGGGCCACGTCGACCAGGCGCTCGGCCTGGCGCAGCGTGCCCACGCGCTGCAGCAGCAGCTGGGCGCCACCGACGGGCCCACCGGCGGTGTCGTCGAAACCTACGTCGGGCTGTACTGCGGCATGGCCGGGCGTTACGGCGACGCGCTCGACCGGCTCGACAGCGCGCTGGCGTGCTTCCAGCGCGACGGGCAGGCGCTGTGGCTGGCGGTGGCCGGCAACCACAAGGCACAGATCCTCATCGACCTGGGGCAGTTCGCGCGTGCGCGGCAGGCGCTCGCCGGTGTGCCCCTGGACGTGGCCGCGGTGCAGGCGCGCCGCGCCATGCTGTCCAGCCGCGTCGACCGCGCGCTCGGCCTGGGCGACGGGCCGGGGCTGGACAACGCGCTGCAGATCCTCGACCGCGGCGGCGACCCCCATGTGCGCATGCAGGCTCAACTCGACCAGGCCTGCGGCCTGGACCCCGATGCCGCCGTCGCGCGCTGCGAGGACGTGCTGCAGCTGGCCGGCAGGCTGGAGTTCGGCGGCGTCGCCATGCGCGCCGGTCTGCTGCGCGCCGGGGCCCTGCATCGCGCCGGGCGCGGCGCCGAAGCCGCAGCAGCGCTGCGCGAACTGCTGCCGCGGCTGCAGCGTGTGCAGCCGGCCGACATGTACCTGCCCGAAGCCTGGTGGATCGCGGTGCAGGTTTTCGACGCCTGCGCCGCCGGCGACGAGGCCCTGCAGGCGCTGGCCAGCGCCGCGCACTGGATCCGCCAGGTCGCGCTGCCGCAGGTGCCCGAGGCCTTCCGCGACAGCTTCCTGCAGCGCAACCCGACCAACCGCGCCCTGCTGGCTGCGGCCGATCGGCGCCGCGGCTGAGAAGTGGTGAACGACCCCTGCCCGGCAGCGCAACCCTGCCGGCAACCGCGGTAACCCGGCAGTAACGCGCCTGCGCCTACCTTGCCGGCCACGCCCCGGCCTGGACGACGACGGGGCGGCCCGTCACCGTCGTCCCACTGGATGAGGAGCCGCCATGCCCTACTTTCGTGTCCGACCCGTCGCTGCCAGCGAAGGCGCCGCCTCGCTCGAGTTCCTGATCACGTTGGACGAGGCCTCGGCCAGCGAGGTGCGCGTGAGTTACCAGCTCGTCAACGGCAGCGCCATCGCCAACAACGCTGCCGACTTCCAGGCCCAGTCCGGCACGCTCGTCTTCGCACCCGGGCAGACGAGCAGGACCGTCACCGCGGTGCTGACCAACAACACCGTTGCCGAAGCCACCGAGGTCTTCTGGCTCGACCTCTTCAACCCCGTCAACGCCGTCGTCTCGCAGCGCTACGCGCCGGCGCTGATCTTCGACAACGATGGCGGCAGCGGCACGCCGGCGATCGCCGTCGACGACATCGTCGTCGACGAGGCGGCCGGCAG
>CAYJOA010000011.1:29084-49407 GCA_964371495.1 uncultured Rubrivivax sp.
CGGCCGAAGAAGCCACCGAGTCGTTCTGGCTCGACCTGCACAGCGCCGTCAACGCCGTGGTGCCGATGCGCTACACGCCGGCTTTCGTGTTCGACGACGACGGCACCACCGGCACGCCGGCGATCTCGGTCAGCGACCCGGTGGTCGACGAAGGCGGCCAGTTCGCCACCTTCATGGTCACGCTGGACCGGCCGTCGGCGGGCGCGGTCGCCGTCGCCTTTGCCACCGCCGATGACACCGCCACCGCCGGGCAGGACTACCGCGACGCCAGCGGTGTGCTGAACTTCGCGGCCGGCGAGATGGTCAAGACGGTCGATGTCGAGATCGTCGACGACGGCCAGTCCGAGGGCGGCGAATTCTTCCGGCTCGTGCTCGGCGACACGGTGCAGGCGACGCTGGCCGAACCCTTCGGCGTGGCCGAGATCGCACGCAACGACGCGCCACCCACCGGCACGCCGCAGCTCCTGGCCCGTTCACTGGCGGTCGGCGAAGGCGACAGCCACGCCAGCTTCGTGGTGCAGCTCGACGCGCCGTCGCAGAGCAGCGTCAGCGTCAACTACCAGCTCGTCAACGGCACGGCGATCGCCAACAACGCCGCCGACTTCCAGGCCAAGTCCGAGACGCTGGTCTTCGCGCCCGGCGAAACGAGCAAGGCGGTGACGGTGCTGATCAGCGACAACACCGTCGCCGAGGGCACCGAGGCCTTCTGGCTCGACCTCTTCAGCCCCGTCAACGGTGTCGTGCCGCAGCGCTACACGCCGGCGCACATCGTCGACAACGACGGCACCACCGGCACGCCGGGCATCCGCGTCGGCGACGCGGTGGTCGACGAGAAGGCCGGCCTGGCGAGCGTGCAAGTCTGGCTCGACCGGCCGTCGGCGAGCCCGGTGTCGGTGGCCTATGCCACCGTCGACGACACCGCCGCCGCCGGCCAGGACTACCGCGCCGGCAGCGGCACGCTGCACTTCGCCGCCGGCGAGATGGTGAAGACGGTGGTGGTCGACATCTTCGACGACGGGCTGACCGAAAACGCCGAGTCCTTCGGCGTCGTGCTCGGCAGCCCCGCGGGGGCGAGCCTCGTCGACGGCCACGGCGCGGCCCTGATCGGCGCCAGCGACCAGCGCAGCGTCGGCCAGCCGCAGCTGAGCGCGCGGCCGATCGTGCAGGCCGAGGGCGATGCGATGACCGGCTTCGTGCTGCAGCTCAGCGCGCCGTCGCGCAGCAGCGTGACGGTCAGCTACCAGCTCGTCAACGGCACGGCCATCGCCAACAACGCCGCCGACTTCCATGCCAAGTCCGAGACGCTGGTCTTCGCGCCCGGCGAGACGGTCAAGTGGATACCGTTGCTGCTCACCGACAACACCGCCGCCGAGGGCGACGAGGTGTTCTCGCTCGACCTGTTCAGCGCCACCCACGCCACCATCGCGCAGCGCCTGGTGGCCGCGACGGTGCTCGACGACGACGGCAGCGCCCTCGTCTTCAGCCACGGCATGAGCCATGACCTGTACACGGTGGCGAGTGCGCTCGACCGCATCGCCGAGGGTCCCGCCGGCGGCATCGACACCGTGCGCTCGAGCGTGAGCTACTCGCTGCCCGACCACGTCGAGAACCTGGTGCTCACCGGCGGCGCGGCCAACGGCATCGGCAACGCGGCGCAGAACGTCTTTCGCGGCACCGCGGCACACAACACCTTCGACGGCCGCGACGGCATCGACACGGCGGTCTTCAACGGCCCGCGCGCCGACTACCTGCTGGCCGGCGACACCGTCGCGCGCACCGTCTCGGGCGGCGCCGATGGCTCCGACACGCTGCTGTCGGTGGAGCGGCTGCAGTTCGCCGACACCGTGCTGGCCAGCGACACGTTGCCGGGCGGCCACACCTACCAGGCGTGGGCGATGTTCAACGCCGGCTTCGACCGCGCACCGTCGCTGGCCGAACTGAGCCAGTGGACGGCGCAGCTCGACCGCCAGGGCGGCAACCAGCTCGAGCTGGCGCAGGCCATGATCAACCACTACGCACCCGGCGTTGCCGACGACGAACTGGTGGCCCATTTGTGGAGCACGATCGTCGGCACGCCGATCCCGCTGGACATGCTGGCGGCCTACACCGGCCTGCTCGCCGACGGCAGCTTCACGCAGGCATCGCTGGTCGAGTTCGTCGCCAACCACGAACTCAACACCGTCGAGCTGGTGGGCGTGGTCGGCCAGACGGTGGCGCTGGACCCGGCCTGGTTCCCGCTGCCGGGCGGCTGAACAGCGGCCGCTGCGGCGCGGCGGCGGCGCCGCCCTCAGCCCGGCTGCATCAGCACCGGGCTCGGCGGCGCCGGCCGTCCCGGCACGACGCGGTGGCGCGAACGGTGCACGCGGTAGCCGTCGGCCTCGATCACCAGCTCGTATTCGCCCTCAGGCAGGTCGACGAACGAGAACAGCGACGCCGTCGCGCCGTCCTCGCCGTCGATCAGGCGATCGAGAGTCTGCTCGGGGCTGCCGTCGGGTCGCGGCTGCAGCCGTCGCCGCACGCCCGGGCCTTGCAGCGTGACGGCGCGGATGCGGATGCCCGCCAGCGGCAGCAGCCGGGCGCCGGCGACCACCGGCGCAGCGCTGCCGGCATCGGCCACGTAGCCGGACAGGCTGCCCTGCGGCTGCAGCGCGAAGCCCAGCCGCACGAGCTGCCCGGGCACGATGTCCACCGGCACCCGGCGCGGGCTGCCGGCAAAGCCGGAGACGACGATGCTGGCTTCATAACGACCGGACGGGATCGGTCCCAGCGCACGCCGCTCGTCCAGGCTGCCCAGCAGCAGTGCCAGCGGCGGGCCGCGCCCGTCCAGCGGCTTGAGCCGCAGCATCGGCAGCCCGAGGGGGTGGGTCGCCGGCCGCTCCAGCGTGACCTGCACTTCGCCGTGACGGCTGGCCTCGCCCTGCAGAGCGGCGTCGAGCACACCGCCGAGCACACGCGCCAGCTGCGGCGAGGCCAGGATGCTGGTGTGGTCCTCGTCGAAGCCCAGCACGCGGCGGGCCTGCGCCTGCGCTTCCGGCCGCAACTGGCTGGCCAGCTTCACGGTGCCGTCGGTGGTGGGTCGCAGCAGGCTGTAGCCGCCCTTGTGGCCGAACAGGAGCACGTGGTCCACCGCGCTCGGCAAGGGCTTGCGGAACAGCGCCGTCATGAAGGGCCCGTCGGGGCGCATGTCGTGCCAGCTCGGCACCACGGCCGGCGCATGGCGAACGCCCAGTTCGGCCGCCGCCTCGCCGCCCCAGGGCGTGCTGATCGAGACGAACAGACGCGGCGCCGGCAGCTCGGGCCCGAGGCCGGCCAGCAGCGTGCGCACGACCAGGCCACCCATGCTGTGCGCGACCACGGCCAGCCGCGTGTAGCCATGGCGCACGTGCAGATTCAACAGCTTCCAGTACAGCAGGTGGGCCATCGAATCGACGCCGGCCCCCGAGGGGTAATGGAACACCCAGGCCTGGTAGCGGCTGCGGTCCAGCGCCGCCAGCAGGGGGCGGAAGTCCTGCGGCGAACCCGCCGCCCCGTGCACGAACAGCACCGGCGTGCGCCCCGGGTCGTAGGGTTCGAGAAAGTAGACATTGCCGCCGTGGCGCCGGAAGAAGCTCATCGGAGCCCAGTAGCCCTGGCTGGCCTGCTCGGCCGAGAAGGCCTCGGCGTCGATGTCGGCCAGCGCGCCGGCCTGGGTGCTGTGCAGGCGCAGCGGCAGCCGGTCGAGCCCGAGGGTCGTGGCGCGCGCGGCCGCAGCGCTGGGCAACGCGGCGGCGGCAAGCACCAGGTCGAGCCCCGCCACCACGCCGGTGCCGCTGGCCTGCACCGGGGCCGGGCCGGCGTACTCGGCCAAGGCCTCGCCGGCGTCGAAGCGGCCGTTGCCGTTGCGGTCGGCGAAGGCGGCGATGCCGTAGCGCCCGGCGGGCACCACCAGTTCGTAGCCGCCACATTCGTGCAGCCGCGTGTGGTGCACCACCGCGGGCCGCGGCGTTTCGGCCGTGTAGGCCGACACGACCACCGTCTGCGCCGCAACAGCGCCGCACTCGATGCGGCCCACCAGCACCGTCGAAGCTTCGTAGTCGCGGGCCTCGTCGCGCAACTGCACGAGCGTGCAGCCGGCCAGTGCACACAGCGCCGGCAGCAGGAGCAGTCGACACCGGCGGATTGGCGTGGTCATCGTCTCGAGCGCGCGCCGGCGGTCACTTCAAGAGCCCCGGTTCAGGGGCGCCGCCGCAAGGGCGCAGGCAGGGCATCGCCGGCCTGGCGGCGGCGGAACAGCGCGGCGCGCGCCAGCACGATGGTCGTGATCGGCGTCGTGATCGACAGCACGATGACGATCAGCCACACGTGCAGCGCCAGTCCGCCCTCGCGCACGCTGAAGTGGACGATGGAGGCCAGGGTGACGATCCAGGCGGCAAGCGTCGACGCCAACGACGGCGCGTGCATGCGCAGGAAGAAGTCCGGTAGCCGCCACAGGCCGAGCGCGGCCACCAGCACGACGACGCCGCTGCACAACAGCAACACGGCCACCAGCATCTCGGCCAGCGCGTGCATGCTCAGACGACCTCGCCGCGCAGCAGGAACTTGGCCATGGCCACCGAACCGACGAAGCCGAACAGCACCATCAGCAGCGCGCCCTCGAAGTACATCTCGCTGTCGTAGCGGATGGCCAGCACCAGCATCACGAGCATGCCGACGACGTAGACGAAGTCCAGCGCCAGCACGCGGTCCTGCGCGCTCGGCCCGCGGAACAGGCGCACCATGGCCATGCCCACGGCGGCGGCGTACAGCGCCAGCGTGGCGGTGACCGCAAGTCCCAGCACGTCGCTCATTCGAAGATCTCCCACAGTGGATGTTCGTAGTCGGCCTTGTAGTGCGCGATGAAGGCAGCCTCGTCGGCAAGGTCGAAGACGTGCAGCAGCAAGGCGCTGCGGTCGGGCGCCAGTTCCGACCAGACCGTGCCGGGGATGACGGCGGTGATCATGGCCAGCGCCGCCAGACCGTGCGCGTCGTGCAGCTCCAGCGGCACCACGACGAAGGTCCCGCGTGGCTGGCGTGACCTCGCGTGCAGCACGCCGGACGCCACCTGCCTGGCCGAGCGCAGCACGTCGCGGCCGACGCGCAGGATCAGGCGCACCAGCACAGCCCAGCGCCGCAAGGGCCCGGGCCGCGGGCGCAGCGGCGCCATCAGCAGCGGCAGCAGCACCGCCGCCACGATGCCGAGCAGCCACTGGCCGACGCTGAAACTGCGCGTCAGCAGCAGCCAGCCGCCGAGCAGCCCCAGCGACAGCCATGGCGACGGCAGCAGGCGTTTCATGGCGCAGCGCCCGGCGCGCGCGCGACAGGCTGCGCGCCCATCACGGCGTCGATGTACAGGCCCGGCGTGTGCAATGCCTCGGCGGCGGCGCGCGCATAAGCCAGCGTCGCCTCGGCCTGCAGCACCATCGCCAGCGCCGCGACCAGCAGGCCGGCGATCGGCAGCGTCTCGACCACGCGCAGCCGCGGCGCGGGGCGGTCCTGCGTGGTCCAGAAGTGGCGCATGCCCACGCGCATCAGCGACACCGTCGCGCACAGCCCCGAGACGATCAGCAGCGTGAACAGCGTCCAGGCCGCCGCTGTGCGCAGCTCGAGCAGCGCGTCCAGCATGGCCAGCTTGGCGACGAAACCGGACAGCGGCGGCAGACCGGCCGTCACCAGCGCACAGACCGTGAACGTCAGGCCCAGGAAGGCCAGCGCCGCCGGGATCGCGCGGCCGATCAGCGCTTCCTCGTCGTCGTCGAGGTTGATGCCTGCCGCCGGCGCGGCGTCGAGAAAGGCCGGCAGGGCATCGTTGCCGTCGTCGATCTGCGGCGGGCCGACCTCGACCTGGCGCGACCGCTCCAGCGGCTCCACCAGCAGGAACAGCGCGCAGCCGGCCAGGGTGGAACTGGCCAGGTAGAACAGTGCGCCGCCGCTGAGTGCCGGGGCGTCGATGCCGATCGCCGCCACCAGCGTGCCGGAGGAGGCAATCACGCTGTAGCCGGCCAGCCGCGCCAGCTGCTGCGACGCCAGCATGCCGACGGCACCGAGCGCCAGCGTGGCCAGTCCGCCCCACACCAGGACGTCGCCGCCGAATCCCGCCGAAGCCCCCGCCGCGGCAGGAAAGCACAGCGTCCACAAGCGCAGCACGGCGTAGACGCCGACCTTCGTCAGGATGGCGAACACCGCCGCTGCCGGCGCGCTGGCGGCCGCGTAGGCCGGCGGCAGCCAGAAGTTCAGTGGCCACAGCGCCGCCTTGGCCAGGAAGGCAACGGCCAGGATGGCCGCGCCCGCATGCAGCAGGCCGCGGTCGCTGTCCGGCACGGCGGGCAGCTTGAGCGCGATGTCGGCCATGTTCAGCGTGCCGGTGACGCCGTAGAGCACCGCCACCCCGATCAGGAACAGCAGCGACGCGACCAGGTTGATGGCGATGTAGTGCAGCCCGGCGCGCACCCGCGCCGGGCCGCCGCCGTGCAGCAGCAGGCCGTAGCTCGCCGCCAGCATGACTTCGAAGAAGACGAAGAGGTTGAACAGGTCGGCCGTCAGGAACGCGCCGTACAGGCCCATCAGCTGCAACTGGAACAGCACGTGGAAGTACACCCCCGCGTGCTGCCAGCGCGCCAGCGCGTACAACAGGGCCGCCAGCCCGACGCAGCCCGTCAACACCACCATCAGCGCCGACAACTTGTCGGCCACGAGCACGATGCCGTAGGGCACGGCCCAGTTGCCCGGCAGGTAGACACCGAACGCCGCCGGGCCTTGGCGTGCCGCCACGCCGTTCAGCAGTGCAACCGCGATCGCCAGCCCGAGCGCGGTCGAGGCGACATTGGCCGCAGCCTTCGCGCCACGCCGGCCCTCGCCCAGCAGCAGCATCAGGGCGGCCGTGCCCAGCGGCAGCAGCACCGGCGCCACCACCAGGTGCTCGAACGGCATCACGGCCGTTCCTCCTGGCCGTCGACGTGGTCGCCGCCGGACAGGCCGCGCAGCGCCAGCAGCACGACGAGGAACAGCGCCGTCGTCGCGAAGCCGATGACGATGGCCGTCAGCACCAGCGACTGCGGCAGCGGGTCGCTGTAGTTGACGAGGTCGGGGGCGATTCCGGGCCTGACGATGGGCTCCCTGCCGATGGCCAGGCTGCCGACGCTGAAGATGAACAGGTTGATGGCGTAGGACAGCAGCGACAGGCCGAACAGCACCTGGGAGGTGCGCGGTCGCAACACCAGCCACACGCCGGCGCCGGCCATCACGCCCACGGCCAGGGAGATGACGATTTCCATCAGCCTGCCTCCCCGGGGTCGCTGGTGGCGGACTGCTGGCGGCGGGCGCGCAGCGACTGGTGCGCGATGGCGGTCAGGATGAGCAGTGTCGAGCCCACCACCACCGTGAAGACACCGAGATCGAAGATCGCCGCCGTGGGCAGGTGCACTTCGCCGACCAGCGGCCACGTCACGTGGGCGGTGTGGGTGGTCATGAAGGGATGGCCGAGCACCAACGAGCCCAGCCCGGTGGCCAGTGCCACGAGCAGTCCGACGGCGATCCAGCGCGGCGGCAACAGGCGCAGCCGCGATTCGACCCAGCGCGTACCGCTGACCATGTACTGCGCGATGAAGGCGATCGCCACCACCAGGCCGGCGACGAAGCCGCCGCCGGGTTCGTTGTGGCCGCGCAGGAAGAGGTGCAAAGCCAACAGGCCGGCCACCGGCAGCAGCAGCCGCACCAGCACTGCAGGCACCTCCAGGTACGGCGGCAGGTGGTCGTCGCCGTCGCCGTCGCGGTCGACGAGGTCGGCGCCGGCGGCGTCGCGGTGCACGCGCTGCTGTTCAGTCCGCTCGACCGCCTCGCGCGCCGGGCGGAAGCGCCGCAGCAGCGCGTAGACCGTGAGTCCGACGATGCCCAGCACGGTGATCTCGCCCAGCGTGTCGAAGGCGCGGAAGTCGACCAGCATCACGTTCACGACGTTCGTGCCGCCGCCCTCGGGCAGCGCGTTGGCGATGAAGAAGGGCGAGATCGACAACGGGGCCTGCCTCGTGAGCAGCGCATACGACAGCGCCGCCAGGCCGCTGCCGATGAGCACCGCGAGCACCCCGTCGCGGCGCCGGCGCCACCAGGCGCGTGCGGCCGTGCGCGGGTCGTCGCCCTCCCGCCGCTTGGGCATCCAGCGCAGGCCCAGCAGGAAGAGCACGGTGGTGACGACCTCGACGGCGAGCTGTGTCAGCGCCAGGTCGGGCGCCGAGAACCAGGCGAAGGTGATGCACAGCGCCAGCCCGACGACGCTGAGCATCGTCAGCGCCGCCAGGCGGTGGAACTTGGCCTGGTTGGCGGCACCGATCGCGCAGGCCCCCGCGATCAGCCACAGCAGCACGAACTCGGGCGTGGCCGGCACGCGCGCGCGGTCGCCCCAGGTCAGAGGCACGATCAGCGCCGAGCCCAGGCCCGCCAAGCCGGCGATCAGCAACATGGCGAACAGCTGCGGCTGCAGCCGCCGCGTGCCGAGCAGGCGCGTCAGGCGCCGTGCGGCGTTGGAGGCGCGGGCGAGCAGGTTCTCGAACAGCCGCTTGCCGTCCAGTCCCGACAGCAGCGGCGCACCGCGCCCCCCGCGCTGCTTGAAACGGCCGGCGTAGCGCAGGTAGACGAGCAGCCCGCCGGCGGTGGCGACCCCGCTCATCAGCAGGGGCGTGTTGAAGCCGTGCCAGACCGCCAGGCTGTACGCCGGCAGCGTGCCGCCGACCACCGGCTGCGCGGCCGTGGCCAGCAGCGAGCCGATAGACCACGCCGGCAGCGTGCCGACGACGACGCAGGCCAGCACCAGCAACTCCACCGGCACGCGCATCCAGTGCACGGGCTCGTGCGGCTGGCGCGGGCAATCGACGGGCGGACCGCCGAAGAAGACGTCGTGGCCGAAGCGCAGCGAATACACGACCGCGAAGACGCCGGCCAGCGTGGCGGCCGCCGGCAGGCCGAACTCGACCGCCGGATGCGCGCTGACGAACACCGTCTCGGCGAAGAACATCTCCTTGGAGAGGAAGCCGTTGAGCAGCGGCACCCCGGCCATCGCCGCGCAGGCCACGATGGCCAGCGTGCCGGTGATCGGCATGAAGCGCAACAGCCCGTCGAGCCGGCGCATGTCGCGGGTGCCGGTCTCGTGGTCGATGATGCCCACCGACATGAACAGCGAGGCCTTGAAGGTCGCGTGGTTCATCATGTGGAACACCGCCGCCACCGCCGCCAGCGGGCTGTTCAGCCCCAGCAGCAGCGTGATCAGCCCCAGGTGGCTGATCGTCGAATACGCCAGCAGGCCCTTCAGGTCGTTCTGGAACATCGCCACGTAGCTGCCCAGCAGCAGCGTGGCCAGGCCGGCGCCACCGACGATCCAGAACCACATGTCGGTGCCCGAGAGCACCGGCCACAGCCGCGCCATCAGGAAGACACCGGCCTTGACCATCGTCGCCGAGTGCAGGTAGGCCGACACCGGCGTCGGCGCAGCCATCGCGTGCGGCAGCCAGAAGTGGAACGGGAACTGCGCGCTCTTGGTCAGCGCGCCCAGCAGCACCAGGCCCAGCGCCAGCGGGTACAGCGCGTGTGCGCGCACCCGTTCGCCCGAGCGCAGGACGGTGTCGAGTTCGAAGCTGCCGACGATGTGCCCCAGCAGCAGGACGCCGGCGAGCAGGGCCAGCCCGCCGCTGGCGGTGACGGTGAAGGCCATGCGCGCGCCACGGCGCGCATCCTTGCGGTGGGTCCAGTAGCCGATCAGCAGGAACGAGAAGACGCTGGTCAGCTCCCAGAACACGACCAGCTGCACCAGGTTGCCGGACACCACGACACCGAGCATGGCACCCATGAAACCCAGCAGCAGCGAGTAGAAGCGCGCGGCCGGGTCGTCGGGTGACAGGTAGTAGCGGGCGTAGACGATGACCAGCAGCCCCATGCCGCTGACCAGCGTCGCGAACATCCAGGCGAAGCCGTCCAGGCGGACGACGACGTCGATGCCCAGGCTCGGCAGCCAGGCCAGCCGCTCCGACAGCACGACGCCGGCACTGACCTGCGGATACAGCAGTGCCAGTTGCCACGTGACCAGCAGCGCGACGGCCGCAGACCACAGCGACTCGAGGTTGCGCGCGTTGGTCGGCAGCAAGGCGGCGACCACGCTGCCCAGGAAAGGCAACGACAGGAGCAACAGGAGGGACATCGGTGCCGAGTCTACTTTCAGGCCTGTCGGCGGTCGGCCTCGGGATCGGCGCGCAAGGCCGTGCCGGACGGCAATACGCCTACGCGGCAGTGCGACTTGGCCGCGCTTCGTTGCACGAACACGGCAGGGACCCTAGACTGCGTCGCATGTGCTTCATCCTGCCCACCGCTGCGCTGCGCAGCGTGCCCCGCAACGCGGCTGCATCGGCCGCGTCTGGGCGCCGTGGGCCCGCGCGGCGGGCCCGGGCGGGGACACGCACCTGTCTGCCGGCCGCACATCCCTGAGCCCGGCGATCACTTCCACCCTTCTTGCGCAAACCCCAGATCGCCGGGCACCCAGCCCGCGCGATGACGCGTGTCCGCGACCGGCAGACCCGTGTCCACCAACTGGAGGATGGCCTCGTGCAAGCCCTGACATTCGAGCGCACGCTCACCGACCTGGACCATGTCCGACTCTTGAACCTGGTGCGCCGCGACAAGCGCGACGGCAGGTCCGCGCCACAGAGCCCGTCGATCGAGCACCTGCTCGACGAATGCGCGATCGTGGCGTCGCGCCAAGTCTCGCCCGACGTGGTGACGATGTACTCGCAGGTCGTGCTGCGGGATCTCGAGACCGAGCAGCGCAGCAAACTCGCCTTGTGCTACCCGCCGGATGCGGAGCCCACGGCGGGCTTCGTGTCGGTGCTGTCCCCCGTGGGCCTGAGCCTGCTTGGCCTGACGGTCGGCAGCGTGGCGCGCTGGTCCACGCCGGGCGGCGACGAGAAAGCGGCCGAGATCCTGGCCATCCTGTTCCAGCCCGAGGCGAGCGGCGATTATTCGATATAGCCCCCGCGTGGCCAGCGCGGGCGCCCGCATGCATCGGCATGGGTGATCTCGAGTTGCCTTCTCGTGCCGCGGCCGGCAAGCTTGCAGGATCATGAATCTGCCGCAAAACGCTGCGCTCGCCTTCCCGGTGTTCGCCCAGGGCATGGCGCTGAGCCTCGGGCTCATCGTGGCCATCGGCGCGCAGAACGCTTTCGTACTGCGCCAGGGCCTGCGCCGCGAGCACGTGGGCAGCGTGGTGCTGTTCTGCGCGGTGGCCGACGCCGTGCTCATCGCCGCCGGCGTCCTGGGCATGGCCCGGGCCCTGGGGCAAAGCCCGGGGCTGGCACGCGCCCTGGCCGTGGCCGGCGCCGTCTTCCTGGCCGCATACGGATGGCAGGCCCTGCGGCGCGCGCGGCATGCCCATCGACTGCAGGCGGCCGCGGGCGGCGCGGGCCTGCGCCGGGGCGCCGCGGTGGCGCAGGCGATGGCCTTCACGCTGCTCAATCCCCATGTCTACCTGGACACGGTGCTGCTGGTCGGCAGCATCGGTGCCCAGCAGCCGACGGCGCTGCAGGGCTGGTTCATCGCCGGCGCCAGCAGTGCCAGCCTGTTCTGGTTTGCACTGCTCGGATATGGGGCACGCTGGCTGGCGCCCTGGTTCGGCCGGCCGCGGGCCTGGCAGGTGCTGGACGGTCTCATCGGTGTCACCATGTTCGTGCTGTCGGCGCTGCTGCTGCGGCACGCGCTCGGCGGACCCTGAAGGTCTTCCCGGGGTCGCGGCCCCGCAGCACCCACGGCGCGATCGCGCAGCCATCGGCATGGCGCGACACGCGGGGCTCAGATCGACATCTTCTGCCGCACGCCGTCGGCCTGCATGTCGGGGCCGCGGCCGCGCTGCACGATCTCGCCGCGCTCCATCACCAGGTACTGGTCGGCCAGTTCGGCGGCAAAGTCGTAGTACTGCTCGACCAGCACGATGGCCATCGTGCCGCGGTCTGCCAAGCTGCGGATGACGCGGCCGATGTCCTTGATGATGCTGGGCTGGATGCCTTCGGTGGGTTCGTCGAGCATCAGCAGCCTGGGGCCGGCGGCCAGTGCGCGCGCGATCGCCAGTTGCTGCTGCTGACCGCCCGAGAGGTCGCCGCCGCGGCGCTGCATCATCTGCCCGAGCACCGGGAAGAGTTCGAACAATTCGGCCGGGATCGCCGTGCCGCCGCGCTTCGTGGCCAGTCCCATGCGCAGGTTCTCCTCGACCGTCAGACGGCCGAAGATCTCGCGCCCCTGCGGCACGTAACCGATGCCGCGTTCGACGCGCTCGTAGGGCGTGGTCCGGGTGATGTCGACGCCGTCGAGCACGACACGTCCGGTCTTCACCGGCACCACGCCCATCAGGCTCTTCAGCAGCGTCGTCTTGCCGACGCCGTTGCGGCCCAGCACGACGGTGACCTCGCCCAGCCTGGCTTCGAAACCGACGTTGCGCAGGATGTGCGACCCGCCGTAGTACTGATTCAATCCGCTGACGCTGAGCATCGATTGCCGACCTCGTGATTCATGCTGGAGCCCCCTCCCGGAGGGGGCGCGGGGGAGCTGAACATTCCACCGCAGGCGTCCCTTGGGCGCTAGCGGCCAAGGTACACCTCGACCACCTTCTCGTTGTTCTGCACCTCGCTCAGCAGCCCCTCGGCCAGCACGCTGCCTTCGTGCAGCACCGTCACCTTCTTGCGCCCTTCGGTGAGCTGGTCGACGAACTTCATGTCGTGCTCGACGACGACCAGCGAGTGCCGGCCTTCGAGCGACAGGAAGAGTTCGGCGGTGCGTTCGGTTTCCTCGTCGGTCATGCCGGCCACCGGCTCGTCGAGCAGCAGCAGTCTGGGGTCCTGCATCAGCAGCATGCCGATCTCCAGCCACTGCTTCTGGCCGTGGCTGAGCAGGCCCGCAGTGCGCTGGACATCCTCTTTCAGGTGGATCAGCAGCAGCACCTCGTCGATGCGGTCGCGCTGCGCGCCGGTGAGCCGGTGGAACAGTGCGGCGCGCGCGCGGCGGTCGGCCTTGAGCGCGAGCTCGAGGTTGTCGAACACCGTCAGCGGCTCGTAGACCGTGGGCTTCTGGAACTTGCGGCCGACGCCGACCTGCGCGATCTGCGGCTCGGTCAGCCGCAGCAGGTCGATGTTGGAGCCGAAGTGGACGCGGCCGGCGTCGGGCCGCGTCTTGCCGGTGATGCAGTCCATCATCGTCGTCTTGCCGGCGCCGTTGGGGCCGATGATGCAGCGCAGCTCGCCGACGTCGATGGTCAGGCTGAGCGCGTTCAGCGCCTTGAAACCGTCGAAGCTGACGCTGATCTCGTCGACGTACAGCGCCACGCCCTGGCCGAAGTAGACCTCGCCGCTGGCGTAGGCCCGGCTGCGCGCCTGGTGCGCCGCCAGCGCGCGCGCGCCGGCCTCCATGAGATCGGGAGTCATGGTTGACGCTTGCGTCTGAACAAGCCGACCAGGCCGTGCGGCAGGAACAGCGTCACGGCGATGAACAAGGCGCCCAGGAAGAACAGCCAGTACTCGGGGAAGGCCACCGTGAACCAGCTCTTGGCGCCGTTGACGAAGAAGGCGCCGACGATCGGGCCGACGAGCGTGGCGCGCCCGCCCA
The DNA here is from genome assembly GCA_964371495.1 of uncultured Rubrivivax sp. Classification (GTDB taxonomy): domain Bacteria; phylum Pseudomonadota; class Gammaproteobacteria; order Burkholderiales; family Burkholderiaceae_C; genus Rubrivivax. Next base: position 42,726 of record CAYJOA010000011.1, read on the forward strand.
CGGCGGCCCAGATCGCGATCTCGATGCTCGCCGCCGGGCTCATCTCGCCGGGGTTGATGATGCCCACCTGCGGCACGTACAAGGCCCCTGCCACGCCGCACATCACCGCCGACAGCGTCCAGATGCCGAGCTTGTAGGCCAGCGGGTTGTAGCCGCTGAACATGACCCGCGTCTCGGCGTCGCGGATGGCCTGCAGCACGCGCCCGTACTTGCTGGCGACGATGGCGCGCGCCATCAGGAAGAAGCCGATCAGCACCGCGCCGCTCAGCACGCAGAGCACGACGCGCATGCCGGCGCTGCCGAGCGGGATGTCGAGGATGCGCTTGAAGTCGGTGAAGCCGTTGTTGCCGCCGAAGCCGGTCTCGTTGCGGAAGAACAGCAGCATCGCGGCGTAGGTCAGCGCCTGCGTGATGATGCTGAAGTACACGCCCTTGATGCGCGAGCGGAAGGCGAAGTAGCCGAACACGAAGGCCAGCAGGCCGGGCACCGCCAGCACCAGCACCATCTGCGCGACGAAACTGTCGCTGACCAGCCAGTGCCAGGGCAGTTCCTTCCAGTTCAGGAAGACCATGAAGTCGGGCAGCGCGCTCTTGTAGTTGCCGTCCAGGCCGATCTGCCGCATCAGGTACATGCCCATGGCGTAGCCGCCGAGCGCGAAGAACAGGCCGTGCCCCAGCGACAGGATGCCGGTGTAGCCCCAGACGAGGTCCATCGCCAGCGCGCAGATCGCGTAGCACAGGATCTTGCCGATGAGGCTGACGTGGAAGTCGCTGAGGTGGAGGACGTTGTCCACCGGCACGACGAGGTTCAGCAGCGGGATCAGCACGACCACGGTAAGGCTGGCAGCGACGAGCGCGGCCCAGCCCTTGGACCCCAACAGGCGTGTCATGCCTCGGCGCTCCGGCCCTTCAAGGCGAAGATGCCCTGCGGCCGCTTCTGGATGAAGACGACGATAAGCACCAGCACCATGATCTTGGCCAGCACCGCGCCCTGCCAGCCTTCGAGCAGCTTGTTCAGCACGCCCAGTCCCAGCCCGGCGTACACCGTGCCGGCGAGCTGGCCGACGCCGCCGAGCACGACGACCATGAAGCTGTCGACGATGTAACCCTGGCCGAGGTCGGGCCCGACGTTGCCGACCTGGCTCAACGCGCAGCCGGCCAGCCCGGCGATGCCGGCGCCCAGCGCGAAAGCGTAGGTGTCGATGCGCGCCGTGTTCACGCCCACGCACGACGCCATGCGCCGGTTCTGCGTCACGCCGCGCACGAACAGGCCGAGCCTCGTCCTGGAGATCAACAGCGCCACGCCCAGCAGCACCCCCAGCGCGAAGGCGATGATGGCCAGCCGGTTGTAGGGCAGCGTCAGGTTGGGCAGCACCTGCACGCCGCCCGACAGCCAGGCCGGATTCTCGACGCCGACGTTCTGCGCGCCGAAGATCGTGCGCACGAGCTGCATCAGGATCAGGCTGATGCCCCAGGTGGCGAGCAGCGTTTCCAGCGGCCGGCCGTAGAGCCAGCGGATGACGCTGCGTTCGAGCACCGCGCCGACCGCTGCGGCGGCAGCGAAGCTGGCCGGCATCGCCGCCACGACGTAGAAGTCGAAGGCCGCCGGCAGGTGCTCGCGGAACAGGTTCTGCACGACGTAGGTGGCGTAGGCGCCGACCATCATCAGCTCGCCGTGCGCCATGTTGATGACGCCCATCAGGCCGTAGCTGATGGCCAGCCCCAGCGCCACCAGCATCAGGATCGAGCCCAGGCTGGCGCCGGTGAAGAACACGCCCAGCCATTCGCCCCAGCGCAGGCGCGACTCCACCTGCGCCAGCGACGCCCTGATCGCGGCCTTGACTTCGGCATCGCTCTCCTCGGCCTGGCGTTCCAGCAGCAGCGCACGCGTGGCCGGCAGCCGGCTGCCGGCCAGCAGCGTGGCAGCCTGCAGCCGGCGCGACTTGTCCGGCGACGAAATGCCCACCGCCGCGCGCAGCAGTTCCAGCTGCTCCTTCAGCGCCGCGTCGGTCTCCACCGCGGCGGCCTTGTCGATCAGCGGCAGCTTGCTTTCGTCGGCCTGGCTGCGCAGCTCGGCGATGCCGCGTGCACGCTGCTCGCGGTCGATCGAGAGCAGCTGCATCGCCGCCGCCGCAGCACCGAGTTCACGCCGCATGCGGTTGTTGTTGAGCACGTCCTCGGCGTCATCGGCCAGCACCACTGCGGCGCCGCTGGCGGCGTCGACCGCCTGGCCATCGCGGACGACGAGGGCGCGGCCGCCGGAGACCTTGACCTCGTCGGCCAGCAGTGCCTGCACGTAGGCCGCCAGCGCCGGGGCGGCCGCCGCGACGGCGGCGTTCAGCGCCGCGATGCGCGTCTCGCTGTCGCCGGCGGCGATGGCCAGGGCCTGCTCCTGCGTCAGCGCCGCGGCGGTGCCGGCACCGGCCAGCCACAGCACCAGTCCCAGCACCACCGCGGTGCAGCGCGCGAGCGCCGCGCCACGGTGCCGTTTCACTTGGCCGCGACCTTCGTCGCCTCGGGCACGTTGAGCTTGCCCTTGTTCTCGGGGATGTAGTCGCTCCACGGGTCGGCCGCCACCGGGCCGGGCGTCTTCCAGACCACGTTGAACTGGCCGTCGACCCGGATCTCGCCGATGAACACGCTCTTGTGCAGGTGGTGGTTCTTCTCGTCCATCTTGCTGACGATGCCGCTGGGGGCCTTGAAGGTCTGGCCGGCCATCGCGGCGATGACCTTGTCGGTGTCGGTGCTCTTGGCCTTGTTCACCGCCTGCGCCCACATGTGCACGCCGATGTAGGTGGCCTCCATCGGGTCGTTGGTGAGCGCCTTGTCCTTGTGGCCGGCGATGCCCTTGGCCTTGGCGTAGGCGCTCCACTTCTTGATGAACTCGTCGTTGGTCGGGTTCTTGATCGACTGGAAGTAGTTCCACGCCGCCAGGTGGCCGACGAGCGGCTTGGTGTCGACGCCGCGCAGCTCTTCTTCACCGACCGAGAACGCCACCACCGGCACTTCTGTGGCCTTCAGGCCCTGGTTGCCGAGTTCCTTGTAGAAGGGTACGTTGCTGTCGCCGTTGATGGTGGAGACGACGGCCGTCTTCTTGCCTTCGCCGGCGAACTTCTTGATCTTGGCGATGATGGTCTGGTAGTCGCTGTGGCCGAACGGCGTGTACTCCTCGATGATGTCGGCGTCGGCCACGCCCTTGGCTTTCAGGAAGGCGCGCAGGATCTTGTTGGTGGTGCGCGGGTAGACGTAGTCGGTGCCCAGCAGCACCCAGCGCTTGGCCGCCCCGCCGTCCTTGCTCATCAGGTACTCCACCGCGGGAATCGCCTGCTGGTTGGGCGCGGCGCCGGTGTAGAAGACGTTCTTGCTCAGCTCTTCGCCTTCGTACTGCACGGGGTAGAACAGCAGCGCGTTGCTCTGCTCGTAGACCGGCAGCACGCTCTTGCGCGACACGCTGGTCCAGCAGCCGAAGGTCACCGCGACCTTGTCCTGGCTGATCAGCTGCTTGGCCTTCTCGGCGAACAGCGGCCAGTTCGACGCCGGGTCGACGACCACCGGCTCGAGCTTCCTGCCCAGCACGCCGCCCTTGGCGTTGATCTCGTCGATGGCCATCAGCACGGTGTCCTTGAGCACCGTCTCCGAGATGGCCATCGTTCCCGACAGCGAATGCAGCACGCCGACCTTGATCGTCGCCTGCGCGCTGGCCAGGCTGGAGTAGCCGAGCGCGGCCAGGCCGAGCGTGACGGCGGTGAGGGTCTTGCCGGCTTGGCGGCGGGTGGGATGCTTGATTTGCATGGTGTAAGGCTCCTGGGTGGTCCGGGGGTTCGTGAACGACAGCGACAACCCGAGGGTAGGCAGCCCGCCGAGCGCGGGGAATACGCCGTCCGGCGTACGTGCCCGGCGGGTCGCGCGCAGACTCAATCACAATCGGCGCAGCAAACGCCTGGCTTTGGCATGAAACCGAATCGCAACTCGCTGGATCCGTCGAAGCTGAACCGCGACGCCGAATTGCCCTTCGAGCTGCGTCTGGACGACATCCGGGCTGCGGCCCAGGACGTCTACGATTTCTTCTACGACGTCAATACGGGCCTCGCCGCCAAGGGCCTGGAAAGACTGGACGACCTGCTGCGACCGGCCATCATGTCCGGCGTCTTGTCGGACATGCTGACGGCCAGCCTTGCCAAGCACTCGCGGGCGCTGGTCGTGAACCGCTATTTCAACGGCCACCCCGACCTGGTGCTGAAAGGCGAATACTCGAGCAACGCCGTCAAGGCCGGCGTCAAGGGTGTCGAGGTCAAGACCACACGCAAGGCCGGTGGCGCCGTCGATACCCATGGCGCGCGCGATCAATGGATGTGTGTCTTCGTCTACGAAGTCGACAACGAGACCGAGCCGGCGCGAGACCGGCGACCGCTGAGCTTCACTGAAATCTATCTCGGGCAGGTGACGGTCGACGACTTCCGGCGCAATGCGCGTGGCGAGCTCGGCACGCGAACCGCAACGCTGCACGCGCAAGGCATCGCGAAACTGCGCCGCTGCTGGGTCTATCGGGCCTGAGCACCGCGCATGGCGCTGGCGGCATCAACGACGCGCAATGCGGCAAGTCGCGGGATGGCGTCGCGCGCCAAGGCGCAGTACTGCGCGTCGCGCTCGATCCCGATGCTGGAATAGCCCACCGCCTCGGCGGCTGCAAGTGTCGAGCCTGAACCGGCGAATGGATCGAGCACCACACCTTGCCCCAGCGGAAGCACGCCGCGAACGACACGCCGCAAGAAGGCCTGCGGTTTGAGACTCGGGTGGTTCGCGAGCTGCCGTTCCGCTGCACGCGTGGGGGCCGATTCGATCACGTCGCCGAAGGGCCTTTCAGCGCTGATGCGCCGGAAGCCGCCCGTACCCCAGCGGCGCAGGTTGTCCTGCGCCCGGCCTTCGAGCGGCTTGCGGAACAGCAGCCACGGCTCCCACATCGAACGCGGCATCACGCTCACGTCGCTGAACTCGACATGCGCGGCCTTGGGGCGGTCACCGCCGCGCATGGTCATGACGAGGCGGACGAGTTCGCCGCGGCGTTCCAGGCCGGCGCGTGCCAGCGCCCCCGACACCAGATGAGACAGCAGCGGATTGCTCGCCACGACGACGTTGGCTCCGGGAACCAGTACCCGGATCAGGCTGCGCCCCAAGGCCAGGAAGAACCGCTCCAGCGCGTCGAGGTCGGTCGGCCTGAGCACGGTGAAGCGCGGCAAGGGCGCGCGCTTCGCGCCGTCGAAGCTGGGCGGGATGCGCCAGACGCCGCCGCGCCCTTGCCGCAGCTTCGCCTGTTCATCGTCCGAGTATTCGACCAGGCCGTACGGCGGGTCGGTCACGACCGCATGAATGCTGTTCGACGGCTGCAGGTCCAGCCAGTCGTTGCAGTCCGCATGCACCAGGCGCGCATTGCCGATGGTGAACTCGTCCAACGTGACCTGTGGTTGCGGCGGCGCGGCGACGGCATCGGGCCCGAAGCCACTCAGGGCGTACTGGCCACGATCCATGCGCGCGAACAATTCGGGCGTGTTGAGGTGCAGGTACGAACGAACCGACGAGGCCGGCACGTCGCCGATGAGGCGCGAGACTTCGGCGCCGATTTCGTTCACGGTCACGCCTGACTTGCGGCCTTCGAGCACGTGAACGATGGCGTCTCTGATCTCACCGGGCCGGCGTCGCTGCATGGCATTTCCACTGGATATGAATACAGCAGTATAGACGTCCAGACGTCAAATTCACGACGACATGGCCACCCGCCGGCTCGCTAGACTTGGCGACTTGTCAGCCGCCCTTCCCACCCTGCTCCGGCTCCGCCCCCTGCTTGCGCTGAGCGCTGCGCTGGCCGCCGGCACGCTGCTGGCGGCGGCCCCGGCCGCGGCCCAGCAGACCGCGCTCGTGCCCACGCTCACGCTCGAAGGCCTGCCGCGCCCGGCGCCGCCGCCGGTAGAGAAGGGCCCGGTCGTGCCGGCCCAGGTGCTGGGCTGGCGACAGGAGGCGAAGGCGCTGGAGTTTGGCGACGGTTTGCCGCGCGACCCGGTGCGGGCGGCCGAGCTGTATTGCCGCGCCGCGCGCCACGGCGACGCCGAGGCGCAGTACAGCCTGGCCTGGATGTTGACCCATGCGCGCGGCATCGAACGCGACGAAGCCCAGGCCGCGCACCTGTTTGCCGCCGCGGCCGAGCAAGGTTACGAGCAGGCACGCAACATCCTGGCCCGCATGGGCACGCCGCGCGGCGCGCCGCCGGCCTGCCTGCGCCCGCCCGAGGACGACCGCATCGCCGCCGCGCCGCCCGCGGCGCCGCCAGCGCCCAGCCCTGCCGCGGCCGCGGCGCAGTTGCCACCGCCACCACCGCCGCCCAACGCGCCGGAGCCGATCGTGCGCTTCGTCAACCTGGTGGCGCCCGAGTACCAGCTGCAGCCGCACCTGGTGCTGGCCATCATGGCCACCGAATCCAATTTCGACGCCAGCGCCGTGTCGCCGAAGAATGCCTACGGGCTGATGCAGCTGATCCCCGGCACCGCGGCGCGTTTCGGCGTGCGCAACATCAAGGACCCGGTGCAGAACATCCGCGGCGGCATGGCCTACCTGCGCTGGCTGATGGCCTACTTCGAAGGCGACGTGCGCCTGGTGGCCGCCGCCTACAACGCCGGCGAACGCGCGGTCGA
>CAYJOA010000012.1:0-20265 GCA_964371495.1 uncultured Rubrivivax sp.
CCGCTGGCGGCGTGGCTGGCCGGCGACGGCCAGGCTGCGCAGCCGCTGGCGGCACTGCGTGGGCGCCGGCTTCTGGCGGTGGCCGGGCTGGCGGCGCCGGAGAAGTTCTTCAGCATGCTCGAGCAGGCCGGACTCGGCATCGATCGACTGCCGCTGCCCGACCACCACGCCTACGCCACCCTGCCCTGGCCGGCCGGCACCCCAGGGGTCGTCACCACCGAAAAGGACGCCGTCAAGATCGACCCCACGCGGACCGGCACGACGCAGGTGTGGGTGGTGCCGCTAGACTTGACGCTTCCTGCCGCACTCGTGGGTGAGCTGATGTCCCTGCTGCCCGCGCCAACCCCGCCATGAGCCTAGACCACCGCCTGATCGACCTGCTGGTGTGCCCGCTGTGCAAGGGCCCGCTGGAAATGCGCCGCGACGCCGAGCTGCGCCCCACCGACCTGCTGTGCCGCGCCGACCGCCTGGCATTCCCGATCCGTGACGGCATCCCGGTGATGCTGGAAGGCGAAGCCGCGCCGATCGACGGCGCACCCGCAACAGCGGCCGATCCGGCGCAGTGATCTTCACGGTCCTGATCCCGGCGCGGCTGGCCTCCACGCGCCTGCCCGACAAGCCGCTGGCCGACATTGCCGGCAAGCCCATGGTGGTGCGCGTCGCCGAACGTGCCGCGCTCAGCGGCGCCGCCCGCGTGGTGGTGGCCGCCGACGACGAGCGCATCGTGCAGGCCTGCGCCGCGCACGGCGTGGCCGCGGTGCTCACCGGCAGCCACCATGCCAGCGGCAGCGACCGCCTTGCCGAGGCCTGCGCCGTGCTGGGCCTGCAGGGCGCCGACGCGGTCGTCAACGTGCAGGGCGACGAGCCGCTGATCGACCCCGACCTGGTGCGCCGCTGCGCCGAACTGCTGGCCGAACGCGCCGACTGCGTGATGAGCACGGCGGCGCACCCGATCACCGAACTGGCCGACTTCCTGAACCCGAACGTCGTCAAGGTCGTGCTCGACGCCGCCGGCCGCGCCCTGTACTTCACGCGCGCCCCGGTGCCGTGGTGGCGCGACGCATGCCAGGACGGCGTGCACATGCTGCCCACGCCGGCGCCGCTGCGCCACCTCGGCCTGTACGGCTACCGTGCCGGTTTCCTGCGTCGCTTCCCGACGCTGCCGCCGGCGCCGCTGGAGCAGATCGAGGCGCTCGAGCAGTTGCGCGTGCTGTGGCACGGCGAACGCATCGCCGTGCACGTGGCCGCGCACGGGCCGGGGCCGGGGGTCGACACGCCGCAGGACCTGGCCCGCGTGCGCGCCGTGTTTGCCGCCGCAGCGGCGTCAGTCTGACGCACGGAGTCGCGTGCTATTCTCGTTTCGAGGCACGCCGGGCCGTCCAGCGCGACGCCTGCCGCCGGACCAAGAACACCGAGGAATCCGATGAGACTGATCCTTCTGGGCGCGCCCGGCGCAGGCAAGGGCACGCAGGCCGCATTCATCTGCCAGAAGTTCGGCATTCCGCAGATCTCCACCGGCGACATGCTGCGTGCCGCCGTCGAGGCCGGCACGGCCATGGGCGAGGCGGCCAAGAAGGTCATGGATGCCGGCCGGCTGGTCAGCGACGACATCATCATCGCCCTGGTGAAGGAGCGGCTGGTACAGCCCGACTGCGCACGCGGTTTCCTCTTCGACGGCTTCCCGCGCACGATCCCGCAGGCCGACGCGATGAAGGCCGCAGGCGTCAAGCTCGACGTGGTGCTGGAAATCGACGTGCCCGAACAGGCCATCATCGAACGCATGAGCGGCCGCCGCGTGCACCTGGCCTCGGGCCGCACCTACCATGTCAAGCACAACCCGCCGCAGGTCGAGGGCCGCGACGACGTCACCGGCGAGCCGCTGATCCAGCGCGACGACGACAAGGAGGAAACCGTGCGCAAGCGGCTGGAGGTCTACCAGCGCCAGACGCGGCCGCTGATCGAGTACTACTCGGCCTGGGCCGCCACCGGCGACGCCTCGGCACCGCGCTGCGCGCGCGTCAGCGGCACCGGCAGCGTCGAGGAGATCAAGGCCCGCGTGATGGCCGCGCTGGGCGACTGAGATTCCAAAATCAGCTACCGATCAACTCCAGCCTGCGTTCAATGCGCTCGATGCGGTCCAGCAGGCGATCCAGTGACACCTGCTGCCTCGCATCGGTCTCATCCCCCGCCGATACCTCACGCTTCACCAGTACCATTGCTGACTCGAGGCTCGACATACGATGCTTGATGTCGCCTATGTCTTCGGCGATACGGTCAACACGGCCGCGGATATGGCGCAGGTGCTCGATGATCACGCTTTCCACGTTGTCGGTCATTTGCTGCCTCCTTGGCGCAGTGTAGCCAAGCCCATTCTCAGGTAACCGCTTCAATCAAAAATGGAAATTTCCAACAAGGTCTTCATCGTCACAGGCGGGGCTTCGGGCCTCGGCGAAGGCACTGCGCGTTTGCTGGCCGCCAACGGCGGCAAGGTCGTGGTGGCGGACCTGCAGGCCGAGCGCGGCCAGGCCGTGGCGGCCGAGATCGGCGGCACCTTCGTCAAATGCGACGTCAGCCAGGAGGCCGACGGCCAGGCCGCGGTGGCCGCGGCGCTGGCCCTGGGCAAGCTGATGGGCCTGGTCAACTGCGCCGGCATCGCGCCGGCGGCGAAGACCGTCGGCAAGGACGGCGCGCACTCCCTGGCGACCTTCAGCAAGACGGTCTCCGTCAATCTGATCGGCAGCTTCAACATGATCCGCCTGGCCGCCGAGGCGATGGCGAAGAACGCACCGGAGGCCACCGGCGAGCGCGGCGTGCTGATCAGCACCGCCAGCGTGGCCGCCTACGACGGCCAGATCGGCCAGGCCGCCTACAGCGCCAGCAAGGGCGGTGTGGTCGGCATGACGCTGCCGATCGCGCGCGACCTGGCGCGCAACGGCATCCGCAACATGACCATCGCGCCCGGCATCTTCGGCACGCCGATGCTGTTCGGCATGCCCAAGGAGGTGCAGGACGCGCTGGCCGCCAGCGTGCCCTTCCCGAGCCGGCTGGGAACGCCGGCGGACTACGCCAAGCTGGTCAAGCACATCATCGAGAACGACATGCTCAACGGCGAGGTGATCCGGCTCGACGGGGCGATTCGGCTGGCGCCGAAGTGACGCGCCCGGCGGCGGCAGTCTGAGCCCAGGCCAGCCCCACCCTCCGCGGCCTGAAGCGGCGAGCTGATCGCACGCGGCTGCTTCGGCCTTCATGCTCGTCAGGCAATCGGCGACGTCTGGCCGACACTGCTCGAATGCATCGGTCGCTGAACGCACCGCGGCAGGCGACTGCAGCGCCGTCAGTGGCGCCGAAAAGGCGTGGCGCGCTTTCCCGCTCCCATGAAAAAAGGGCCCGGGTTGCCCCGGGCCCTTTGACATGTGCGTCGGTCCGCCTAGGGCGATCAGAAGTCGTAGCTCAACCGCGCGTTCAAGGTACGACCCAGCGGGTTGAAGTAGCGGTAGTCGAAGCCCAGCATGTGGCCACCGTTGTTGCGCAGGGACAGAGGTGGCGTCTCGTCGAACAGGTTCTTGACACCCACCGACAGCTTGAGCGCCTTGTTCATCTGGAACTCGGTCAGCCAGTCCACCGTGTAATGCCGGTCGATGTCAAGCCGGATCTCGCGGTCGTTGCCGTTATAGCTGCCGTCCGGATCCTTGCCGTACACGAAGCCCGGGTAATCCTTGTAGCCCGACTGGAAGTTCACGTTGAGCGTGTGTGCCCAGCGACCCATCTGCAAGGTGTTGGCCAGGTTGCCCTTCCAGCGGAAGGTGACGCTGCCGATCGCCGGGTTGTTGTCAGCCACCGTAGAGTAGTAGGCTTGTCCGGGGACCAGCTGGAACTTGTCGCGGAGCATGTAGGTCGCGCGCAGGTTCGAGGTCAGCCGGCCCGCCGGGGTCTCGAAACGGCCCGTGACATCGAAGTCCACGCCTGTCGAGTACGAGTTGCCCAGGTTGGTCGTGCTCGAGTTGTACGCAAGCAAGACGTCGCCGGTCACCGGATCGGTGTAGGTCATCCAGAGGTCGGGGTACTTGAAGACGTTGCCGAAGGCTTCGTTCTCGTCAACCGAACCGAAGGTCTTCTGGATGCCCACCCACCACAGATCGGCGCCGAAGGAGAAGCTCTGCGTGGGCTCGAAGCGGAAACCCAGGGTGGCCTGTTTGGACTCCTCGGGCTGGATCTTCGCATTGCCGCCCGTGAACACGTTGTACTGCAGGATGGCCGGCTGGCAGGTCGCCCCCAGGCTGGCGGCCATGGCCGCCATGTCCGCAGAGCACGCATAGTTCTCGGCGGTGACGCCGAAGTCCTGCAGCGGACGGTACAGCTGTCGCAGCGTGGGCGCACGGAAACCGGTGCCGATGGAACCGCGCAACAGCAAGCTGCTGACGGGTTGGTAGCGGAAACTGATCTTCCCGTTCGTCGCGCTGGCGATGTCCTTGTAGTCGTCGTAGCGCAAGCCGGCAGTCATTTCGAACTGCTTGCTGAAAGGCGCCACGACCTCGGCGAACAGGCCCATCGCCTTGCGCGTGGCCGAATAGGCGACGGCCGCCTGGGCATCGCCAAAGCGTGCATCGTCGCCAGTCGGACCACCCTTGCCCTGGGCCGTGAGGCTGGGATCGGTTGCGACCTTGTCCTCGGCATAGCTGGCGCCGATGGCGAGCGCGGCGTTGCCGCCACCCAGCTTGAACAGGTCACGCGAGGCGCGGGCGTCGAACGTGGTCAGCTTGCTGGTTTCGGTGTCGTAGACGCCGGTGACCATGATCTTCGCGGCAGCGTCCAGCGCCGCGGCCGACTGGTTGCCCGGCAGCACGAACGGGTTCCAGATGCCGCTGCGCAGCAACTGGCCGAAGGCACGGCCGTACGGATAGCCCGAGTTGCTCTCTTCGACGACGGCCTTCTGGTAGCCGAACGAGGTGTTGTAGTCCCAGCCAGCCAGACTGCCCTCGAGCCTCAGCCAGACCGCCTTGTTGTCGCGGTCGAATTCCGAATCCCGGTTGCCGAGGTCAAAGGCCCGGTAATTGACGGTGGCGGGAGTCGTGGCCGTGTAACCGACCATGGCCAGGTAGCTGCCGAAAGGACCGGCCGGATCGACCAGCACGCCACCCGGGGCCGGCGCGATCTTGCCGCTGGACATGGTCTTGCCGAACAACACGTCGAGCGACAGCATGTGGTTGCTGCCCAGCATCTTGGAGAACGAGCCGAAGACGTTCGAGCGCTCGCGATCCGGGAAGGCCTCGACGGTGCTCGCGTAGTCGAAGTAACAGGTCGGGCCGTCCGCGATATGCATCGGCGGGCATTCGCCGAATTCCACCAGATAGGGGCTGCGCAGGACGCCGCCGACTCTGACGTTGCCCGGAATGCCGCTCGGCGAGCCGTTGAACCACTCGACCGTGCCGCCCTCGTGCTGGAAGTTGATGATGCCGCTCTTGGAGAAGTCGCGCTGGCTGGCGCGCAACGCCTTGCGCTTGTCCACCGACAGGCCAAACAGCACGTTGTAGCCGTCGGTGTCGAGGTTGCCGAAGCCCTTGGAGATGGAAGCGTTCTGCTCCTCGCCACCTGACTCCTGCGGCTTGCTGACCGAGATCGAGAAGTTGCCCTCGCTGGAGTTGCGCTTGGTGATGAAGTTCACAACGCCGGCCACCGCATCGGAGCCGTACAGCGCCGAAGCACCGTCCGTCAGCACTTCCACGCGTTCGATGATCGACAGCGGCACCATGCTCAGGTCGACCGCACCACCGGCCTCGCCAATCAACCGCCGGCCATTGAGCAGCACCAGGGTGCGGTCGCCACCCAGGTTGTGGATCGACACGGTGGACTGTCCGCCGCCGCCGCCACCGATGGTGTCGCCCTCGACGATACCGCCCTGCACCACGGCCAGGTTCTGCAGCAGCTCGACCACCGAGGTGACCCCGCTGCGCTCGATTTCCTTCTTGCTGATGACCTGCACAGGCAACGCGCCTTCAGCGGCGATGCGCTTGATGGCCGAGCCGGTGATCTCGACCCGTTCAACGACCTGTGCCATGGCGGGCACGCTTGCCAACAAGCCACCTCCGAGCGCTACGAGCGCTGCCGTGCAGATCTTTGTTTTCTTGAACATGAACCTCACTCCTGATGAAAGATTGATCGGCAACCACCGTCTCCCAGCAAACGCCGCGCCAGCACACCCGCACCAGCGCTCGAGCTTCGAAGACACATGTGGAACCATTGTCACGGTGCCCATTTGCGCACCCACTCAGGGAAACCCATGACAGGGCGCCGGGTGGCTCCCTCCGAATCCGGGGGTGCTGGCTCCGATACCCAGGCCATGGACCGCAGAACCGCCCGATTCGACGCCATGACGAGGCGGTGACGGTAGCACCGGCAGGGTCGTTTCTGTTGGCAAACAGCAACATGTGGCCAACACGGAGATCCAAAACGCGTCGGCCCGAAAGCCATTCAACGCCATGACCTCGCCGGACCCATGGCCAGGCCGAGCCGCCCTGGGACCGGGGTACACCTGTCGCGCCCGGCCAACAGCCACGGGTGTCCCCGTCCGCGGCAGCGTCCGTCAACCTGTAAATTCGTTTGCCACGGTTTTGAAACGTACGTGGCGTAACGGATCGCATCTTGCGACCGCCGCTGCGCCACGGCCCCCCCCTTGACGCCAATCGGACACAGGAGAGTCTTCGCTATGCTGCGCAAACATCATCTCGGCACCATTGCCGCCGCGGTCATCACCCTGATCGGCTCCATGGCCCAGAACGCCTGGGCTCAAACCGAGCAGCGTGTGGAGATCACGGGCTCGAGCATCAAGCGCATCGCCGCCGAAGGCGCGCTGCCGGTGCAGATCATCGATGCCGCGCAGATCCAACGCTCGGGCGCCACCTCGGTCGCCGACGTCATCCAGAAGCTGCCTGCCATGCAGGGCTTCCAGATCGCCGACATCGCCGTGGGCACCAATTCGGGCGGCATCGCCACCGCCAGCATCCACGACATCGGCTCGTCCTACACGCTGGTGCTGCTGAACGGCCGCCGCATCGCGCCGACGGGCTCGGGCAGCACGATCAACCTGAACGCCATCCCGATGAGCGCCATCCAGCGTATCGAGGTGCTCACCGACGGTGCGTCGGCGCTGTATGGCGCCGACGCGATCGCCGGCGTGGTCAACTTCGTGCTCAAGCGCAACTACCAGGGCGGCGAAATCACGGCGCGCGCGGACGTGCCGCTGGAAGGCGGCGGAAAGTCGGCCAACGCCAGCATCACCTACGGCCTGGGCGACCTCGACAGCGACCGCTTCAGCGTCGTCGGCACCTACCGCCGCGACCAGCAGCGTCAGCTCAAGGCCACCGACCGCGACTTCGGCCAGACCGCCCGCGTGCCGTTCGAGCTCAACGGCACGCCGTACGTCTACGACCGCACCAGCACCTTCGCGGTGCCGGCGAACGCCACGGTCACGTTCAACGGCGGCCTGCCTTCCTATTCGTTCAACCCCTACCAGAAGGCCAATGGCAAGTGTGCAGACCGCAACTTCCTGAGCCTGAACAACGCCACGACGGCGACCTCGGTCACCGAGAACTGCGCCTTCGACTTCGTCAGCACGATCGAGATCTTCCCCGAGTCGGTGCGCGACTCGCTGTACCTCACGGGCCAGGCACGCCTGGGCAACCGGGTCACGCTGTTCAGCGACCTGGCCTACTCGCGCCTGGATCTGACCGCGCGCATCGCGCCGAACCCGATCCCGGTTTCCATCCCCGTCACGTCGGCGCTGTACAGCACCTACGTGCAGCCCAACCTGACGGCGCAGCAGCAGGCCAACGTGCGCACGGTGTCGGCCAGCTATCGGGCCTGGGATTTCGGCACGCGTGACTCGCAGACCATCACCGACTCGAAGCACTTCGTTCTGGGTGCCGAGGCCGATCTGGGCGGTTCCTGGACCTTGAACGGCGCCGCCACGTGGTCCGAGAACGAGATCGACGAGAAGTACGTCGGCGGCTACTTCAAGAACACCGAGTTCCGCAGCATGCTGAGCAACGGGCAGTTCGACCCGTTCGTCGAATACGGCAAGCAGACGGCTGCCGCGCAGACGCTGATCGGGCAGTCGATCTACAACGGCACCATCCGCACCGCCAAGACCACGCTCACGGGCGTGGACGTGCGCGCCTCGGGCGACCTGATGAAGTTGCCTGCCGGCACCATGAGCCTGGGCGTCGGCGGCGACTTCCGCAACTACAAGTACAAGCAGACCCCATCGGCCGACGCCAAGGCCGGTGCGATCTACAACTATGCCGCGGTGGCCGACTACGACATGAACCGCGACAACTCAGGCGTCTTCGCCGAGCTGCTCGTGCCGGTCATCAAGGGCCTGGAACTCACGGGCGCGGTGCGCTACGACCGCGTGACCGCGATCGACAGCCGGGGCACCACGGTGGGCCAGGACATGGACGCCAGCACCTACAAGCTCGCGGCGCGTTACCAGGTCGTGAACTCGGTACTGCTGCGCGCGTCCTACGGCACCGGCTTCAAGGCGCCGTCGATGCTCGAAATCGCGCAGCCGCTGGTGGCCCAGGGCGTCACCGCCGGCAACTACGACTGCCCCTTCCCCGGCACGGCCGAGTGCAAGCCGGGCAAGCTGCAGTACAGCCGGCTGGTCGGCGGCAACGCCTTGCTCAAGCCCGAGAAGTCGGACCAGATGACCATGGGCATCCGCTTCGAGCCGACGGCCGACTTCGGCATCGGTGCCGACTACTGGAAGGTGGAGATCCGCGACGCGGTGAGCTCGGTGTCCGAGCGTCAGGCGTTTGCCGACCCGGCCAAATACAGCACCCTGTTCACCACCTACCAGACGCCGGCCGAGACGCAGCTGTACTGGGCGTTCATCACCGCGTCCACCAACATCGGCCGCGCCATCACGAGCGGCATCGACTGGGACGTGGTCGGCCGCATGGGCACCCCCGCCGGCCGCCTGACACTGGGCCTGACCGGCACCTACCTGATCGAATCGTCGTACACCCGCCCAGGCACCGACGACGACTTCACCGACAGCATGGGCCGCTATGGCGAGAACGCCGCCGTGTCGTTCCGCAATATCGTGCGCGGCACCGCGACGCTGGACACCGGCAAGTTCTCGAATACGCTGACCGTGAAGTACCGCTCGGGCTACGACGACCAGATCACGAACGCGCGCAACCTGACCACCAACAAGAACGAGTCGGTGAGGCTCAAGGTGCCGGCCTACACCACGCTGGACTGGCAGGGCACCTACCAGTTCAACAAGGCCCTCGAATTGCGCGCCGGTGTCAAGAACCTGATGAACAAGGAGCCGCCAATGTCCCTGCGTGACTCGTCCGGCCACCAGGTCGGCTATGACCCGCGCTACGCCGACCCGTTCATGCGCACGGTGTACCTGGAAGGCAAGTTCATCTTCTGACGACCGAAGGTCCGACCCCGGGTCGGCGATCGCTGCAAACCGGGGGCCGCCATGCGGCCCCCGGCTTCGTCGGGCCGGGTCGTCGTTGCGTCGTCCCGCCGACGCCACGCCCCGGCCGGTCTCAGGCCGCCTGCAGTCGCGGCACCGCCGCCAGCAGCGTGCGCGTGTAGTCCCGCGTCGGCCGCGCAAGAACATCTGAACAAGCGCCCTGCTCGACGATGCGGCCGGCCTGCATCACCGCCACACGGTCGGCGATGTACTCGACGACGCCGATGTTGTGCGTGATGAACAGGTAGGACACGCCGAGCTCGCGCTGCAGGTCGCGCAGCAGGTTCAGGATCTGCGCCTGCACCGACACGTCCAGCGCCGAGGTCGGCTCGTCGCAGACGATCAGCCGCGGCCCCACCGCCAGCGCGCGTGCAATGGCGATGCGCTGGCGCTGGCCGCCGGAAAATTCGTGCGGCCAGCGCAGCAGCGCATCGCGGCGCAGGCCGACCTGGTCGGTGAGGCGCTCGATGCGGGCGCGGCGCGCGGCGGCGTCCATGTCGGGAGCCAGCGCCATCAGGCCCTCTTCGAGGATGTCGAACACGCGCATGCGCGGGTTCAGCGATGCAAAGGGGTCCTGGAAGATGATCTGTACCTGGCGCCGCGCCGCCAGCAGTTCGGGGCCCTGCATCCCGAACAGGTCGCGGCCGTCCAGCAGCGCGCGGCCGTCGATGTCGGCCAGGCGGCGCAGCAGTTGCACGATGGCCTTGCCGGTGGTCGTCTTGCCGCAGCCGGATTCGCCCACCAGCGCCAGCGTCTGACCCTGGCCGACCTGGAAGGAAACGTCGGCCACGGCGTCGAAGTGACCCTGCACACGCTGCAGCACGCCGCGGCGGATGGGGAAGCGCACGCTCAGGTTCTGGACGTCGAGCAGTGGGGCAGCGGGCGATGTGGGGGCCTTCCTTGCACCCTCACTCCAGCCCTCTCCCGCAGGCGGGAGAGGGGGTAATGCCACGTCTGCGGGCAGCGCCGTCTTTCCTGCCCCCTCTCCCGCCTGCGGGAGAGGGCTGGGGTGAGGGCCGTTGACCGCCACCGGCCCGTACAACAAGCACCGCACCCGATGCCGCGCCGTCAGGTCCTGCAGCTCCGGCACCGTGTCCGCGCAGTGCGGCATGACCTGCGCGCAGCGTGGCGCGAAGCGGCAGCCGGCGAAGGTCTGCGTCAGCGGCGGCACCGTGCCGGCGATCGCCTCCAGCGGCGCGCCGCGGCGGTCGCCGCCGGGCAAGGCACGCAGCAGGGCGCGTGCATAAGGGTGCTTGGGCGCAGTGAAGAACTCCGCCGCCGGCGCCACTTCGATGATCTGCCCGGCGTACATCAGCGCCACGCGGTGCGCCATGCCCGAGACAACCGCCAGGTCGTGGGTGATCAGCAGCAGGCCCATGCGCTGCTCGCGCTGCAGGTCCTTCAGCAGGTCCAGGATCTGCGCCTGGATGGTCACGTCCAGCGCCGTCGTCGGCTCGTCGGCGACCAGGAAGTCGGGTTCGGCGGCCAGCGCGATGGCAATCATCACGCGCTGCTTCTGGCCGCCGCTCATGCGGAAGGGGTAGTCGTCGATGCGGCTCTCGGGATCCGGGATGCCGACGCGCCGCAGCCAGTCGATGGCCTTGGCGCGCGCCTCGCCGCCGCGCAGCGGCGTGTGCGCCTCGATCGCCTCGACGATCTGCCGGCCGACGCGCATGACCGGGTTCAGGCTCGTCGCCGGCTCCTGGAAGATCATGCCGATGCGGCCGCCGCGCACCTGGCGCATCTGCGACTCGGGCAGGCCCAGCACGTCGACCGCATCGCGGCCGCGGCCGATGTGGATGTCGCCGGCGGCGACGTAACCGTTGTCCGGCAGCAGGCGCATCAGCGCCAGCGCCGTCATGCTCTTGCCGCAGCCGGACTCGCCGACCAGCGCAAAGGTCTCGCCGCGTTCGATGGCCAGCCGCAGGCCGTCGATGGCGCGCACGAGGCCGCTTTCGCTTTCGAGCTCGACCACGAGCCTGTCGATGTCGAGCATTCAGGCTCCCTTGCGCGCGGCCAGCGGCCGCCGCCGGGCGCGGAAGACGCGGGCGCGCGGGTCGAAGGCGTCGCGCACGCCGTCGGCGAACAGGTTGGCCGCCAGCACCACGGTGACCATGAAGCCGAAGGCGGCGGCGAAGCTCCACCAGACGACGGGGTCGCGGCTCATCTCGTTGCGCGCCAGGTTGATCATGCCGCCGAAGCTGTTCATCGACGGGTCGACGCCGACACCCACGTACGACAGCACCGCCTCGTACAGGATCAGCGACGAGAACTCGAGCACGGTGACGATGAGCATCAGGTGCGCGACGTTGGGGAAGATGTGGCGCAGCATGATGCGGCCGTGGCCCACGCCGAAGGCGCTGGCGGCCTGCACGTATTCCAGTTCGCGCAGCTTGAGCGTCTCGCCGCGCAGCAGCCGGCACAGGCCGGCCCAGCCGGTGAGGCCGAGCACCGCGCACAGCAGGAACAGCTTGACGTCGGCACGCTCGGCGCCGGTTTCGAAGAGCTCGGGGTTCTTGTCCAGGAAGACCTGCACCATCAGCACGCAGGCCGCAATGAGCAGCACGTTGGGCACCGACGACAGCACGGTATAGAGGTACTGGATGGCCTCGTCGACCCAGCCCTTGAAGTAGCCCGCCAGCACCCCCAGCACCACCGCCAGCGGCAGCGTCGCCACGGTCGCCAGCGTGCCGATGACGAAGGCCGTGCGGATGCTCTTCAGCGACTGGTAGAGCACGTCGTTGCCGGTGAGGTCGGTGCCCAGCAGGTGGTAGGGGCCCGACAGCGCACTGGCCGGGCCGGCCAGCAGGCACAGCACCCACAGCGTGGCCAGCGCCGCCAGCCAGGGCACTTTCCCTTCGCGGCGGCGGATGCGTTGCCAGGCCGCCCGCAGCGGCAGGCGCCAGGCGCGCGCGATCAGCGCCACCAGCAGCGCGCTGGCCAGCACCGCCGCCAGCGCGCCCCAGGCCAGCCCGGTGGCGGCGCGAACGGCAATGTCGCCGGCCCATTCGGCCTGCGGATCCTTCAAGTGCGCACCGCCGAAGACCAGGCGCGGCGCGACGCGCCTGACCTCGCCGTCGACGGTCAGCGACTCCTTGGTGAACCCCAGGTAGGACAGCGGGCGCGAATAGGTCGCCTCGCGCGAACGCACGAGGTCCTGCAGCAAGGCGTCGAGCACCGACGTCGTCCTCGTGTCGTAGGCCGGCCCGGCGTCGGGCGCGCCGGCCGTCGGCGGCAGCAGCGCCCGGTAGTGCACGCTGTCGAGCAGCGTCACGCCCAGGCACAGCAGCAGGATCAGCGACGAGCACAGCGCCGGCGCGTCGTGGAACACCTTGCGCCAGTTGGCGGCCAGTTGCGGCCGGCGCACGACCATCACCGCGTAGCCGGCCAGCGCCGCCACCAGCAGCCAGATCGCGGCGTCGGTCCACAGCAGTACGAATCTGGGCATCTCGCGTCGTCCTCAGGCCAGCCGCACTCGCGGGTCGACCCAGGTGTAGGCGACGTCGATCAGCACGTAGGTCGCGATGTACAGCAGCGAGCCCAGGAAGACCATCGTGCGCACGATGGCGAAGTCCTGCTTGCCGATGGCTTCGATGACATAGGCGCCCAGCCCGGGCAGGCCGAAGAAGCTCTCGAACACCAGGCTGCCCAGGAAGACATAAGGCAGGTAGGCGCCGGCGCTGGTGATGATCGGGATCAGCGCGTTGCGCAGCACGTGGCCGTAGAGCACGGCGCTCTCGGCCAGGCCCTTGGCACGTGCGGTGCGCACGTAGTCCTTGCCGATCTCCTCCAGGAACATGGCGCGGTACAGCCGCGCCTCGCCGCCCAGCCGCGCCAGCAGGCTCAGGCCGATCGGCAGCACGAGGAACTTCACCGCGTCCAGCCCCGGCGCGTAGCCCGAGATCGGCGCCAGCTTGAGTACGCGCGAGAACAGGTACTGGCCGACGATGATGTAGAACAGGCTGCTGATCGACAGCATCAGCACGCAGCTCACGACGCCCCAGAAATCCAGCCGCGAGTTGCGGAACATCACCAGCAGCAGCGCGAAGGCCGTGCTGGCAATGACCTGCAGCACGAACAGCGGCAGCGCCATCTGCAGGCTGACCCACATGCGCGAGCCGACCTCGTGGCCGATGTCGCCGGCGCTTTCCGAGTCGGCGCGGCCGAACTGCAGCGCGAACAGCGACACCGAACGCTCCCAGAAGATCGTCTCGGTGAGCTTCTCGCTGCCGGCCTTGCGGGCGTCGAAGTACAGCGGCTTGTCGTAGCCGCGCTCGGTCTTCCACTTCTCGATCGCTTCCTGGGTGACGCGCTTGCCACCCAGGTTGAGCCGCGCCATGTCGTCGGGCGTGTTGACGGTGAAGAACAGCGTGAAGGTCAGCAGGTTGACGCCGAGCAGGATCAGCACGCCGTAGGCGATGCGCCGGGCGATGAAGTTCAGCATGGCCGCACCTTCACGCCAGCACCTCGCCGCGCGCATTGGTGCGCTCGCGCCGGCGCAACTGGCGCCGTGCCACCCACACCAGCAGCAGCGCCAGCGCGGCCAGGCCGATCAGCGGCCACCACACCGGGCGGTTCCACTGCCGCTGGCGTGCGACGCGCTGGTCCACGTCCAGCCGCAGGTAACGCCCCTGGTCGCGCACCAGGATCGCCGGCTTGCTGTTGTGCACCCACTGCTGCACCGCGGCCGAGGCATAGGGGAAGAAACCCATCGTCCACGGTGCGTCCTCGCGCACGATGCGCACCATCGCGTCGATGAGCTGCTGCTTCTCGGGCCCGTCGTCGAGCGACTTCATGCGCTCGAACAGTCGGTCGTATTCGGCACTGTCGTAGTTGGAGGTGTTCTCGCCGTCGTACTTGGTCTTGCCCGCCTTGCTGTAGAGCAGGAACATGAAGTTCTCGGCGTCCGGGTAGTCGGCGTTCCAGCCCAGCCAGAACACCTGGTACTTGCCCTTGCGCACCTTGTCCTGGAACTGGTTGTTGTCGGTGGCGCGCACTTCGAGCTGGATGTCGATCTTGGCGAACTGGCGCACCACCCAGTCGATCTCGGGCTTGCGCTCGGGCGTGGCCGGGGCATAGAAGTCGTAGTTCAGCACCAGCGGGCGGCCGGTCTTCGCGTCGCGCCCGTTCGGATACCCGGCCTCGACCATCAGCTGTTTCGCCTCGGCGATCGATCGCCGCACGACCTGGCCGTCCACCACCCTGTGCGTGATCGGGTTGACGCCTTCCAGCGTGCCCTCGCGCGAGCCGTAGATGCCCGGCGGCAGCGGGCTCATCGCCGTCGGGCCGGCCTTCTTCGGGAAGACCTTGGCGTATTCCTCCCAGTCGATGGCGATGCTGATGGCCTGGCGCAGCTTGCGGTTGCGCGCCTTCGTCTCGGCCGTCTCGCCGTCGCCGATGACGGGGTCGAGCATGTTGAAGCCGATGAAGTAGCTGTTGACGTCGGAAAACTGTTCGAGCCGGAAGCCCTTGTCCAGGTATTCGCTGCGCACCTCCTCGCTGTCCTGCATGTCCACCACGTAGTCCTTGCCGGTGTCGGTGCGCTCGAAGACCTGGACGTCGTAGAAACCCTGGCGGAACTTGCCGCGCATCGGCACCGCCTCGCGCTCGATCACCGACACCAGGCGGTCGACGAAGGGCGTGGGCTTGCCGCAGTCGTCCAGCAGGCCGGCTTCCTTGTCGCCGGGCATGCCCTCGCAGGGGTAGGGTTCGCCGCGGTAGTTGGGGTTGCGCTGCAGCACATGGCGACGGTCCTTGACGAACTCGACCATCATGTACGGCCCCGTGCCCACCGGCCAGGTGTCGAGCGTGAGGCCGCGCTCGGCCATGCCGGGCTGGGCGTAGAAGGCGTCGGCCTCCCACGGCACCGGGGCCATGAAGGTCATCTGCATCCAGTAGCTCCACTGCGGATACTTGCCCTTGATGCGCACGCGCAGCAGGTGCTTCTCCGGCGCCGACGCACCGGCCAGCGGCCAGCGGCGGAAGTCGAGGAAGGGCTTGTCCAGGCTGGCCGGGTCCAGGCCCTGGCGCAACGCGGCGTCCTCCTTCCTGATCAGCTCGCCGTATTCGCGCAGGCCGACGACGTACTCGGCGAAGGTGCTGAAGATCGGCGTCGTGATGCGCGTCGTGGCGTGGCGCTTGAGCGCGTAGACGAAGTCGTCGGCCACCAGCTCGCGCGTGCCCTGGTGCTCGAACTCCAGCGGGCTGCGTCGCGGCCCCAGCTCGCCCGGCTGCATGGCGTGGTAGCGGTGGCGGCCCTGCTCGTCCCTGGCGAATGCCGGGTGTGGCTGGAACAGGATGCCCGGGTTGATCGGCACGTCGTAGATGCTTTCGGCCACCGTTTCGGCCGGCGCGTCGTCGGGCAGCGGCTGTCCGTCCTTGCCGACGAAACGCGGCTGGACGACCACGCGCGCCGACTTCGGCACCAGCTGGAACGGCCGCTTCAGGTAGTGGTAACCGTAGGGCGGCTCGTAGATCTGGTAGGTGTAGGGCGTGTCGTTGGACCAGTACGACGCCGTCGGGTCCAGGTGCCGCGGCGAGTTCTCGACCACCGCGCTGTACAGCGTGTTCGACGCCGCGGCCTCGTCGGGCCAGGGGTTGTTGTTGCAGGCGGTGGCCAGCACGGCAGTGCCGCTGGCCAGCAGCGCGCGCCCGAGCGCGTGCGGCGCCGCCTTCAGGGCGCGTGCCAGGTACGCGAACCAGCGCGCCGAAACCGGGTCTGCCGCCACCATCACCATCCGATCAACACGTTGCGGCCCTCGACCAGCAGTTGCACACGGCGCCCCACCGGCAGCGTCACCTTGGGGTGGACATGGCCGAACGGCAAACCCGTGAGTATGGGGGTACGCGACAGCGAGCGCAGCAGCACCACCGCGCTCTTCATGTTGTAGCCACGGTCCAGCGGCGACGGTTTCCAGGCGCTGAAGGCACCCAGCACGACGGCCTTCTGCCGTGCCAGCACGCCGGCCTGGTGCAACTGCAACAGTTGCCGTTCGATGCGATAGGGGTGCTCGTTGACATCCTCCAGGAACAGGATGCCGTTCTTCACCTCGGGCCAGTGTTTCGTGCCCAGCAGCGAACACAACATCGTCAGGTTGCCGCCCCACAGCAGCCCCTTGACGCCGAGGCCGTCGAAGCCGGGCTCGGTGCGGAAGCCCACGGCTTCCAGTTCGCCGGCCATCGCTTCGGCGAAGCAGTCGCGCGTGACCTCGTCGACGCCGCCGGCATCATCGGCACGTCCGAAGTCGTCCAGCGCCATCGGCCCGGCCCAGCTGCCGCAACCGGTGTGCGCGAGCAGGCCCAGCTGCAGCACCGTCATGTCGCTGTGGCCGACCCAGCGCGTGCCGCGCTCGACGCTGCGCGCCAGCAGCTTCCAGCGCACCTGGTCGAGCAGCCGCGTCAGGCCATAGCCGCCGCGCGTGGCCATGGCGATGGCCGGCGCCTGTTCGGCGACGCGGTGCACGGCCGCCAGCCGCGTCTCGTCGTCGCCGCCGAAGCGCTGCTGGCGCGCCAAGGCGCTGTCGTCGAGCCGTGCATCGAAGCCGAGCGCGCGCAGGCGGCGCAGTGCCAGTCGCAGCGGCGCGGCGTGCGGCACCACGCCGGCGGGGGTGAAGAGCGTCAGCAGGGTCATGTCGGGCTTCATCGAAGGGGCGCCGGCGGCGGCTCGATCTCGATCGCCTCGCCGGCCGGAATGGGTTCGGCGGCGGCTGCTGCGGGCGCCGGGCGGTCAACCCGCTGCTGCGCGCGGCGCTCGGCGAAGAAGTCGCGCAACAGCGCGCCGCAGGACTCGGCCAGCACACCGCCGACGACTTCGGTCTGGTGGTTGAGCCGCGGCTCGGCGAACAGGTCCAGCACCGAGCCTGCGGCGCCGGTCTTGGGGTCGGGGGCGCCGAAGACGACACGCTTGAAGCGGGCATGCAACAGTGCCATCGCGCACATCGCGCACGGCTCCAGCGTCACGTACAGCTCGCACTCGGGCAGCCGGTAGTTCGCCAGCAACGTGGCGGCGTGGCGCAGCGCCACGATCTCGGCGTGCGCGGTCGGGTCGTGCGTGGTGATCGGCCGGTTGTAGCCGGTGGCGACGACCTGCACCCCTTCGTCCGTGCGGCGCAGGATCACCGCACCCACCGGCACCTCGCCCACCAGCCAGGCGTTGTGCGCCTGGTCCAGCGCCAGGCGCATGCCGTACTCGTCGGCTTCGACGGTCACGGCGAACGCCCCTGGCCGGCCTGCCACTCGCGCCGCCGCGCGTCGCGGTGGGCCTGGTGTCGTGCGCGCTGTTCGGTCACCCAGGCGGCGGCATCCTGGCCCGCCAGCGCCTGCGTCATCGATGCGACCAGCGCCTGCTGGCTGGCCGTCAAGGCCTCGACCGCAACCGCCCGGTATTCCCGCCCATAACCGTCGCGCGCCAGCCAGCCGGCATCGACGAGCCAGCGCCGCAGTTCGACATGGTCGGTGTCCAGGAAGGCCACCGCGCCGGCCAGCTGCGCCTTGAGCCCTTCGTTGACCTCGCGCTCCTTGCACGTGACGCCGGCCGGCAGACCCGCCCAGGCCAGCGCCAGCGCCAGCGACTGCTGTGCGGCAGGCAGCCCGCCGAGGCCGACACGGTCCTTGACCACCAGGCTGCGCAACGCCGGCAGCGCGTCGGCCGTCGTCGGGTCCCGGCTCATCGGCAGGCCCCTCGGGCCTGCAAACCCGCGTGGCGGTCGGCGCCTCGGCAGTGCGTCGTCACGCTGGAGTTCACTTTCATGGTCGGATGGAATCGCTGCGATGCGGCTGGGCCGTCGTGGATTCTGCCTGCTTCGTGCCGCCTGCCGGCGCCTGCCGGGCACCCGCATCACGACGCGGCCACACTGCCCCCTCGACCCAGGCGCTCGAGCAAACCGCTGGCTCGCCGCGTGCGCTGCGCCAGTGCCGTGGCAAAGACCTGGGCGCTGGCGCTGGCCAACGTGAACGACAACCGGGCGCGCGTGATGCCGGTGTAGACCAGCTCGCGCGTCAGCACCGCGCTGGCTTGCGGCGGCAGCACCAGCACGGCGTGCTCGAACTCCGAACCCTGGCTCTTGTGCACCGTCATCGCGTAGGCGGTCTCGACGCTGGACAGCCGGCTGGCCGCCACCGAGTGCAGCCGCTCGCCGTCCAGGAAGTACACACGCAAAGGCGCCCCCGGGTTGGCGGGTCGCAGCGTGATGCCGATGTCGCCGTTGAAGACACCCAGGCCGGGGTCGTTGCGCGTCACCAGCACCGGCCGGCCTTCGTACCAGTCGCCGTGCCGGGTCAGCCGCCCGGCGGCAACGAGGGCGCGTACGACGGCGACGTTCAGACCTGCGGCGCCCCACTCGCCGTCACGCAGGGCACACAGCAACCGGAAGCGGTCGAAGGCGGCGAGCACGGCGTGCACCCAGGCTTCGAAGTCGGTTGCGCCGGCGCCGGCCGGCCGGCACTGCACCGCCTGCAGGAAACCGTCGTGGCCGCCCGCGGCGCCGGCGCGTCCGGCCAGCGCCAGCCGCACCAGCGCCGCCGGTGACGGGGTCCGGAGCCAGTGCAGCGCCGGCCCCGGCGCGTCGCGCAGCAGCGCCAGCGCGGCATGGCTGTCGCCGCGGTTGACGGCCATGGCCAGTTCGCCGATGGCGCCGCTGAAACGGCGGCTCTCGCGCAGCATCACCGTCTGCTGCGCCAGCGGCGGACCGGCGCACAGACAGGCGGCGGGGATCGCCTGCCCGGTGGTTGCCAGCGCGAAGTCCGCCGTTTCCGGCGCATAGCGCCCCTGCTCGGCATCGCGGCACAACTCACCGAGCACGGCGCCGGCCTCCACCGAGGCCAGCTGGTCCTTGTCGCCGAGCAGGATCAGGCGTGCCGTGGGCGGCAGCGCGTCCAGCAGCGCGGCCATCATCTCCAGGTGCACCATCGACGCTTCGTCGACGATGACCACGTCCAGCGCCAGCGGGTGCGCGGCATCGTGGCGCAAGCGCCGTGTGTCCGGTCGCGCGCCCAGCAGCGCGTGCAGCGTGCGCGCCGGGCCGATGTGCGTGGCCAGTTGCTGCAGCGCCAGCGTCTCGCCCAGGCGCTGCTGCAGGCCGGCCAGCGCGGCGTCGATCGACTGCTTCAGCCGCGCCGCGGCCTTGCCGGTGGGTGCGGCCAGCGCCACGCGCAGCCGCTCGGGCGCCGCGTCGACGGCGTACAGCAGCGCCAGCAGCCGTGCCGCCGTAAAGGTCTTGCCGGTGCCCGGGCCGCCGGTGACGATGGTCAGGCGGCCGCGCAAGGCCAGCGCGCAGGCCAGCTTCTGCCAGTCCATCCCCGGCGTCTCGGTCGGCGGGAACAGTCGGTCCAGCCAGCGCCGCGCAGCCACGTCGTCCACCGCCAGCGGCGCCGCCGTGCGCTGCAGCACCTGCGCCGCCACGCGCTGCTCGAAGCGCCAGTAGCGGCGCAGGTACAGCCGCGAGCCGCGCAGCACCAGCGGCGTCTGGCTGCCCGTGTCGGCCTGGTTGCCGGCCGGGTCGTCGACCCATACCAGCGGGCTGGACTGCAGCACGGCGAGCCAATCGGCAGCCCGGGTCGGCCCGTGCGGCATCAGCGCGTGCCACGCGTCCTGCGCGGCCGCCGGCCAGCCGAGCAGCGCGGCGGCGTCGTCCAGCAGCTCGTCGATCGGCAGACAGCTGTGGCCGCGCCCTTCCAGGTGTGCCGTCATCGCGGCAGCCATCACCACCGATGCCGCGGTCCCGGGGCACAGCTCGAGCACGAAGCGGGCGAAGGCGACGTCCAGGCGACGCAGCCAGCCG
>CAYJOA010000012.1:20365-48324 GCA_964371495.1 uncultured Rubrivivax sp.
CGGTGCAGCGCCAGCAGATAGAGCGCGGCCTGCACGTCGTAGCGGTGTTCGGCCATCGCGGCCTGCAGTGCCGCGGGCGTGTAGTCGGCATCGGCCGGCCCCAGCGCGTTGGACTTGTAGTCCAGCACCCACCAGCGGCCGCCGTGTTCGAACACCAGGTCGGCAAAACCCATCAGCATGCCGCGCAGTTCACGTTCGGGCAGCGCCGGGCGCGCCGCACCGGCCAGCAGGTGCGTGCGGCACAGCGCGTCGACGCGGCTGGCCACCAGCCCGTCGCTCGGGAACCAGAACTCCATCTCCGGCAGCAGCCGATCGATTGCCGACAGCGGCGCCCCCACCGCAGGCAGCTCGGTGTCGAGCACCGCGCCGAGCCAGACCCGCACCGCGCCCGCCTGGTTTCCCCAGCCCTGCTGTTCGCAGCGGCGCTGCAGTTGCTGCTGCAGTTCGGGCGACGTGTTCAGCGCGAAGCCCTCGCCGGCCAGCCATTCGAGCTGGTCGTGCAGGAAGCTGCCTGGCACGGCACCACGCGGGAAATCGTGCCAGGCCGCGCTGCTTACGGCAGCGGGTCGCCGCGCGCTCGGCAGCGCGGCGGCGGTGTCCGCCAGCGTGCCGCCGGCGTCCACGCTGTCATTCAGCGCAGCGACCGGCGCAGGCACTTCGTCGTCGCGCGCCGCGGCCACGCTCACCGACCCGGGCAGCGCGCGCACCAGCGCGGTGAAGCTGCCGATCGACCAGCGTCGCTCGAAGCTGGCGGCATAAGGCCGCAGCGGCCGCAAGGGCCGCACCTCGCTGCGCGCGCGCAGCAGCGTGTGCGCGGCGTCCCGGGGCGGCTCGACGACGATGCCGGGAACGGCCTGCGCCAGCGCTTCGGCCTGGGCAGCGCAGCCCGCGGCGTCGGTCGGCACGCTGCCGCCCAGCACGTAGCCGACGGCGCTGCGGTGCCAGGTGCAGTCCGGGCTCGCGCCCACCCTCAGCGGCGCCAGACCCAGCCACAAGGCGTGCCGGGCGCGCGTCAGCGCGACATAGAGCAGGCGCAGGTCCTCGCGTTGCCGCTCGCGGTCGGCCGCGGCGACGATCTCGGCGGACAACTGCAGGTGCAGCCTGCGCCCGCCCCCGCCATCGGCCAGCCAGACATGCGACGTGCGCGTCTTGTCCACGCCGCGGAAACTGGCCGCGTAGGGCAGGAAGACCAGCGCGTATTCCAGGCCCTTGGACTTGTGCACCGTGACCACCTGGACGAGGTCGGCATCGCTTTCCAGTCGCACCACCTGCTCGTCGCCGGCGCCGCCGTCGCCCTGCGTCTGCGCGGCCAGCCAGCGGATCAGCGCCTGCTCGCCGTCGAGCCGGGCACTCGCCGCCTGCAGCAGTTCGGCCAGGTGCAGGACGTTGGTCAGGCGGCGTTCGCCCCCCGCGTCAACCTCGGCAGGACCGTCGGCGCCGTTCGACGCCGCCAGCCAGCGCCCCGGCAGGCCCAGCAGGTGCAGCGCCCGCCGCAGCATCGCCAGCACGCCCTGCCCTTGCCAGACCGCGTGCAGCTGTCGCAACTGCTCGCTGCGTGTCTCGAAGGCCTCGTCGTCGGCGGCCAGCTGCTCCAGTTCGGCCAGCGACAGGCCCAGCGTGCGCGTGGCCAGCGCGGCGTGCGCCAGCCGTGCGTCCAGCGGCGAGGCCACCGCCTGCAGCAGGCGCAGCAGGTCGCGCGCCTCGGCGCTGCGGAGCACCGAGTCCTTGTCCGACAGGTAGACCGACGCCACGCCGCGGCGGCGCAGCGCCTGGCGCACGGCCCCCGCCTGGCGGCCGTTGCGCACGAGCACGGCAATGTCGGCCGGCCGCAGGCGCGTGAGGCCCCGCGTGGCGTGCTGGAAACCGGCGCCGGCGTCGTTGAGCAGGGTCACGATGCGCTCGGCGCAACGCTCGGCGAACAGGCGCAGGTGGGTCCGGGTGTCCTGCAGTTCGCTGTCCAGCGCCAGCGTGACGGCGGCCGCGGGTCCGTCGGCGGTGACGAACGATTCTTCGCGGCCGTGCGCCTGCACCGGCACGAAGGGCAGCGGGTCGTCGGCTGGCTCGCCACCGGCGGCGCGGAACATGAAGGCGCCCTCGCCGGGCCGCGCCTCGGCGCGCCCGAAGACCTGGTTCACCGCCGCCACCAGCGCCTGTGTCGAGCGGTGGTTGGTGTCCAGCATGTAGTGGCGCCCGGCGGTGGCGCGGCGCGCGGCCAGGTAGCTGTGGATGTCGGCGCCGCGAAAGCCGTAGATCGACTGCTTGGGGTCGCCGATCAGCAGCAGCGCGGTGTCGCGCGCGTTGTCGTCGATGCGGTAGAGGCGGTCGAAGATGCGCGCCTGCAGCGGCGAGGTGTCCTGGAATTCGTCGATCAAGGCCACCGGGGTCTGCGCCAGGATGCGCTGGCGTAGCCGCTCGGCCTTGGCGCCGTTGTGCGCGGCGTCCAGCGCCTGGTCCAGGCGGCGCAGCAGGTCGGCAAAGCCGAAGCTGCCGGCCTGCTGCTTGAGTTCGGCCAGGCGCCGCTGGATGCACGCAGCGGCGTGCAGGCGCAGCGCCGGCGCCGGCGACGGCAGGGCGGCCAGCGCCTGCATCAATGACGCGAAGGCGTCGAACAGCAAGGGCAGCGTAACGCCGGCGCCGGGTTTCAGCGCACCCTGCAGGCCCGCCGGCGTCAGGCGCGTGGCACCGAGCTTGATATCGGGCCACTCGGCCTGCGCGTCGCCGGCCCATGCCGCCAGCGCGGCCAGCCACCTCGTGTAGTCCTTCTGCTTCAACTTGCGTTTGTCGAACAGGCCCTCGGCGGCGGCGCAGTGACGGTCCAGCCAGTCCTGCATCTGGCGCGCCCGCTCGGCCCAGCCCGCCTTGAGCCCGGCCACCCTGGCGCCGCGTTCGTCCCGCAGCCGGATGACCAGCTCGCCCAGGCTGCCAGCGCCCGCGCCGGCCGGCAGGTCGTGCTCGACGAACGGCTGCACGTCGCGGGCCAACGCGTCGACGCCGCCCCACACCGCGAGCGCCGCCTCCAGCGCGTCGGCGGGCAGCGGGTAGAGCTGCTGCCGCCAGTAGTCGCGCGCCGCTTCGGCCAGCACGGCGCTTTCGTTGGCGGCCAGTTCTTCGTCGAATAGGCAGCCGCTGTCGAAGGCGTGTTCGCGCAGCATGCGCTGGCACCAGGCGTCGATGGTGTGCACCGCGGCGTCGTCCATGCTCTCGGCGGCCACGCCCAGGCGCCACGCTGCGCCGGTGCGTGCCATGCCCGCCGGGTAGGCCGCAAGCAGCTCGGCGAGCAGCTCGTCGCCCGTCGCGGGCAACGCTTCGCCGCGGAAACAACGTGCGGCTTCGAGCAGGCGGGCGCGGATGCGGTCCGACAGCTCGCGTGTCGCCGCGCGCGTGAAGGTCATGACCAGGATCTCGGCCGGCAGCAGCGGGCGGCCGTAGCCCGCTTCGCCACCATGGCCCAGCACCAGCCGCAGGACCAGCGCGGCGATGGTCCAGGTCTTGCCCGTGCCGGCGCTGGCTTCGATGAGGCGGCTGCCCCACAGCGGCAGGCTCGCAGGCTGCAGCGTCTCAACCATCGAAGGCGACTCCAGCGGCATCGGGCTCGGCGCCGACATGCAGCGCCAGCACCACGTCCTTCGCGATCCACTCGGCCATGGGCCCGTAGACGCGCTGCGCCAGGGTCTCGAAACGCCCGTCGGCGCGCAGCGCCGCGTAGTCCGGGTACTGACGCGCCAAGCAGGCTTGCGCGACCTCGCCCGGCCGCCCGGGCGTGAACTCGCTGCCTTCATAGACGATGGCCACGTCGCGTGCCTGCTGCACCAGCGCCAGTGCCGTGCGCGGCGCCAGCGGCAAGGGCGCGGCGCTGCCGTACAGGCCGTCGTGGCGGGTCTGCATCAGCTCGGCCAGCGCCGCCGACGCCCGGGCCTGCGGCCAGGGCTGGACCGTGACGCAGGCATCGCGGCCGACGATGACACCGCAGGCCACCACGCCGCTGGCGCTGGCGGCCAGCATGCGCACCCAGGCGCCGAGCAGGCGCTCGGGGCGCACGCTGCCCTTCTTGGGGTCGGCGCACAGCTTGCCGGGGACCAGTTCGAGCCAGGCCGTGGCTGCGCCGTCGGCCGCGGCATGCAGGCCACCGAGCCAGTCGTCGAGCACCAGCGCCTCGTGCGCGAAACGCAGCGGCTGGTCTGGAAGGTGCTGCGCATACCTCGCCTGCAGCGCCTGCCAGCACGTCAGCATCGGCTGCAGGGCGGCCGCCAGCGCCACCGCGGCGCGCCGGCCGGGCGCGGCCATCGGCAGCCGGCCGGCGCGCTGCAGGCGCGCCACCTCGGCCGCCACCCGGTCGGTCAGGCCGGCCACCGGCGCGCATTCGAGCCCACGCTGCAGCGTGTCGACCAGCTCCTGCATCAGCGCGTATTCGCCCAGCCCGGCGACGGCGAAAGGCTCGTCGTCGTCGGCCGCTGCCTCGTCGTCGGCGAAGACCACGCTCAGGCGACGGCGGAAGTAGTCCTTCACCGGGTTCCTGAGGAAAGTGGCCAGCAGGGCCACCGTCACCGGCGCTGCGGTGGCCGAATCGGCAGCCAGCGGCGGCGCGGCAGCGGCAGCACCGGCCGCGGCGGCGGCCGGCTCGGCGTAGGCCGCCCGCCATTCCCGCGCGTGGCTGAACAAGGGCGGGCCGACTTCTCCGGCCAACGCCGGTTGCGCAAGCTCGAAGTAGCGGCGGCTGAACGGCTGCAGCGGGTGCTCGGTGGTGCGCGGACCCAGCAAGGCGCTGCCCCAGCCGGCGGCCAGGTAGTCGCGCAGCTGCGACACCAGCACCGACGGCGGCTGCTCGCTGTTGTCGCGCACGCTGCGGCCGGTCCAGCCGACATACAGCACGCGCCGCGCCGACAGCACGGCTTCGAGCATGAGCTGGCGGTCGTCGTCGCGGCGCGACCGGTCGCCCGGCCGCTGGTGGCCGGGCCGGGCCATGAGGTCGAAGTCGCTGCGGCTGCCGCGGCGCGGGTAGTCGCCGTCGTTCATGCCCAGCAGGCACACCACCTCGAAGGGAATGGCGCGCATCGGCAGCAGCGTGCAGAAGGTGACGCCGCCGGCGCGGAAGCGGCGGCCGAGGCCGGTCGCGTCGATCCCCGACAGCCAGGCCTCGCGCGCCACCGCCAGGTCCACGGCCTGCTCGAAGCCGGCCGCGGCACAGGCCTCGAGCCAGTCGCCCAGGGCGTCGTGCAAGGCCGCCACCGTGGCGCGGTCGCGCTCGTCGACGGGGTCGAAGAAGGCCCGCAGCAGCGCGCGGCCGCGCTCGGCCCACAGCGCCGGCGTGGCGCTGGCGCGTGCCTGTTCGAACCAGTGGTTCAAGGCCTCGACGAGGTCGGCCAGCGACCCCGCCAGTGCGGCCTCGAGTCCGCCGACCTCGGCGTACGGCTCGATGCCCTGGAAGGCCATGGCTGCGCCCGCGCCCTCCCCCACGGCGTAGCCCAACAACATGCGCCGCAGCCCGAAGAACCAGCTGTTCTGCTCACCGCAGGCGGCGAGGTCGAGCGCGGCGCGGTGCTCGGCGTGCAGACCCCAGCGCGCGCCGGCGCCCTGCATCCACTGGGCCAGGCGCGGCAGGTCCGCGGCCGCGAGGCCGAAACGCTGCGCCACCGCCGCCACGTCGAGCAGGTCGCGGATCTCGGCCAGCCCGCAACGCCGCTGCGGCAGCCCCAGCAGCCACTCCAGCGCCACCAGCAGCGGGTCGTGGCCGCGGTCGTCGAGGTCGGCGATGTCGTGCGGAATGAAGCGCGCATCGCCGCGCGGCAGCTGCCCGAACACGGCGCGGATCGCCGGCGCGTAAGCTTCGATGTCGGGCACCATGACGACGATGTCGCGCGGCTGCAGGGGCCGCCCGAGCGGCGGCTGCGCCAGCAGTTCGAGCAGCTGGTCGTGCAGGATCTCGACCTCGCGCTGCGCGCTGTGCGCGACGTGGAAGACGATCGAGCGGTCGGCGGCGTCGATGGCCGCGGTGGCATTGATCACCGCATGCTCGTGCAGCGGCACCAGGTCGCGGATGCGCGCCTGCACCTGCTGCAGCAGCGTCGTGCCCGGTCCGTCGTCGAACAGGTCGACGCGCGTGAGCGCGAAGCGCTGCTGCGCCGCCAGCGCGTCGTCGAAGGCGTCGAGCTGGCGCACGAAGTCGCGCCCCTGGCGCCCCCAGGCGGCCAGCAGCGGGTGCGCATGGCCGTGCATCTCCTCCAGCCCCACGGCGGCCAGGTCCAGACCCTGCCGCAGCGGGTGGCGGCGGCGCGCCATCTGCAGCAGCTCGCGGCCGTCGATGATGTCGGCCCAGTGGTAGCGGCAGGGGTTGGGCACGGCCAGCAGCACCTGGCAGCGCGCCGACAGCGCCGCCAGCGCCTGCAGGGTCTGCATCGGCACGTGCGTCATGCCGAACAGCACGACGCGGCGCGGCAGCGGTGTCTGCGGCCGCGCACCGGCGTCGAGCGCGGCAACGAAACGCTGCTGCAGGCGCGGCCGGATCGCGGCGCGTTCCGGCGCGCCCAGCGCCGCCAGCAGCTCGCGCCACAGCGCCGCCTGCCACGACTGGTCGGCGGGCAAGGCCTCCGCCGGCTGGCCCGGCAGGCGCGGCAGCACGTCGCGCCCCTGTTCCCAGGCCTGCAGCCAGTCGCCGCGATAGACCTGGTACTGGTCGTAGAGGTCGGCCAGCCGCTGCGCCAGTTGCAGCCGGCGGCTCGCGTCACCGCCGTGCAGGAAACCGGCGACAGGCTCGAAACCCGGCCTTGCCAGCAGCGTCGGCAGCAGCTGCATCAGGCGCCAGGTCAGCGGCAGCTCGTCCAGCGCCGACTGCGCCGGCACCGCCTCGCGGCCCAGCAGCTGCCGGTAGGCGCGCCACAGGAAACGCGCCGGCAGCTCGACGCGGGTGGCGGCGCAGATGCCGTCGTGCGTGGCCAGGCTGGTCTTCAGCCACTCGGCGACGCCGTTGCTCTGCACCAGGAAGATCTCTTCCTCCAGTGGCTGCAGCGGATGCCGGCGCAGCCACTCGAACACGGCCTCGGCCAGCACCTCGGCGCGGTTGCCGTGCAGGACCAGCAGGCCGGGCGTGATGCCGGTTCGGGTGTCGGATGTCATCGGGTGGGCGCGACCCCGGCGCCGTCGTGGCGCGCCAGCGGCTCGAACGGCCGATGCTATGACGAACCGCCGGCCGGGCCGCCGCAGGCGCTGGGTAAACTGCGGGCCCCCGGCGACCCCGGTCGCACCCGGCAGGCATGGCAGGCATCCACATCACCGACATCGAAGCCGCGATCAACTGGTGGCGCGAGCGTTCACCGTCACCCGACGGCATCACGGCCTGCGCCGAGGTGCGGGCGCTGGCCGAGGTCTACGCGCTGATGGTCTACCACCACGAAACGCTGTGCGACGAGCCGACGCTGACGGCCCGCGCCAGTCAGGCCTGGCTGGACTGGTACGCCAGCACGCCGGACGCGCCTTGCATCGCGATCTGCTCGACCAGCCAGGGCGACGCCGTCTGCAAGGGCTGCGGCCGCACCTTCGAGGAGGTGCAGCGCTGGACCGAGTACGGCCCGGTGCACAAGCGCGCCGTCTGGCGCCGCATCACGATGGAAGGCACGGCCTGGCGCTTCAACCGCTACGCCGAGCGCGCGCGTCTGGCCAGCGGCGTCGACCACCCGAGCCCGGCCGTCTTCAGCCAAGCCCAGCCACCGGCGGGCCGGTCTTGAGCGCCGGACCGAGCGCTGCCGGCGGGACGGCCTTGCCCGTCGGCCCGCGGGCCACGCTCGCCGACAGCGCCCGGCACATCGCGCCGCTGGCCTGGCCGGTGTTCGTGGGCCAGGTCTCGGTGCTGGCCTTCGGCACCATCGACACGCTGCTGGTGGCACGCGCATCGGCCGCCGACCTGGCCGCGCTGGCCGTCGGCGCGGCGGCCTACATCACCATCTTCATCGGCTTCATGGGCGTCGTGCTGGCGCTGTCGCCGATCGTCGGTCACCTGCACGGCGCCGGCCGCGCCGCCGATGCCGGCCGGCAGGTGCACCAGGCGGTGTGGGTGGCGGCGACGCTGTCGCTGTTGGGCAGTGCGCTGCTGGCCTTCCCGGCGCCCTTCCTGGCGCTGGCCCAGGCCGGACCGGAGGTGGCGGGCAAGGTGCGCGGCTACCTGCTCGCGCTGGCTTTCTCCTTGCCGGCGTCGCTGCTGTTCACCGTCTACCGCGGTTTCAACACCGCGGTGTCGCGGCCCAAGGCGGTGATGGCGCTGCAGCTCGGCGGCCTGGCCTTGAAGGCGCCCTTGTCGGCGGCACTGGTGTTCGGCATGCCGGCGCTCGGGCTGCCCGCGCTGGGGGTCGTCGGCTGCGGCATCGCCACGGCGATTGCGATGTGGTCGCAGCTGCTGGCTGCCCTGTGGCTGGTGCGGCGCGACCCGTTCTACGCCCCCTACGCGATCACCGGCCGCGGCCTCGACCGGCCCGACCGCAGCGCGCTGCGCGCCCAGCTCAGGCTGGGGCTGCCGATGGGTGCGGCGATCCTGGTCGAGGTCACCGGCTTCAGTTCGATGGCGCTGTTCATCTCGCGCCTGGGCACGACGCCGGTGGCCGGCCACCAGATCGCGGCCAACCTGGTGTCGCTGTTGTTCATGGTGCCGCTGGCGCTGGCCAATGCGACCATGACACTGGCGGCACAGCGCATCGGCGGCGGCGCCGTCGACGACGCGCGCCGTCTGTCCTGGCACGGGCTCGTCATCGGCTGCGGCGTCGCCACGGTGCTGGGTCTGGCGGTGCTGCTGGCGCGCGCGCCGATCGTCGGTCTGTACACGCGAGATGCGGCAGTCATTGCCGCGGCGCTGCCGCTGCTGGCCTGGGTGGCGGTGTTCCACATTGCCGATGCCGCGCAGACCATCGCCGCCTTCGTGCTGCGCGCCTACAAGGTCACGGCCGTTCCGGTGCTGATCTTCGTCGCCGCGTTGTGGGGCGTGGGCATGGGCGGGGGCTACCTGCTGGCCTTCAACGTCACTGGCGGCGTGCCGGTGGCACTGCGCGGTGCACCCGGCTTCTGGTTCGCGTCGACGCTCGGGCTGGTGCTCGCCGGGGTGCTGCTCACCGGCTTGATGGCCTGGGCCTTCCGCCAGCGGGGGCGGCGCCCCGCGGCCTGACACGCAAGCCTGGCGGTCACGCCGCCGGCAGTTCGAGCACGAAGCAGCTGCCGCCGCCGGCACGCGGCTCACAGCGCACCTGGCCGCCGTGGCGTTCGGCGATCTGGCGCACCAGCGACAGGCCCAGCCCGACACCGCCCTCGCGCTCGGCATGCCCGGGCAGCCGGAAGAAGGCCTCGAAGATGCGCTCGCGGTAGGCCTCGGGCACGCCCGGGCCGCGGTCGCAGACGCGCAGTTCGACACGCCCGCCGCCCGCCGGCAGCACGCGGGTGCTGACCTCGACCTCGTCGCCGCCGTAGCGGTGCGCGTTTTCGAGCAGGTTGCGCACCGCACGGCGCAGCAGCCGCTCGTCGCCCGGCACCTGCACGTCGTCGCCCAGCGCCCGCGCGCCGACGCGTGCGGCCTCCTCGGCCGCCACCGCCAGTAGGGCCACGGGCTCGCGCACGTCCAATGCCGCCGCGGCGTCGAGCCGGCTCGTCAGCAGCACCTCCTCGACCAGCGCGTCGAGCTCGGCGATGTCGGTGTCGATCTCCTTGCGCAGGGCCGGCCGCTGCGCCGGTGGCGCGTCCTCGATCATCGCCAGCGCCATTTTCAGCCGCGCCAGCGGCGAACGCAGTTCGTGGCTGGCGTTGGCCAGCAGGCTCTGGTGCGAGCGCAGCAGCGTCTCGATGCGCGCGGCGGCGCGGTTGAAGCTGGCGCCCAGGGCCGCCACTTCGTCGCGCCCGTCCTCGGCCACGCGCTCATGCAGCGCACCGGCGCCGAACGACTCGACGCCCTGCTTCAGGGCCTCGAGCCGGCGTGTCAGTCGGCGCACGACCGGCCAGACGCCGCCGGCCACGGCCAGGAACAGACCGGCAAACAGCGCCACCAGGCCAACCCCGTCGGGCCAGCCGCGCGGCTGCGGCCAGCGCCCGCTCGGCCCCGGCCGAGGGGGGCCTGGGGGGCCGCGCAGGGCGCCCAGCCTGGACACCCACAAGGTGCGCCCGTCGTCGAGCTTGATCGAACGCAGCCGCTGCTCCATCTCCGGCCGGTCGAGGCTGCGCCGCAGGAAACTTTCGGTGGCGGCGATGCGCCGGCCGGCGGCGTCGTCCAGCGCCATCGGCAAGCGCAGCCGCTGCGCCCAGTCGCGCAGCGCTTCCTCTTGTGCTGCCGGCGACGCGTCGGCCGGCGGCAGCTCGCGCTGCAGTAGCTCGGCCCAGGCCTCGACGCGGTCGCGCGCGGCGCTCTCGGCCTGCGCACGCTGCTCGCCGAGCTGGTAGTGCATCAGCGCGCCGGCGATCAGCGCAAACAGCGCCAGCGCCGCCACCACGGTGACGTAGATGCGCAGGTACAGCGAACGCACGGCTTCAGCGTGCGGCAGGCCGACGCCTCGGCGCGGCTGCCCCGGGCGGTGGGGCGGGCCGAAGACCGTGGGCCGTGGCGTGCACGGTCACTACTCGGCGTCCTGCTTCCTGGCGAAGACATAGCCGGTGCCGCGCACCGTCAACACGCGCCGCGGTGACTTGGGGTCGTCCTCGATGACGGCACGGATGCGTGAAATGTGGACATCGATGCTGCGGTCGAAGGCCTCCAGCGGGTGGCCCTTGAGCGCGTCCATGATCTGGCCGCGCGACAGCACGCGCCCGGGGCTGCGCGCCAGCACCGTGAGCAGTTCGAACTGGTGGTTGGTGAGGTCGCAGGGACGGCCGTCGAGCCGTGCCTGCCGAGCGCCGAGGTCGACCTCCAGGCGGCCGAAGGACAGCACGGCGTCGTCGGCGCCATCGGGCGCGGCGCGCCGCAGCAGCGCCTTCACGCGCGCCAGCAGCTCGCGCGGCTCGAAGGGTTTGCCCAGGTAGTCGTCGGCACCGATCTCCAGGCCCACGATGCGGTCGGTGGGCTCGCCGCGCGCGGTGAGCATGAGCAGCGGCAGCCGCCGCGTGCGCGGCTGGCTGCGCAGTTCGCGTGTGTAGTCCAGGCCGTCGCCGTCGGGCAGCATGAGGTCCAGCACCAGCGCGTCGTAGTTGTCCTGCATGAGGCGCTCGCGGCCGGCGGCCAGCGTTCCGGCGGTGTCGACCTCGAAACCGTTGTGGCGCAGGTAGCCGCCCACCATGTCGGTGAGGCGCAGGTCGTCGTCGATCAGCAGCAGTCGACTCATCGCGTTCCAGGTCCCTTCGGTTGCCTCGCCAGCAGCACAGTGTGCCCCGGACCTTGCGGACCGGGGCAGAACAGGCCGCCCGAGCCCGTGCTCGGAACGACGGCCTGCAGGGTGCGCCCGCTCAGCGCGTCGGCTTGGCGGCCGTGCCGCGCTCCGCGCGGTGGCGCTCCATGCGGGCGCGCCGCTCGGACATGCGATCGGCGATCGCCTTGCGCTGCTCGGGCGTGAGCACGCGGCTGACGTCGATCAGCGCCTGCAGCGTGCGCTTGCTGGCCTGGTCGTGCTGGGCCAGCATCTGCTGGCGCAGCGCTTCGGCAGCGTTGGCATCGACCGTCGGCTGCGTGAACAGCGCCTGGCTCTGCTCGCGCAATGAGCGGCCAGCTTCGCGTTGCGCCTTCAGATCGGTGCGCGCGGCGTCCATGATCTGCTTGATCTGGGCCCGTTGTTCGGCGCTGGCGCCGATGCGGTCGAACAAACGATCCATCTGCCGCGGGTGTGCCATGGCCATACCGCCCAGGCCACCGGCCATCGCTGTCATGGCGCCGCGACCGCCGTGGTCGCCGTTCGGCGCAGCGGTCGCCGTGTGCACGAGGCCGCCCGCCAGCGCGAGGACCGCGGTGGCGACCAGCAGCCGCAGCGGGCGCTGAGCCAGGGCTCGGGCGGGGTGCTTGGCTTGGGGTGTCGGGTGTTGCATCACATCTCCTGGTGGTTTCACGATGAGAAGGATGTTGCGCGGCCGCCGTAACGGGGATGTGCGCTCCAGGTAAAGAACTGTGTGTCAGCGCGGCGCGGATTCGACCCGCACCAGGCGCCGCTGCAGCGCGAAGCTGGGATGGGCGCTGCGCAGGTCCAGGCGCAGCAGCACGCCGCTGGCGCGGTCGACGACGATCGCTCCGTCGACCCGCGTGTAGGCCTCGCCTTGCTGGGCGTCGCCGAAGAGCTCGATCACCGCGGCGTCGAAGTGGTGCTCGGCCACGGTCTGCGCGCCCAACGCCATCACCTGGCCACGCAGCCGGGCGCGCGCCAGCGGGTCGCCGGCAACGACCATGTCACCGGCCACCACCTGCCCGAGCGCCATTTCGCCGCGCAGCAGGCGGTGCCACTGCAGAGAGCCGTCGGGCGCCTGCACCACGTTGCCGGCGCGGTCCTGCCGCCACGTGCCGCCGGCGCTGGATTCGAGCTCGAATTCCAGCTCGCCGCGGCGCAGCGCGGTCAAGCGCAAGGCCCAGGGCACCGCGGGCAGACGGGGTGCGGCGCGGTCTTCGTAGACCAGCCGGTCGCCCACGGCCACGGGCAGGCGCGCCGCCGCCGCGGCCGTCAGCCCCGCCTCCGGTGGCGGGCAGCCACGGTCCCGGGCGGCGACGCGCAGCGCCTCGTAGCGGCCTTTCAGGCGTGCCAGGTCGGCCGCTTCCAGCCCCGCCGGCCGCATCGCCAGCAGGGCCGGCCAGAAAACGGACACGCCCACGCCCAGCGCCAGGATGTTGTTGCCGGCGCGTTCGTCCACCGCATAGGCGACGTCGGCCGCGCGCTGCTGCACGGTGTCGAGTTCGTCGTCGATGTGGCTGCACGACCAGCCGGCGAAGTCGGCCGGGTTGGCCGGCTCCGGGCGCACGTCCACGGCACGCGTCGCGCAGCCGGCAAGCAGGGCCGCGGCCAGCACGCTGGTCGCGAGCGGGCGAAGGATCTGCACGGCACTGGTCATCGGCACTCGGATCATGCTGCGCCCATTGTGCGCGAGTCGCGCACCGGGGCAAGGACCGTGGCGCGCGCTGCCTGGGCAGTCGCGACCGGCGCCCGGGCCTTGGCCGCAAGGCGCGCCGGCCGGCGAGCAGCGCGATGGTGTACACTACCCGCCGTAGATATGCACAAGACCGTCTTTCTGTAGGTCATCTCTGTTTCAGCCGGTCTACCCGGCAGTTTCGGTCGAATCTCCAATCGGTGATTTTCTTGGCGTCTCTGCACTGCGTCGGCATGTGCTGCGCATCACTTGAAAGGAATAGATATGACAACCGAAACCGGTACCGTGAAGTGGTTCAACGAAGGCAAGGGCTTCGGCTTCATCACGCCTGACAGCGGTGGCAAGGACCTCTTCGCCCACTTCAGCCAGATCCAAGGCAGCGGCTTCAAGACCCTGGCCGAAAGCCAGCGCGTCGAGTTCGAAGTGACGCAAGGCCAAAAGGGCCCGCAGGCGTCGAACATCCGCGCCGCCACCTGATCGGCAAACACGGCCCCGCCAACGGGGCCCGATGAGAAAGCCGCGGTTTGCACCGCGGCTTTTTTTGTTCATGGGGGTCGGCCGATGAAGAACCTGCAGGAAGCCACCGAGCGCATCTGCGAACTCAAGGGCAGCCTGGTGGCGCTGGACGCTCTGGTGACCGCCCTGCTCCAGGCCATGCCGGTGGCGGCGCGATCCGACCTGCTGCGCACCTTCGAAGGCCACGCCGAGGTGGCCAGGACGGTGCTGTTGAACACGTCGACCTCGGAACACACGATCGCGGCCTTCGAACGCGACGTGAAGCGCACGTCGTCGCTGATCGGCGCTGCGTAGCCGCCGGCCCCGCCCCGCGGCACGGCGACGACGTGGTGCCGGTTGGCGATGTCCCGTGTCATGGTCTATCGTCCCAGGCAGACACCGGACCCGGGAAAGCGCCGATGACCCACATCCTGCACCGCCAGATCCGCCACACGCTGCCGGTTGCCGCCAGCGCGCGCGGCATGACCCTC
Source organism: uncultured Rubrivivax sp. (assembly GCA_964371495.1). Taxonomy (GTDB): domain Bacteria; phylum Pseudomonadota; class Gammaproteobacteria; order Burkholderiales; family Burkholderiaceae_C; genus Rubrivivax. The sequence goes on from CAYJOA010000012.1 coordinate 34,366, forward strand.
ACCGACAGCGCCGGCCGCGAGTACATCGACGCCTCGGGCGGCGCTGCCGTTTCGTGCCTCGGCCACGGCCACCCGGACGTGCTGGCCGCGATGCACGCGCAGATCGACCGCGTGGCCTACGCGCACACCAGCTTTTTCACCACCGAGGTCGCCGAGCAGCTGGCCGACGTGCTGGTGCAGGGTGCGCCGGCCGGCACCAGCCACGCCTATTTCGTTTCCGGCGGCTCCGAGGCCGTGGAGGCGGCGCTGAAGATGGCGCGCCAGTACTTCGTCGAGATCGGCCAGCCGCAGCGCCAGCACTTCATCGCCCGCCGCCAGAGCTACCACGGCAACACCCTGGGCGCGCTGGCGGTCGGCGGCAACGAATGGCGCCGCCGCCAGTTCGCGCCGCTGCTGATCCCGGTGACGCATGTCGCGGCCTGCTACGAATACCGCGGCCGCGAAGCCGGCGAGAGCGCGGCGCAGTACGGACAGCGGCTGGTGGCCGAACTGGCCGCGGCCATCGACGGCCTGGGCGGCGACAAGGTGATCGCCTTCGTCGCCGAGACGGTGGGCGGCGCCACGTCGGGGGCGCTGACGCCGGTGCCCGGTTACCTGCAGGGCGTGCGCGAGCTGTGCACGCGCCACGGCATCCTGTTGATCCTGGACGAGGTCATGTGCGGCATGGGCCGCACCGGCACGCTGCACGCCTGCGAGGCCGAGGGCGTGGTGCCCGACCTGCTCGTCATCGCCAAGGGCCTGGGCGGCGGCTACCAGCCGATCGGCGCCGTGCTCGCGCAGGGCCGCATCGTCGACGCCTTTGCGCAGGGCAGCGGCCTGTTCCAGCACGGCCACACCTACCTCGGCCACCCGGTGGCCTGTGCGGCGGCGCTGGCGGTGCAGCGGGTGATCGCACGCGACCGCTTGCTGGCGCAGGTGCAGCGCCTCGGGCACGGGCTGCGCGAGCGGCTGGCGGCGACCTTCGGGCCACACCCGCACGTCGGCGACATCCGCGGCCGCGGCCTGTTCCAGGCCATCGAACTCGTGCGCGATCGCGCGACCAAGGAACCCTTCGATCCGGCGCTCAAGCTGCACGCCAGGATCAAGGCCGCGGCAATGGCCCGGGGCCTGATGGTCTACCCGATGGGTGGCACGATCGACGGCGTGCGCGGCGACCACGTGCTGCTGGCGCCACCCTTCATCGCCGCCGACGACGACCTGGACCGCATCGTCGAGCGCCTGGCCAGTGCGCTACAGGCGGCGCTGTAAAACCCGGGCATTCCCGTCTCGCCTGAACCGCCGTTCACAAGTATCGTGACCCCCTTTCCCTATCCGTTTCGGAGCAACTCTTCATGACCCTCAAGACCAACCTGAATCTGGCCATGGGCGCCGTCGCCCTGGCGCTGGCCCTGCCCGCGACGCCGGTGCTGGCGCAGCAGAAATTCATGACCATCGGCACCGGCGGCGTCACCGGCGTCTACTACGCCGCCGGCGGCGCGATCTGCCGCCTGGTCAACAAGGACCGTGCCAAGCACGGCATCCGCTGCTCGGTCGAATCGACCGGCGGCTCGGTGTTCAACATCAACACCATCAAGGCCGGTGAACTGGACCTCGGCTTCACGCAGAGCGACGTGCAGTACAACGCCGCCAAGGGCCTGGCGCAGTTCAAGGACGGCGGCGCCTACGGCGACCTGCGCGCGGTGTTCTCGGTGCACCCCGAGCCCTTCACGGTGCTGGCGCGCAAGGAAGCCGGCGTCAAGACCTTCACCGACCTGAAGGGCAAGCGTTTCAACGTCGGCAACCCGGGTTCGGGCACGCGGGCGTCGCTGGAAGAGCTGATCGGCGCCCTGGGCTGGAAGCTGAGCGACTTCTCGCTGGCCTCGGAGCTGAAGGCCGACGAACACGGCCCGGCGCTGTGCGACAACAAGATCGACGGCTTCTTCTACGGCGTCGGCCACCCCAGCGCCAACATCCAGGACCCGACCACGTCCTGCGGCGCCAAGCTGGTGTCGATCACCGGCCCCGCGGTGGACAAGCTGGTGGCCGACAAGCCCTACTACGCCAAGGCCACGATCCCCGGCGGCCTGTACCCGAACAACCCCGACGCCACGCTGACCTACGGCGTGCTGGCCACCGTCGTGGCGTCGTCCAAGACGCCGGTCGATACGGTGTACCAGGTCGTAAAGGCGGTGTTCGACAACTTCGATGAATTCAAGAAGCTGCACCCGGCGCTGGCCAACCTGAAGCCCGAGAACATGGCCAAGGACGGCCTGTCGGCGCCGCTGCACGAAGGCGCGGTGAAGTACTACAAGGAAAAGGGCTGGATCAAGTAGGCCCGCCCCGTTCACGAGTCGGCAGGGGCGAAGCGGGTCTTCGCCCCTTTTTTTTCCTTAGCCCCCAGGACGGCGCGCATGGCCACCGACATCGAGAAAGCCCCCGAAGCCCTGCAGAAGCTGGTCGCCGATACCGACACCGGCGGGCGCCAGCCCACAGGCGTCACTGCAGGCATCATCTTCGCGGTGTCGCTGGCCTGGGCGCTGTTCCAGCTCTGGTACGCGTCGCCGCTGCCCTTCACCTTCGGCGTCGGCATCCTCAACGACACCGAGGCGCGTGCGCTGCACCTCGGCTTCGCGCTGTTCCTGGCCTTCACCGCCTGGCCGGCGTTCAAGAAGCGTTCGCCAAGGGCCTACGTGCCGGTGGTCGACTGGGTGCTGGCCGCCGTCGGCGCCTTCGCCGGTGCCTACCTGCTGCTCTTCTACACCGAGCTCAGCACGCGGCCGGGCCAACCCACCGCCACCGACATCGTGGTCGCCACCGCCGGGCTGGTGCTGCTGCTGGAGGCCACGCGCCGCGCCGTCGGCTGGCCGATGGCAGCACTGGCCGGCATCTTCATCGCCTACGCCATGCTCGGGCCCTACATGCCCGAGGTGCTGTCGCACAAGGGCGCGTCGCTGAACCGGCTGCTGTCGCACCTGTGGTTGACGACCGAAGGCGTCTACGGCATCGCCCTGGGCGTGTCGACAGGGACGATATTCGTCTACGTGCTGTTCGGCACCCTGCTCGACCGCGCCGGCGGCGGCAACTACATGATGCAGGTCAGCTTTGCCGCGCTCGGCCACCTGCGCGGCGGGCCGGCCAAGGTGGCGGTCGTCTCCTCGGCGCTGAACGGCATGATCAGCGGCAGCTCGGTGAGCAATGTCGTCAGCGGCGGCATCTTCACCATCCCGCTGATGAAGAAGGCCGGCTACGGCGGCGTCAAGGCTGGCGCCATCGAGACCATGAGCTCGGTCAACGGCCAGATCATGCCGCCGGTGATGGGCGCCGCCGCCTTCCTGATGGTCGAATACGTCGGCATCCCCTACGCCGAGATCGTGAAGAACGCGATCCTGCCGGCCACGCTGAGCTACATCGGGCTGCTGTACATCGTGCACCTCGAGGCGCTGAAGATGAACATGCGGCCCATCATCACGCGCCAGCCCAAGACCTGGGGCGAGGTGGCACTGCGTTTCGGCCTCGGGCTGTCGGGCAGTGCCATGGTGGTGTCGCTGCTGTATTACCTGCTGGCGGGCATCAAGGCCGGGCTGGGCGCCGCCACGCCGTGGGCGGTGGGTGCGGTGGTGCTGGTGCTCTACGGCGTCAGCCTGCAGCAGGCGGCGCGCTGCCCCGACCTACCGGAAGACATCGACATCGACCACCCGAACCCGCCAGACACCTGGCCCACGGTGCGCGCCGGGCTGCACTTCCTGATCCCCATCGGCATGCTCATCTGGTGCCTGATGGTCGAGGAGATGTCGCCCTCGCTGTCGGCTTTCTGGGCCATCGCCACGCTGATCGTGCTGATGCTCACGCAGCGGCCGCTGACGCTGGCGCTGCGCCGGCAGCCGCCGGGCACCGACTGGCAACGCGGCGCGCGCGACGTCATCGGCGGCATGACCGATGGCTCGCGCAACATGATCGGCATCGGCGTGGCCACCGCCACGGCCGGCGTCATCGTCGGCGCCATCACGCTCACCGGCCTGGGCCTGCGCATGACCGAGTTCGTCGAATTCGTTTCCGGCGGCAACGTGATGGTGATGCTGCTGTTCATCGCCTTCGTCTGCCTGGTGCTGGGGCTGGGCGTGCCGACGACGGCCAACTACGTACTGGTGGCCACGCTGATGGCACCGGTGGTGGTGGAACTCGGCGCACAAAGCGGACTCATCATTCCGCTGATCGGCGTCCACCTGTTCGTCTTCTACTACGGGATCATGGGCGACATCACGCCGCCGGTGGGGCTGGCCACCTTCGCGGCGGCGGCGATCTCGGGCGAGGACGCCATCAAGACCGGCGTCCAGGGCAGCGTCTACGCGCTGCGCACGGTGATCCTGCCCTTCATCTGGATCTTCAACCCGCAACTGCTGCTGCTGGAGCTCGACTCGACCTTCCAGCTCGTCACGGTGATCGCGGCCAGCACGCTGGCCATGCTGTTGTTCGCCGCCTTGACGATGAACTGGTTCCGCGTCAAGTCCCGCTGGTGGGAGACGCTGGCGCTGTGCGCCGCCGTCGCGCTGCTGTTCCGCCCCGACTTCTTCATGGACCTCATCACGCCCGAGTACCGCGACGTGCCGGCCAGCCAGGTGCTCGACGTGGCGCGCGACGCACCCGACGGCGGCCGCGTCGTGATGGTGATTGCCGGCAGCACCATCGAAGGCGACGAGGTCGTCAAGACGGTGGCCCTGCGCCTGGGCAACCGGCCTGCCGAGGCCAGCGACGGCCGCAAGCGCCTGAGCGACGCCGGGCTGACGCTGGTCACGCTGGGCGGCAACACGCAGATCGCGCAGGTCAAGTTCGGCAGCCGGGCGCAGAAGAGCGGCTTCGAACAGGGCTGGAACGTGAAGTCGCTAAAGCTGCCGACCGAACGCAGCAACCCGCACTGGTTCTACCTGCCGGCGCTGCTGCTGGCCGCACTGGTGTGGTGGAGCCAGGGCCGCCGCCTGGGTCGGCCGGGCCGGGCGCCCGCTTCGGCCAGCCCGGCTTAGGTCACCGCGGCAAGCGAGCGCGTGGATCGCGCAGCGCCAGGCGGTCCAGCAGGTGGTCGACTTCGGCGCGGGCCGCCGCCGTCAAGGGCGCGGCGGGCAGGCGCTGGGCCGCGCTGGCGAGCAGGCCGCGACGCATCAGCACGTACTTGCGCACGGCCAGGCCGACGCCGGGCTGCTGCTCGTAGCGCAGCAGGGGCAGGTGGGCGTCGAACAGGTCGTGCGCCGCTTCGCGCTGCTCGGCGCCAACCAGGCGAACGACGTCGCACAGCATGTCCGGGAAGGCGTAGCCGGTGTTGGCGCCGTCGGCACCGCGCTCCATTTCGTAGTCGAGGAACAGGCCGCCGTTGCCGCACAGGATGGCCACGTGGCGCATCGAGCCGTCGCGCTCGTAGCCGCGCAGCGTGGAGATCTTCTCCAGGCCCGGCCAGTCCTCGTGCTTGAGCATGAGACACGAGGGCAGCTCGCCGACGATGCGCTTGATCACGCCCGGGCTCATCTGCACCGAAAACGTCAGTGGATAGTCCTGCAGCACGAAGGGCACGTCGGCACCGATCGCCGCCACCGCCTGGCGGTAGTAGCCGACGATCTGGTCGTCGGTGCGCAAGGTGTTGGGCGGCGCGATCATGACCCCCGCGGCGCCGGCCGCCATGACTTCGTGCGTCAATGCCCGCATGGCGGCAAAGCCCGGCGCCGACACGCCGACCACCACCGGCAGCGCGGCCGCGCGCTGGATCATGCGGCGCGCCACCGCGACACTCTCGTCGTGCCCGAGCTTGGGTGCCTCGCCGAGTTGGCCCAGCACGGTGATGCCGGTGGCGCCGATGCCCAGGTAGAAGTCGGTCAGACGGTCGATCGACGCCGTGTCGATGCTGCCGTCGTCGAAGAACGGCGTCGGCGCGATGGGGAAGACGCCGCGGGCGTCGGCAGTCAGCAGCATGGCAGGTCCTCGGTGGCGTGCACGAAGGTCACGATTCTGGTGCAGGTGGCGCGGGTCTCGACGCGGGCAGGCCGGCCGCTGCGGCAGAATCGCGGCTCCCCTTCGTCCCCGGGACGACCACCCTGTTCAGGAACACGGCCTTGCGCTCGACCTACCCGCTCACTGTTTCGTGGCTCCGCCTGCTGCTGCTGGCCTGCCTGTTGGGGCCGGCGCTGACCCACGCGACGATGGTTCGCCTGTACACCGTGCTCGGGCCGGTGGACATCGAATTGATGGACGCGGAAGCACCGGCCACGGTGGCCAACTTCCTGGGCTATGTGCACGGCGGCGCCTACGACAACTCGGTCATGCACCGCAGCGTGCCGGGCTTCATCGTGCAGGGCGGCGGCTACACCTGGGCGGTCGGCGCGGCCGGCCCCGCCAAGGTTCCAGCCGGGCCGCCGGTAGTCAACGAATTCAGCGCCGCACGGTCGAACCTGCGCGCGACGGTGGCGATGGCCAAGCTCGCGGGCAAACCCGACAGTGCGACCACCGAGTGGTTCGTCAACCTGGCGAACAACGCCGCAAACCTGGACAACCAGAATGGCGGCTTCACCGTCTTCGGCCGCGTCACCACACCCGGCATGGCGGTCGTCGATCGCCTTGCGGCACTGCGCCGGGTCAATGCCGGCGGCGCGTTCTCGGACCTGCCGATCATCGGCGACATCAACAACAACACCATCGTGCGCGCCAACGTGGCCCTGGTGACGGCGGCTCGCGTTCTCGACCCGGCGCCGAGCGATGCCGACCGGGTCTTCAACTACCTCGAAGCCGTGTACGCCGACTACCTCAAGCCGCCGGGCGCACCATCGTCCACCGGCCTGGGCTACTACTACCGCTACTACCCCGCCAGCGATTCCTACGTCGGCATGGCCGACGGCGTCGTCTACTACCTGGTGCCGGCGGTCAACAACGACATCAATCGCTTTGCCCCGATGACCGAGGTCCTGCCGGCGGCGCAGCAAGCAGGGTACTGAGTCCAGCCATCCCCACGCGCGGCCGGTGCCGTGCGCCGATGGCCTGCCTCATCCCGTGCCGGCCGGGTGTCGACGCGTCAACAGGTGCTGCAAGAGCACTCCCACCACCAGGCCGACGGCCACGTTCCACACGCTCAGGACCGCCGTGGCGAGCAGCAGGGTCCATTCGCCTGCCGCCCGGCCATGCCGGATCTGTGCCGTACCGAGCTGCCAGCCGGTGATGAAGAGGATCGTGCCCAGCAGCGGCATCGGCACCAGGCCGAACAGCGTCGTCACCGAGCCGCTGAACGCCAGCGCCAGCACCAGCAGCAGCGTGCCCAGGATGACGACCGCGCCGCCGGTGCGCGCACCGAAGGCCACGTGGCCGGCCATGCCGCCGGCACCGTGGCACATCGGCACGCCACCGACGGCCGAGCCGAACAGGTTCATGCAGCCGGTGGACACGGCCACGGTGCGGTCGGTGACGCATCGCTGCGGGAACAGCCGGTTGTTCTCGGCACGGATGCCGATGACGGCATTGCCCAAGGTCAGAGGCGTCTGCGGCAGGGCCAGCAACACGGTGCCGACCAGCAGATCGTGGGCCGAGATCGCGGGCCAGGCGAAGGCCGGCCAGCGCAATTGCATGCCGCTCGTCGCCAGGCCGGCCATCGCCTGGGGCTGCCGGAGCCAGGTCCAGCCCAGGCCCAGCAACAGCAGCGCAAACAGGCTGGGGAAACGCGGGATGCGCGCCAGCGCGGCCACCATCGCCAGGCCCGCCGCTGCCAACAGCCACTGCTGCTGCATCAACCGCCCCCCCTGCAGCATCAGGGCCGCGCCCAGCCCCAGCATCACGCCCTGCGCGACCGGCCGGCTCACCCACTGACCCAGGCGGTGGGCCATGCCGGTGGCGCCGAGCAGCAGCCAGAGCAGGCCCGTGACCAGGCCCGCGCCGTATACGGCGCCGGGGGCCATCGCCATCTGGGCGGACTGTGCCGTGGCCACGGCGCCTGCCGCCTTCATCGGCTGCACCGGAAACGGCGTCTTGTAGTACCAGCCGCAGACGATCATCGACACGCCGAAGCCGAACAGCACCCCGACCGGATCGAGCTTCAGGATGCTGAGGTAGGCCAGGACGAAGGGCAGCAAGGTGCCCAGATCGCCGAAGGCACCTGCCCACTCGGCAAGGTCGTAGCGGTTGCCTTCCGGTTCGGGCGTGGTCTGGGTCACGAGGCTTTGCCGTGCCACGCCCGGGCCCGCAGGCGTCAGGCGGCGGGCCTGCCGGGCTCGGCCCGAACCTATTTCGCCGCGTTCGGGAAGAACAGCTGCTCGCCGCCGATCTTGTAGCTGGCGATGGCGGACTGCCCTGCGCTGGAAACCAGCCAATCTGCGAACTGCTGACCCAGCGCCGCCTTCACGTGCGGGAACACGGCTGGATTGACGACCATCACGCCGTACTGGTTGAACAGACTCTTGTCGCCTTCGACCAGGATCACCAGGTTGCCCCGGTTCTTGAACGACAGCCAGGTGCCGCGGTCGGTGAGCACGTAGCCGTCGAGCGCCGAGCCCATGTTCAGCGCCGGGCCCATGCCGCAGCCGCACTCCTTGTAGCCCGCCGGCTTGGCCTTGGCGACATCGACGCCGGCGGCCTTCCACAGCCGCAGCTCGGCGGCGTGAGTGCCGCTCTTGTCGCCGCGCGAGACGACGGGCTGGTTGCTGCCGGCGAGCTTCTTCAACGCCGCGGCGATGTCCTTGCCCTTGACCCCCGCGGGGTCGGCCTTCGGTCCCACCAGCACGAAGTCGTTGTACATGACTTCGCGGCGCTGGGTGGAAAAGCCCTCGGACAAGAACTTCTGTTCGGCCACCAGGTCGTGCACGAACACGACGTCGGCGTCGCCACGCCGGCCCGTGTCCAGCGCCTGGCCGGTGCCGACGGCGACCACGCGCACGTCGATGCCGGAGGCCTGTTTGAAGGCCGGAAGCAGCTGCTTGAACAGGCCGGACTGCTCGGTCGACGTCGTCGAGGCGACCACGATGTAGCGATCTTGCGCAACCGTCAGCGCGGGCCAGGCCAGCGCGGTCAGCAGCGCCAGGCCGGCGACGCCGCGGCGCAGGAGGGAGGGGGGAATCAGGTGTGCCATGGCAGTTCTCCTCTGAGGAATTGGCGGGCGGGTTCTGGCAGGTCGTCGCCCGAAAAGAAATCTTCGACGGCACGGTCAACCACCAGGCTGCCGGCTTCCAGATAGGCGACCCGGGTCCCCAGGCGCTTGGCCTGACCCAGGTTGTGCGTGCTCATCACCACGGTGACGCCGTCGGCGGCGAAGTCCTGCACCAGGGCCTCGACCTCGCGCTTGGCGCCGGGGTCCAGGCTGGCCGTGGGTTCGTCCAGAAACAGGATGTCCGGCTGCAGCGCCCAGGTGCGCGCCAGCGCCAGGCGCTGCTGCTGGCCGCCGGAGAGCTCGCGCGCACGGCGCCGGGCCAGGCTGCCCAGCCCCACGCGCTGCAGCGCCTGCTGGCAGCGCAGGCCTCGTTCGGCCGCCGGCACGCCGTGCAGCCACAGCCCCAGCAGCACGTTCCAGCGCACCGACAGGTTCAACAGGAAGGGTTTCTGAAACACCATCACACCGCGCGGCGCGCGACCTTCGGGCACCAGGGCGTAGGTCTGCAAGCTGCCGGCCACGACGGGCTCGACCAGGCCGTGCAGCAGGCGTATCAAGGTCGTCTTGCCCGAGCCGTTGGCGCCCACCAGCATGAGGCGGTCGCCACGCTGCAGGTCCATCGTGACGCCGTTCAAGGCCACGGTGGCGCCGAAACGCACCTGGGCATCGTGCAGGCTGATCAGCGTCTGGCGGATGGGTGCCTTCACCTCCCCCACCTCAGACGAGCGCTTCGCGCGGTGCGCCGCTGCGCCATTGCAGCAGGCCGATCAGGGTGTTGAGCACGGCGACGACACCGAGCAGCACGACGCCCAGCGCCAGCGCCAGCGGCAGGTCGCCCTTGCTGGTTTCCAGCGCGATGGTGGTGGTCATGACGCGCGTCACGCCGTCGATGTTGCCGCCCACGATCATCACCGCACCGACCTCGGCAATGGCGCGGCCGAAGGCCGTCAGCAGCACCGTCAGCACGCCGAAGCGTTCGTGCAGCAGCAGCAGCAACGCGGTCGTGAAGGGGCCGGCACCGAGCGAGCGCAGCTGGTCGCCGCCTTCGGCCAGCGCCAGCAGCACCAGCCGCCGCGCCAGTGCCGCCACCAGCGGCACCACCAGGATGCTCTGCGCGACGACCATGGCACTGGGCGTGAACAGGATGCCCAGCGACCCCAGCGGTCCGGCGCGCGACAGCAACAGGTAGACCACCAGCCCCACCACCACCGAAGGCAGCGCGAGCAGGGTGTTGAGCACACCCACCACCACCGCGTGACCCGGAAAGCGCGCGATCGCCAGCCAGGCGCCGGCAGCCAGGCCGACAGCGGCGCCGACGAGGCAGGCGGTGCCGCTGACCCGCAGCGACAAGGCCACCACCGACCACAGTTCGGTATCGGCGCCCAGCATCAGGTGGGCCGCACTGCTCAGGCCTTGCGCAAGATCGTCCATCGGGGGGCGGATTGTGGCGACCAGGCTGGCCTGTGGCGATATGTGCGGAGTTGCATAGGTCGCCGACCTGCCGTCCACCATGCCCGCGGCGGGGTGCGGCCGATAATCTGCGGCCCCAGCTGCATCGGAGCAAGAACCATGAAATCAAGCGCGCGCAACCAGTTCTCGGGCGTCGTCACCGCTGTTCGCAACGGCGCCATCAACGACGAGGTGGAACTCGAGATCGCCCCCGGCCAGAGACTGGTGTCGACGGTCACCCACGAGAGCCGGCAGGTCCTGAAGCTGGAAGTCGGCGCCAAGGCCATGGCGCTCGTCAAGGCATCGTCGGTCCTGCTCGTCAGCGACAGCGCCGGCATGCGCTTTTCGGCACGCAACCAGCTGACCGGCACGGTGGATGCCGTGACCACGGGCGCCGTCAATTCGGAGGTGCTGGTGCGGCTGCCGGGGGCTGCGCGAGTCGTGGCCATCGTCACCAATGCCAGCGTTGCCAACATGGGCCTGCGCCCGGGCGACGACGTGACGGCGATGTTCAAGGCATCGAGCGTCGTCCTCGCCGCCGAGGCCTAGCTCGACGAGGGCATGGATGTCGATATGACCGTGCCGGCATAGGCCGGTACGCCACAGCGGGGCTGCCGTTGGCCCAGCGCGGCCTTAGGCTTGCATCCACCTCGACGCTGACCACCTGCGGGCGGCAGCGAGAACTCTTCAAATCCTCGATCCCCAGGACTCCTGCCATGTTGAATCGCGTCCGCTTGACGGTCCTGCTGGCGTGCCTGGCCAGCCCGATGACGATGTTTGCCCAGACCACGCCCGCAGAAGTGCGCGTCCATGCCGCCGGCAGCCTGCGTACGGCCCTGACCGACAGCGCCGCCGCGTTCGAGGCCGCCCGGCCGGGGGTCAAGGTCAAGCTCACCTTCGGCGCTTCGGGCCTGCTGAAAGACCGCATCTTCGGCGGCGAGGCCACCGACGTGTTTGCCTCGGCCAACATGAGCCATCCCGAAGCGCTGGCCGCCGCCGGCCGGGCGGGCCCGGTGCAGCGTTTTGCGCGCAACGCCATGTGCGCGCTGGTGCGACCGGGTCTCGACGTGACGCCCGACACCTTGGTGCAGCGTTTGCTGGACCCGGCGCTGAAGCTGGGCGTGTCCACACCGCGCGCCGACCCGGCCGGCGACTACGCCGTGCAGGTGTTCGAGCGCATCGAACGCAGCGGCGTCGCCGGTGCGGCCGGCCAGCTGTCGGCCAAAGCACTGCAACTGACCGGCGGGCCGAACTCACCCCCGCCCCCGGCCGATCGCAGCGTCTATGGCGTGCTCGTCGCGCAGGGCGCGGCCGACCTGTTCCTGACCTACTGCACGAACGCCGTCGTCGCCGTCCGCGAGCAGCCGGGGCAACAAAGTGTCCCAGTGCCCGAAGCAGTCAACGTCGGTGCCAGCTATGGCGTGACGGTGCTGAAGGGCGCGCCCGAAGATGCGAAGCGCTTCGTCGACTTCCTGCTCTCGCCGGCCGGCCAGGCCGTGCTGGCGCGACACGGTTTTGCGCCGCGCTGACATGGCTTGTGCCGTGGAAAGGCAGCGATGCAGGCGAGCGGGTCGGAAGCTCGGGATGCGCGCGAAGAGCGTGTGCTGTGCCGTCGCGTTGTCGATCGATCTCGTTGCGTCGGCCTGTCCCACCGATACCGAACTGCGCCAGAAGGGGACCGTACTGACGGTGCAGCTACCCGGTCAGACGACGCATCAACTGAACGACGCAGCGCTGGCTGCCTTGCCACCGACCGCACTCACGCAGCGGCAGACCGTCGCTTCGGCCGGAGCCAGCGCGAGCGACCGCAGCGTGGTGTACACGGGTGTGCTCGTGCGCGATGCGCTCATGAAGTCCGAATTTGCCGCCGCGAATGATCGCGGTGCGCGCACCCACCTGGTCGAGGCCGTCGCCAGCGATGGTTACCGGGCCGTGTTCAGCTGGGGCGAGCTGTTCAACACCGTGGTCGGCGAGCAGGCGCTCGTCATCACGGCGCAGGACGGCAAGCCCCTGGACGCCGCAGCCGGGCCCCTGGCGCTGCGTTCCCTGGCCGACCTGCGCCCCGGACCGCGGCATGTCCGCAACCTCTGTGCGCTGATCGTGCGTGATCGCTAGCAAGACGCGGCCCGCTGGCGACAGCCTTCTTCGCGTTTCAGTGCCGGGCCCAGGGCGTCAGTGGTAGAAGGCGTAGCCGACCAGGATGGCCCCGACCAGACCGACGAAGTCGGCGAACAGTCCGCAGCTCAGCGCGTAGCGTGTCTTGCGGATGTTGACGCTGCCGAAGTACACCGCCAGCACGTAGAAGGTGGTCTCGGTCGAGCCCTGGATGATGGCCGCCAGCTTGCCCTGGAACGAATCGACGCCGTAGGCCTTCATGACGTCGACCATCAGGCCGCGCGCGCCGCTGCCCGACAGCGTCTTCATCAACCCCACCGGCAGCGCCGGCACGAAGTCGGCGTTCAGGCCCAGCGCCACGACCACGGCGCCGATGGCACCCACCAGGTAGTCCATGCAGCCGGTGCTGCGGAAGACCGAGATCGCGACCAGGATGGCGATCAGGTAGGGCACGATCTGGATGGCGACACCGAAGCCTTCCTTGGCGCCGTCGACGAAGGCCTCGTAGACGTTGATGCGGCGCAGCGCCCCGGCGGCCACGAACAGCACGATGACGCCGAAGATCACGCCGCTGCCCAGCAGGCCGATGGCCTGCGACAGCTCCGCCGGCGGCAGGCCGCGCAGGCCCAGGTACAGCAGCGCCATCAGCCCCGCGAAGCCGCCGAAGAAGAACACGATCGGCCATTGCAGCAGCCGGATGCGCTGCACCCAGGCCACCGCCACCAACCCGGCGGTGAACGAGATGAAGGTGCCGATCAGTGTCGGCAGGAAGATGTCGGCGCCGTTGAAACCGGTCAGCCCCTGCTCGGTGGCGATGGCCTGGCGGATAGCGATCACCGAGGTCGGGATCAGCGTGATGCCCGCGGTGTTGAGCACCAGAAACATGATCATCGGGTTGCTGGCCACGTCCTTGACCGGATTGACCTCCTGCAGTTCGCGCATGGCCTTCAGGCCCAGCGGCGTGGCGGCGTTGTCCAGCCCCAGCATGTTGGCGCTGAAGTTCATCACGATGCTGCCGCCGGCCGGGTGGCCGCGCGGGATGTCGGGGAACAGGCGGCGGAACAGCGGGTCCAGGCCGCGCGCGAACAGCGTGATCATGCCGGCCTGTTCGCCGATCTTCATGATGCCCAGCCACAGGCTCATCACGCCGACCAGGCCGAGCGAGATGTCGAAACCGGTCTTGGCGGTGTCGAACAGGCCCGTCAGCACCTTGGTGAAGATGGCCACGTCGCCCTGCGCCAGCTTGACCAGCGCGACGACAAAGCCGATCAGGATGAAGGCGACCCAGATGGCGTTGAGGATCATGAGGC
>CAYJOA010000013.1:0-17201 GCA_964371495.1 uncultured Rubrivivax sp.
GCCAACACCGCGGCCGTGCAGCAGATGCTCGACCGCGTCGGCTTCAAGTAGGCGCTGCAGCAGGTTCTCGACGGCGCCGCCGGGCGCCGCGGCAGAATGCCCCCGGAAGCAGTCAGGGGGTGCCATGATTTGTCTCGTATCGACCCGCGTCCTGCGGGCCGGTGTGGCTGCACTGTGCTGGGCCGTGATGATTGCCGGCCCGGCAGCGTCGCAGGCGGGGTCGGACATCGGCCAGGCACGGCCCGAGCTGCCGTCGGCCGAGGCCTTCTTCCGCAAGCCCGACCTCGCCGAGGCCAAGCTCTCGCCGTCGGGACGTTGGCTGGCCGTGACGACGCTCGTCGACACCGGCCGTCACGCGCTGGCGGTGCTCGACCTGTCTGCAAGCGCCACGGCGGTGGTGGCGGCGAACTTCAAGGACATCGACGTCGGCGAGTTCCACTGGGTCAACGACGAACGGCTGGTCTTCAAGCTTGTCGACGGCGAAAGCGCCAGCGGCGTGCAGCGCTATGCACCCGGCCTCTTCAGCGTCAAGCGTGACGGCACCGAGCTGCGGCAGTTGGTGCAGCTGAACCACGCCTTCGTCGCCGACGTGCCACGCCCCGGCGACCGCACGCTGAGCGCCCTGCACCTGCTGCTGCACGTGCCTGCGGGCGGTGGCGACGAGGTCATCGTCGGCGAGCTGCAGCTCGACAACTGGCGCGAGCCGAAAGCGGTGCTGCCCAAGCGGCTGAATGTCGTCACCGGCCGCAGCCGCTCACTCGCCCGCGGCGTGCCGGCCGGTGCCAGGCAGTGGCTGTTCGACACCGCCGGCGAGCCGCGCGTGGCGGTGGTCGAAGGTGCAGGCCGGATGATCGTGCACTGGCGCGGGCCCGGGCAGGAAGCATGGACGCAGATCGCCGACTTCGACCGCTACCAGGCGCCCTGGACACCTCGTTTTGTCGACGCAGAAGGCCGCCTGTACGTCACCGCGGCGGCAGGCGAGGCGGGTGAGGCGGTGCTCAAGCGATTCGATTTCGTCGCTGGCCGGCCCGAGGCGAACCCCCTGGTGACGGCGCTCGGCTTCGACTTCCTGGGCGGCGTCATCGCCGAAACCGAGGGCGGGTCGTTGCTCGGCGTGCGTGTGCTGACCGATGCCGAGACGACGGTCTGGTTCGACGGCCGTCTCAAGGCCCTGCAGGAGGAGGTCGACCAAAGGCTGCCAGGCCGCGTCAACCGGCTCGCCTGCCGTCGCTGCGGGCAGACGGAGATGACGGTGCTGGTGGAGTCGTGGTCAGACCGTCACCCGGGCGAGTTCTGGCTCTGGCGCGGCGAGCCGCGGACGTGGCAGAGGGTCGGCGTGCGCCACAAAGCCATCGACCCGCAAGCCATGGCCGAGATCCAGTTCCATCGTTTCGCAGCTCGTGACGGGCGCCAGGTGCCGGTGTGGCTCACCTTGCCGGCCCGGCGCGCGCCCGGCGCACTGCCGCCACCGGCGGTGGTGTTGGTGCACGGTGGCCCGTGGGTGCGCGGAGGCCAGTGGCGGTGGCAGGAAATGCCGCAGTTCCTGGCCTCTCGCGGCTACGTGGTCATCGAACCCGAATTCCGCGGCAGCACCGGCTACGGCGCCCAGCACTTCCGTGCCGGCTGGAAGCAGTGGGGCCGTGCGATGCAGGACGACGTGGCCGACGCCGTGGCCTGGGCTGCGCAGCAAAAGCTCGTCGACGCCACGCGCGTGTGTATCGCCGGCGCCAGCTACGGTGGCTACGCGACGCTGATGGGGCTAGTGCGCCACCCCGGTCTCTACCGGTGCGGCGTGGCCTGGGTGGCGGTGACCGAGCCGCGGCTGCTGTTCGAAGGCGGCTGGCAGAGCGACGCCACCGAGGAAGTGCGCAAGTACAGCCTGCCGACGCTGCTGGGTGACCCCGCGACCGACGCCGACATGCTGCGCTCGGTGTCGCCGGTTGCGCAGGCACGGCGCATCAAGGCACCGCTGCTGCTGGGCTTCGGCGAGCTCGACCGGCGCGTGCCGCTCGAGCACGGCAAGCAGATGCGGGAAGCGCTGCGCAGCGCCGGGCAGGAGCCGCAATACGTGGTCTACGACGGCGAAGGCCACTACTGGCAGCGCGCCGAGACGCGGGTCGACTGGGCCCAGCGGCTCGAACGCTTCCTGGCGCAGCATCTGCGCTGAGCGGCGCGCCCCTGGGCCGCAGCCTCGGGCGCAGCCGTCAGGCCGGGACCGAAGGCAGCCCGGACAGCGCCATCGCCAGCTCGGCCTCGTCGTAGGGCTGGTCGACCAGCTTGCCGTCGTGGTAGTTGCTGTAGGCGCTCATGTCGAAGTGGCCGTGGCCGCACAGGTTGAACAGGATCACCTCGCTGCGGCCCTCGGCCTTGCAGCGCAGCGCCTCGACGATGGCGCCCTTGACGGCGTGGTTGGCCTCGGGCGCCGGCACGATGCCTTCGCTGCGTGCGAACAGCACGCCGGCTTCGAAGCAGGTGTTCTGGTGGTAGGCCGTGGCCTCGATCAGCTTGAGCTCGGCCAGGTGCGACACCAGCGGCGCCATGCCGTGGTAACGCAGCCCACCGGCGTGGAAGCCGGGCGGCGTGAACGTGCTGCCCAGCGTGTGCATCTTGGTCAGCGGCGTCAGGTGCGCGGTGTCGCCGAAGTCGTACGCGAACCTGCCGCGTGTCAGGCTCGGGCACGCCGCCGGCTCGACCGCGACGATGCGGCGCTGCTTGGTCCTGCCGCCGCCGCGCAGCTGCTGGCCGATGAAGGGGAAGGCGATGCCGGCGAAGTTGCTGCCGCCGCCGGTGCAGCCGACGATCACGTCGGGGTCGTCGCCGGCCATTTCCAGCTGCAGCATCGCCTCCTGGCCGATGATGGTCTGGTGCATCAGCACGTGGTTGAGCACCGAGCCCAGCGCGTACTTGGTGTCGTCGTGGGTGGCCGCCACTTCGACCGCTTCGCTGATGGCGATGCCCAGCGAACCCGGGTGGTCCGGGTTCTGCGCCAGGATCGCGCGGCCGGCATGCGTCAGGTTCGACGGGCTGGGGTGGCAGGTGGCGCCGTAGGTCTCCATCAGCGCGCGGCGGTAGGGCTTCTGGTCGTAGGACACGCGCACCTGGAAGATCGTGACCTCCAGGTCGAACAGTGCGCCGGCGAAGGCCATCGACGAGCCCCACTGCCCGGCGCCGGTCTCGGTGGCGATCTTCTTCACCCCGGCCTGCGCGTTGTACCAGGCCTGCGGCACGGCCGTGTTGGGCTTGTGCGATCCGGCGGGCGACACGCCCTCGTACTTGTAGTAGATCTTGGCCGGTGTGCCCAGGGCCTTCTCCAGCCTGTGGGCGCGCACCAGCGGGCTCGGCCGCCAGAGGCGGAAGACCTCGCGCACCGGCTCGGGAATGGCGATCTCGCGCTCGCTGCTGACCTCCTGCAAGATGAGTTCCATCGGGAACAGCGGCGCCAGGTCATCGGGCCCCACCGGCTGCAGCGTGCCGGGGTGCAGCGGCGGCGCCGGCGGCACCGGCAGGTCGGCCATGATGTTGTACCAGTGGCGCGGCATGCGACTTTCGTCGAGCAGGAACTTGGTCTGGGGCATGGTCGATCTCGGGTGGGGGAGAGTCGGCATCGTAGGAGGTCCACCCGTGGCCGTGAAGCGCAGGTTTGCACCAGGGTCGCGTGACGCCGGCGCGGTTCGCGGATCAGGGGCGCAGCAGCTCGAGCGCGCGGTCCATGCCGCCGACCGTGATCGACAGCATGGCCTGCTCCAGCACCGCCGGCTTGGGGTGGTAGGCGATCGACAGCCCGGCGGCATGCATCATCGGCAGGTCGTTGGCGCCGTCGCCGACGGCGATCGCCTGCTCGGTGGCGATGCCCATCAACTCGCACACCTCCAGCAGCACACGCTTCTTCTCGGCGCCGTCGACGATGTCGCCCCAGGGGCGGTCGAACAAGGTGCCGGTGAGCTTGCCGTGGGCCACGCCCAGCGTGTTGGCGCGCGCGAAGTCCAGCTGCAGGCGGCGGCGGATGCGTTCGCTGAAGAAGGTGAATCCGCCCGACACCAGCAGCGTCTTCAGCCCCGCCGCGCGGCAGGCGGCGACGAAGGCCTCGACGCCGGGGTTGAGCTGCAGCTTCTCGTCGTAGACGCGTTGCAGCGCCGACTCGTGCACGCCGGCCAGCAGCGCCAGGCGGCGGCGCAGGCTGTCCTTGTAGTCGGCGATCTCGCCGCGCATCGCGGCTTCGGTGATCTCGGCCACTTCGGCCTTGCGGCCGACGATGTCGGCGATCTCGTCGACACATTCGATGTTGATCAGCGTCGAGTCCATGTCGAAGGCCACCAGCTTGTAGTCGGCCAGCCGCAGCGGCGGCGTGAAGCCGCGGATGAACAGGCCGGGTTGGACTTCTTGTGCACTCATGGCCGTCTCATCCCGCATTCACCGGCACCAGCGTCATGGTGTCGTTGCCGAAGATGTCGATCACCTTCACCGCCACGGTGTAGCGGCCCGGGCGGGCGTAGACATGGGCGACGGACTTCAGTTCCAGCGTGCGGTCCTGCCGCGTGCGGAAGCTCTGCCACTCGTTTTCGAAGATGTAGCCGCCGGTCCACCAGTCTTCCCAATCGACCAGTTCACCCTGACTTGGCGCGATCAGGCTGCCTTGCAGGGCTAGGCTGCGCGGGCGCTTGACGATCTCCTTGCGCGAGCCGTAGTCGAAGTCCACCGCCCAGTAGTCCACCCAGTCGGTCCAGGTCTTGGTGAGCTTGTCGCGGCTGATCACCTTGTCCTTGCTCTTGCTCACCTTGTAGAGCTGGCCGCCGTCGCAGACGACCTGGCTCTTGCCTTCGCGCAGCGCGGCGATCACCGCTTCCATGGCGCCCTGCGTGTAGTAGACGGAGAAGTCGGTCAGCTCGATGGCCACCGACTGCCTGTTGCTGGCGTCGTAGCGCGGCGTGGCCTCGATGAAGGCCATGTCGTGGAACACCACCTGGCCGCGCTCCACCGCGCGCTTGTCGAAGACCTCGGGCGGGATCTGCCGTGGCGTCAGTTCGATGCCCTTGCCGCGCGCTTCTTCCAGCACGGCGGGGAATAGGCCCATCTCGAACTCGAAGGCCAGCAGGTCCACGCGCGACGCGCTTCGCTTGCGGCATTCGGTGATGACTTCCTCGACGAAGAGGCGCCCCACCGGCAGGTTGATGGGGCCGATGACAATCAGGCGGCCGTTGGTCGCGCCGTGGAAGAAGCTGCCTGCCGCTTCGGGCAGCGGCTGCGCCTTGTAGGCGCGCAGGATCAGTTCGCGGAACTCGCGCTCCTTCTGCGCCAGCGCGGCTTCCTTCTGCTGCGCCGTGAGCCGGCCGCCGATGTGCAGGTAGGCCTGGCGCTCGTAGCGGCCGAGGTTGAGCACCTCGAAGGCGCGAAAGGGTTTGTCTTCCTTCATCAACTGGCGCTGCACGCCGATGAGCCGCTTGCGCGTGGTGTGGATGCCGAATTTGCCCAGGTCGGTGGCGATCCACTTGCGGCCCAGCTTCTCGGCCACCGCAGCGGTGGTGCCGCTGCCAACGAAGAAATCGGCGACGAGGTCGCCTTCGTTGCTGCTCGCTTTGATGATGCGTTCGAGCAGGGCTTCGGGCTTCTGAGTCGGGTACTTCAGATCCTCATCGCCCCACGAGTCAATGAACTTGATGTCAGACCAAAGCGTAGAAACTGGTGTTCCCTGCATCTCGTCAAGGTACTGCTTGTACCGAGGCATTCCGTTCTCGGTGTAGTAAAGCCGGCCCGCGTCGTGCAGGCGTTGCATTTCAGATTCCGTGTACCGCCACGCCCGGCGTACACCGTTCCAGTCATACGTGGGGCCGCGGCCGCCGGGTGCGGTCGTTGACCTTGAGAGCCACCGTCGCCCATCGGCGTCCTTGTATCTGTAGTAGGTTTCGAGGTATTCCGCAGAGTAGGGCGCGTACTGCGGATTCCAGTCAAATCGATCCGACCGCGCGAAAAAGAAGATTGTGTCGTGAACGTTCCCAAGCGTCGATGCATCGCTATGGCCGTGGCGGCGCTTGTATATGATCTCCGCCTGAAACTGGGGCGCCCCAAAGACCTCGGACATGACGTTTCGAATGAACGAGTTCACTCGCCAGTCACAGTGCAGATAGATGCAACCATCCTCCGCCAGCAAATCCCGCATCAGGATCAGCCGCTCGTAGATCATCGCGATGAAGCTGTCGGCCCCGCGTCCCCAGGTGTCGCGGTAGGCGATCTGCTCCAGGATGTTGGCTTCCTTGTGGAAGGTCTCGCCGCCGATCTCGATGTCCATCGAGAAATCGGCGCCCACGTCGAAGGGCGGGTCGATATAGATCAGCTTCAGTCCGCCGGCTTCTTCGATCTGCTCGCGCAAGGGGCCGGATTTCAGCGAACTCAAGATCAGCTTGTTGTCGCCCCAGATCAGCTTGTTGGTCCAGCCCTGGGTCTGCCGGCCGCGGGCGTCGAACAGCCCGCTTTGCGCTTCCTTGCGCGGCTCGTCCACATGCTCCAGCGTCTGGAACGGCAGCACCGTGGTGCAGACGTCGCGCGTCTTGCCGTTCCACACCAGTTCCACCTCGCGCTTGTCCTCGAAGAGGATGAAGCGGTACTTCTCGGGCAGCGGCTTGCCGGCCTGGATCAGGGCCACCAGGTCGCGCTTTTCGGCATCGGTGAGCTCATAGCCCTTGGCTTCGGTGCGGCTCATGCCGTGGCGGCTTCCACGTTCAGCCCCGTGCGCTCCAGGATCGCCACCGCCAGCGCCTTGAAGTCGCTCCAGGCGTCCTTCACCGCGGCGGCGTGGCTGCCGATGGCGCCGTCGGCGGCAGTGAGGTGGAAGATGGGCTTGCGGGCTTCCTGGGCCATGGGCATCAGGCTGCGGTAGTGCTTCAGGCGCGCCAGGCAGTGGCTGTCGACGGCTGCCATCTCGTGCGCCACGGTCTCGCCGAGGATGCTCTCGCGATAGGTGGACGGTATGCGGTCCATCCACTTCTTGTAGGCCCGTACCGGGCGCGACAGGCGGTCGATGTGCTGCATGACGATGTAGCCCTCGGGCTGCATGGCGCCCTTGGGCAGGTCGAATTCGGGGGCCGGCCAGTTGGCCACCCGCTTGGCCCAGTCGGCGCGCCAACTGCGCAGCGTGGGCCCGAGGTTGCGCAGGCCTTGCAGCGAGAACAGGTCCGCCGCCAGCGGAATGATCACATGGTCGGACGCCACCAGTGCGGCACGGTTGATGGCACCCAGGTTCGGCCCGACGTCGGCCAGGATGAGGTCGGCGCCGTGTTGGCTGGCGGCCTTCTGCGCCAGCACCCAGAACGCAGACTCGACGCGGAAGGGCTTGTACAGATCGGCCGAGCCCATGGCCGCGGACCATTGGTAGGACAACTGGTCCTCGAACCCGGCCAGTCCCAGGTCGCCGGGCACCAGATGCAGCCGCGGATGGATGCGCTGCGTCTGCGGGTCGAGGATGTCGCCGACGCGGGTGAGCGGGCGCAGGCACTGGTACACGGTGCCGCGGCGGTCGCCCGTGGCATCGACGTCCCACAGCACTTCCAGGTCGTCTTCGGAGAGGAAGGCAGAGGTCAGGTTGGCCTGGGGGTCGAGGTCGACGGCGACGACGCGCTTGCCCAGTTCGGCAAACATCCACGCCAGGTGGTAGACGAGCGAGGTCTTGCCGACGCCGCCCTTGTTGTTGAAGAAGGTGATGACCGGAACGCTCATGGCGCCCGCCTGATGGTGGCCAGCACCATGGTCGGCTCGACCTGGAACTCCAGCGGCGGGTTGCCGTTGTCGTGCAAGGCCTTGCGCGCGTCGGCAATGCCGAAGCCGAAGCGTTGTGCAAAGCCCAGCGTCTTGAGCACGCCTGCGATGCTCGGGTTGCGGTAGTCGGCCACACCAGGGTTGCCGAAGTTGGCCTGCGTCACGGCGCCATAGGGCCCGCCGGGGTTGGTGATCTCGATGCGGTCGTCGAACCAGTAGAAGCGCACCGGTGCATTGGTGTGCTCGTAGGTGCGGTGCATGACCGCGTTGCGCGCCAACTGCTGTAGTGCCGCCAGCGGATAGGCGGTGCGGCGCTCCTCCACCGTGCTGCCGGACGTGAAGTCGACGGCGGTGGCCAGCGTGGCGCGCAGCTTCTCGTCCAGGCGGCGCAGCATCTGCTCCAGCGTGCCGTCGATTTCCTGCGCATCGGCCACCGGCCCGCCCCACTCGGTACCGCGGACCCGCAGGTACTGGATGTACGCGCAGGGAACCCAGGTGCGCGGGCTCTTGCCCAGCGTCAGCACGCCCAGCACGGTGGGCGTGGGCTCATCCACGGAGGCGACCATGCCGGTGGAGGCCAGCCGCTCTTCGTAGCTGCGCGCATTGGCTTCCAGCACGTCGCGGGCCACGGCCTGCGGCAGGTATTCGTTCTCGAAGACCTGGCGCTGCAACTCGTCCAGCGGGCAACCGGCAATCGGGTGGGTGTCGAAAGGCTGGTCGCGGAAGCGGCGGCGCTCATTGAGGATGCGCTCGTCCTGGGCCGTGGCCATGCCGCGGCGCGGGCCGACGCGCACCCAGATGCGGCCCTCGTAGCGCACGGGCGGCGCGTCCGAGGGGATCACCATGACCACCGCCATCGGCGCGCCGCGCAGCATGCGCTTCTCGACGAAGAGCGTCGGCGGTGGCACGGTTTTGCCGTCGGTGCGCAGGTCGGCCAGGGTTTGCAGCAACTGGTCCGTGACCTCGATGCCGCTTGGCGCGCCGTCGTCGCGGGCACCGATGAACAGGACGCCCGGTTGACCGTGTCCCGGCAGATCGTTCGCGAAGGCGCACACGGCCTGCCGGCACTTGTCCGGTGCATCACCGGCCCACGCGGACTTGCGTTCGGTGCGGTCGGACTCCAGCTCGGCAAGCAGGGCTTCCAGTTCGGCGTCGGTCGGCAGCGTCGGCATGGGCGGATTCTGCGGCAAGGTCTCAGGCGGCTGGCTGGTACTCGCGGAAGATCGTCACCAGTTCGGGGAAGCTGGCCGGCGGGTGGCGGTCGAACCGCTCCTGGTCGACGTAGATGAAGCGGTAGGCCGGCCCACCCTGCGCCATGCTGGCGGCGGTGGCGTCCTCGCACCACTGCGCCAGCCGCGCCATCTTGCGCGGCAGGTCGAGCTCCTCGCGGCCCTTGGTCTCGATGATCCACACCGTGCCGTCGCTGGCTCTGGCGATGAAGTCGGGCGTGTAGGTCGACAGGTCGCCGTCGCCCTTGACGTAGTCGAGCTTGAAGCCCACGGCCATGTAGTTCTTGGCGAACGCCGCCACCCCATCGGCGCGGTCCAGGAATGCGGCAAAGCGCATTTCCAGACCCCCCGCGCCAGGCTCACCGACGATGCGGTTGAAGACGCAGCGCGTGGCCGGCAGCCAGTCGCGGTGCTGGGTGCGGAAGGGGCGCACATCGCGCAGGCGTATGAAATCCTCGATGCGTGAGGTGCCGCTGTCCCGCACGGTGAGGGCATTGATCGCGGACTTGAAGGTGCTGAAGACGCGCTCGGTGGCGGCGCTCTCGCTCAGGTTGCGCAGCACCACCGGGCTGTCGAGCTCGACGGCATCGCCGGCGAACAGGCGGGTGCTGACGTAGGCCTTGACCTGGCCGTAGAGCACTTCATAGCCACCCACCAGGCGCAGGTCCTTGAGCAACTGACGGGCGAAGAAGGCGATCACGCTGCGACCGTCGCCGACACCCGCGCCGTCGAGTTCGACGGTGTGATGGGTCTCGCCGTCGAGCATGGTCTTGAAGACGATCTCCCGGGTCTGCTCCGGCGTGTAGGGCTTCAACAGCAGGTTCGCTGCCGGCAGGGTGCGAGCGTCCAGCGCATCGAGGTTCTTGTAGTCGCGCTGGAAGCGCCGGGCCAGGCGGGGCAGGGCGATGTCCAGCGCTTCGATGTCCTTGGTCGCGTTGGCGGCATCGACCTCGACGACCAGCGAGTCCTCACGCTGCGATCCGCCGCCCATGGGCACGCGTTCGAGCTCGACGCCTTCGCTCTGGATGCTTTCGACGAATTCCATGAAGGCCGGTGTGCCCATCACCGACACGGTCTCGGGGGTGTCCGACCCGAAGTACATGCGGCGCAGACCGCGGCCGAGGGTCTGTTCGGGCAGGATGTTGCTGGGCGCGGCATAGGCGCGCAGCCCGACGATGGTGGTGACGTTGCGCACGTCCCAGCCTTCCTTGAGCATCAGCACCGAGACGATGGCCTTGTAGGGGCTGTCCCAGCTGTCGATGCGGTTGGCCTCGCGACGCAGCGCTTCAAGTTCTTCCTTGTCCTTGCCGCTAGCGGCTTCGGCGATCTCGCCGTTCTTCTTGGTGTGGATGACGAGTACCGCACCCTGCAACTCGGGGCAGGTGCGTTCCAGGTGTGCGCCGACGTCGTCGCAGTTGCGCGTGTCGTCGACCATCACGAAGAGCACGGCCTTCTTGCCGGTGAGCTGGTGTGCGGCGTAGCTCTTCTTCCATTCCTCGACGCCGAGCGCCAGGTAGTCGGCGAACTTCTCGTGGAAGAAGGCGCTGGGCTGTTCGTGCAGGCGCTCGCGGCTGGCGGCGTCGGGCAGCACGGGGTGCTTGACGACGCCCTGGTGGATGGCCTCCACCAGAGGATAGTCACTGACGGTCTGTACGAAGATCGCGCCGTTGTCGTGGCGCGGCGTGGCAGTGACGTCGATCTGCAGCGCCAGGCGCCGGTCCTTCTGCAGCATGCGGTGGTGGATGTCGCGGATGCTGCCGAACCAGGCCATGCGCTCGTCGTGGATGTGGTGCGCCTCGTCGTTGAAGACGGCCAGCTCGTCGACCTCGCGGATGAGTTCGCCCAGGTCGGTCTTGCTGTCAGTGGTCTTTCCACTGGGCCTGGCACCGAAGGGCTGCAAGAAGTAGTCGGCTAGGTTGTCGTCGTCCAGCGACGGCTCGCGCACATCGCCGAGGTAGACGCGATGAATGTTGGTGAGAAAGAGATTGCCGGTGTCGCGGACGATGCGCACGTCGTCCTGTAGATGCACGGTGAGCTGGAAGTCATCGCGCCAGTTCTGGCCGGCCCAGCCGTTGTCCGGCAGTACGGGATCGCCGAAGAAGATGCGCAGGCCATCGAAGTCGGCCCGCAGCCGGTCGAGCACGATGATGTTCGGCGCGATCAGCAGGAAGTTGCGTGCCAAGGCAGAGCCGGTCTCATAGACCCTGTGGAAGTAGCTCCAGGCGATGAGCAGAGAAAGCACCTTGGTCTTGCCGGCGCCGGTGGCCATCTTGACGACGTAGCGTGGCCAGTCTTCCGGGAACATGCCGGCCGACACGGCACCCGAAGCGTCGAAGCGCAGCAAGTCGAACTTGTCGCGCGCACCGCGTACGTCGTACAACCAGATCACGGATTCGACGGCTTCCTGCTGTGCGAAATACCAGCGGAACGAATCGACAGCGCCGTCGGCGCGTTCCTGGACGTGGTCAGCAGCAAACCACCAGCGCAGCAGACTTTGCGAAGTGGCCGATGCGCCGGCATAGCCGCTCGCGCGCCAGGCATGCACCTCGGCGCGAATGCGCGCGACCAGAGGCGGCAGCAGCCGTTCGTAGCTGGAGGCCCGCAGCGCTTCGTCGGCCGGGAACCAACGGTGCGCCGGATCCATCGTGGCGTACGGTGATCGAGGCAGCTTCGGATGCAGGGCCATGGGCCCTTAGTGTGCCGCAGTCAGCGGCTGGCCCAGTGGGCGCAGCAGTTCGCGCTGGTGATGCGCGGGGCGTCAGCAGTTGAAGGGCTCGATGCCGCCGTCGAAGGAACGGCGTTCGAAGCCGATGGTGCCGATCTGCAGCCGCTGTGCACCCACTTGCAGCGGCGGCAGGCGCAGCTCGAAGCCGGGCAGCCCGTCCGGCAACGACGCCTCGATGAGCAACTGCGTCGGCGTTGCGGCCGGCACGGCTCGCAGCGGCGTGTCCAGCGCGATGCTGTCGTCGAAGTCGAGATGGAATTGCGCGAAGCGCAAGGACTCGCGGCGGCCGCTGGTGGTGTCGGTCAACACGACTGCCGTTTCGGCGAGGCGCCAGGGTCGCGCGTCGCGCACCGCCAACGTCTGCGTGCCGCGCAGCGTCTCGGCGCGAACGGGCGTCTCGAAGCGCGACCAGCTGCCGCGCCACAACAGCGGCAGGGTTGCGACCTCGAAGCTGCGTTCGCCATAGTTCACGATGTTGCCGCAGGCCAGCCGGGGCGTGTCGCGCCGGCAGGCGGCCTCGCGCTGGCGCAAGTGCTGCTGCTCGGCGCTGCTGCGGTAGTCGCCCGGGCGCGCGGCGCTGCCCGGGCGGCTGAGCACGATGGCTGGCGTGGCGTGCGACTGGCCGTCGATCAGCACCGCCGGCAGCTGCAGGGCAAAGCTCGTCGGCGCGAAATCGGCGGCCGCCTCGAACGACCAGCTGGCGCGGCCGTGGGGGGCTTCGCCGTCACGGGCCGTGGCCGCCGTGCCGGCCGGGCGCAAGGCGATGGCGTCGACGCGGTCGGCGGCGGCCAGCGTGACCCGGCTGAGCACACGCACGGACTGCGCCGCGGCAATCGGCCGCCCGCTGCCGGCCTCGCGCAGCTCCAGCGTGGGTCCCAGGAAGCGCACCGACTGTTGCGGCGGCAGCGTGATCTCTAACCGCAGTGGCAGGTCCGGCCGCTGGCGTTCGCCGTAATCACGCTCGGCCCTCACGGTCAGGCGCACGCCGGCCGGCGCGTCGAGCTCGAGCATCGTGGCGGGCCCGGCCTGGCCGCCGCACCAGGCCCGGCGCAAGCGGGCACCGGCATCCGGCGTCGATGGCCGGTAGTAGGTGCCGTAAGGCATCGCCACGCAGCCAGCCAAGGGCAGCGCCAGCGCGCCCAGCAGCAGGGCGCGGCGCCGGGGCAAGGCAGCAACGCCAGCGCGCTGCCGCTCGATCAGGTCCGAAGCCGGGTGTTGGGGGGTGATGATCATGGGGTCGTGAGCGGTTGGCCCAGCGAACGCAGCAGGTCGCGCAGATAGTGCGCGCGGTCGGCGGGGGCGGAAATCTCGCGTTCGATGCGCAGCTTGTCGTTGCCGGCCAGCTTGATGGCGCGGTTCTTCTGCACCAGCTCGACGATGCGCCGCGCATCCACCGGCGCGCCGGCGCGGAAGGTGACGCTCATCAGCTTGGGGCCGGCGTCGATCTTCAGCACGCCGTAGGGTTTGGCCAGCACGCGCAGGCGGTGGGTGTCGAACAGCGTCTGGCCCTGCGCCGGCAGCCTGCCGAAGCGGTCGGTGACTTCCTCCAGCAGCGCATCGATGGCGGCGGGCTGGTCGGCCGTGGCCAGCCGCTTGTACAGCGACAGCCGCGCGTGCACGTCGCCGCAATAGGCGTCGGGCAGCAGGGCCGGCGCGTGCAGGTTGATCTCGGTCGTCGCCGACAGCGGCGACAGCAGGTCGGGTTCGCGCCCGGCGCGCAGCGAGCGCACGGCCTCGGCCAGCATCTCGTTGTAGAGCTGGAAACCGATCTCCATCATGTTGCCGCTCTGGTTCTCGCCCAGCACCTCGCCGGCACCGCGGATTTCCAGGTCGTGCATCGCCAGGTAGAAGCCGCTGCCGAGCTCCTCCATCTGCTGGATGGCTTCCAGCCGCTGCGCCGCGGCCTTGGTCAGGCCCTGCACGTCGGGCACCATCAGGTAGGCGTAGGCCTGGTGGTGGCTGCGGCCGACACGCCCGCGCAGCTGGTGCAGCTGCGCCAGGCCGAACTTGTCGGCACGGCTGATGACGATGGTGTTGGCGGTGGGCACGTCGATGCCGGTCTCGATGATCGTCGAGCACAGCAGCACGTTGTGGCGCTGCGCCACGAAGTCGCGCATCACGTGTTCCAGCTCGCGCTCGGGCATCTGGCCGTGGGCCACCGCGATGCGCGCCTCGGGCAGCAGGTCGGCCAGCTTCTGGCGCCGGTTCTGGATCGTCTCGACCTCGTTGTGCAGGAAGTAGACCTGGCCGCCGCGCTTGAGCTCGCGCAGCACCGCTTCGCGGATGACGCCGTTGCCTTCGTTGCGAACGAAGGTCTTGATCGACAGGCGGCGCTGCGGCGCGGTGGCGATCACCGACAGGTCGCGCAGGCCTTCCAGCGCCATGCCCAGCGTGCGCGGGATCGGCGTTGCGGTCAGCGTCAGCACGTCGACGTCGCTGCGCAGCGCCTTCATGGCTTCCTTGTGGCGCACGCCGAAGCGGTGTTCCTCGTCGATGACGAGCAGGCCCAGGCGCGCGAACTTGACGTCCGCCGACAGCAGCTTGTGCGTGCCGACGACGATGTCCACGGTGCCGTCGGCCAGGCCGTCGAGCGCCGCCCGGGCCTCCCTGGGGCTGCGAAAGCGCGACAGCTCGGCCACCTTCACCGGCCACTTGCCGAAGCGGTCGACCAGGGTCTGGTAATGCTGCTCGGCCAGCAGCGTCGTCGGCGCCAGGATCGCCACCTGCTTGCCGCCGTGCACGGCGACGAAGGCGGCGCGCAGCGCGACTTCGGTCTTGCCGAATCCGACGTCGCCGCAGACCAGGCGGTCCATCGGCCGCGGGCTGATCATGTCCTGGATCACCGCGTGGATGGCGGCGCGCTGGTCGGCCGTCTCCTCGAAGCCGAAGCTGGTGGCGAAGGCCTCGTAGTCGTGGGCGCTGAAGCGGTGCGCGAAGCCTTCGCGCGCGGCGCGCCGCGCATACAGGTTCAGCAGCTCGGCGGCGGTGTCGCGCACCTGCTCGGCGGCCTTGCGGCGCGCCTTCTCCCACTGCCCGCTGCCCAGCCGGTGCAGTGGCGCCTCTTCGGCGCTGACGCCGGTGTAGCGGCCGATCAGGTGCAGCTGCGCCACCGGCACGTACAGCGTGGCCTTGTCGGCGTATTCCAGGTGCAGGAATTCGCTCGGCCCCCCTTCGTCGGCCCCGAGGTCGATGTTGACCAGACCCTGGTAGCGGCCGATGCCGTGGTTGAGGTGCACCACGGGGTCGCCGACCTTCAGCTCCGACAGGTCCCTGATCAGCGCCTCGACGCTGCTGACCTGCTCCTGCTTGCGGCGCCGGCGCGCCTGCGGCGTGGTCGCGAAGAGCTCGGTTTCGGTGAAGAACTGCAGCGACAGCGCTGCCACCGGTTCGTGCCAGTGGAAGCCCTCGGCCAGCGGCGCCGAGGCGATGGCCACCTTCTCGTCGCTGGCCAGGAATTCCGCCAGCGTGCCGACGCTGGGTACGTCGATCTTGTGGTCGCGCAGCAGCTCGAGCAGGCTCTCGCGGCGGCCGTCGCTTTCGGCCACCAGCAGCACGCGGTGCGCGGTCTGCCGCAGATGGCGCTCGAGCAGGCCCAAGGGTTCGGTGGCGCCGCGGTCGATGCCGACGTCGGGCAGCGGGCGGGCCAAGGTCGTCGTGGCATCGGTCGGGCCCCCCCCCCCCCCCCCCACCCCCCCCCCCCCCGCGGGGGGGGGGCCGCCCGCCCCCCCCCCGCCCCGGGGGTCGTGGGGTACGCGCCGCCCCCCCCCCCCTGGGGTTGTGGGGGGGGGTGTGGGCGGCCTTGACCCGCCCCCACCGGCCGCAGCGACAAGGTCGCATAGGGCCGGGCGCGCGTGAAGAACTCCTCGGCCGGCATGAAGATCTCGGCCGGCGCCAGGATCGGCCGTTCGGGGTCGTGCTGCAGGAAACGGTGGCGTTCGCGGGTGTCGGTCCAGAACTGCTCGAGGGCGCCGTCGACGGCGCCGTGCAGCACCAGCGCGGCAGTGCTGCCGAGGTAGTCGAAGATCGTGCCCGTCTGCTCGAAGAACAGCGGCAGGTAGTACTCGATGCCACCGCCGGCCAGCCCCGCGCCCATGTCCTTGTACAGGCGCGCCTTGGTCGGGTCGCCTTCGAGCTTCTCGCGCCAGCGCGCGCGGAACGCGGTGCGCGTGGCCTCGTCGAGCGGGAACTCGCGGCCGGGCAGCAGGCGCACCTCGGGCACCGGGTACAGGCTGCGCTGGCTGTCGGGGTCGAAGGTGCGGATCGAATCGACCTCGTCGCCGAACAGGTCGACGCGGTAGGGCACCGGCGAGCCCATCGGGAACAGGTCGATGAGGCCGCCGCGCACGGCGTATTCGCCGGGCGACACGACCTGGCTGACGTGCTGGTAGCCGGCCAGCGTCAGCTGCGCCTTCAGCCGCGCTTCGTCCAGCCGCGACTTCTGCTTGAAGTGGAAGGTGGTGCCGGCCATGAACGACGGCGGCGCAAGCCTCGTCAACGCGGTGGTGGCGGGCAGCAGCACGACGTCGACCTCGCCGTTGGCCACCCGCCACAGCGTGGCCAGGCGCTCGGAGGTCAGGTCCTGATGCGGGCTGAAGGTGTCGTAAGGCAGCGTTTCCCAGTCGGGGAACACGGCCACGCGCAGGCCGGGGTCGAAGAAGGGCAGTTCGTCGGCCAGCCGCGTGGTGTCGGAAGGCTCTGCGGTGAAGATCGCCAGCGCTCGCCGCGCGTCGGTGTGTTCACGCGCCAGGCGCGCCAGCAGCAGGGCGTCGGCCGACCCGACAGGCCGCGGCAGCGTGTAGCGCTTGCCGGGCGCGATGGTGGGAAGTTGCATCGGGACCCAAAGGAAACCGCCCCGGCGCGAGCACGGCGGGGCGTGAAGAGGCAGATTCTAGGAGTCTGTCAGGCTCCTAGAATGCGCGGCCATGGATGACCCGCCGCGCTGTTATGCCCTCGTGCCCTGCGCCGGCATCGGGGCGCGGGCCGGCAGTGGCGCACCCAAGCAGTACACGCTGCTGGCGGGTCGGGCGGTGGTGGCGCACACGCTGGCTGCACTGGCCGCCGTGCCCCGGCTGGCCGCGACCCTGCTGGTGCTGGCCCCCGACGACGCGGCCTTCGAGTCCGTCGTGCCCGGCTACACCGGGCCGCGCGCCTGGGTCGCACGCTGCGGTGGTGCCACGCGTGCCGCGCCGGTCGCCGGCGGGCTGGCCGAGCTGCGCCGGCAGGGTGCGCGCGACGGCGACTGGGTGCTGGTGCACGACGCCGCGCGCTGCCTGCTGCGGCCGGCATGGGTCGACCGCCTCATCGATGCCTGCGTGGGCGACGAGGTCGGTGGCCTGCTCGCGCTGCCGCTGGCCGACACGCTGAAGGTGGCGTCGGGCCAGCGCCTGTCGGCACCGCCGGACGGCGACGGCGAACGTGTCGCCGCCCCGCAGCCGCGGGGCGGCCAGTGGGTGGCGCCGGCCCCCCCGATGTTACCCCGGGGGCGGTTGGGGGGGTGACAC
>CAYJOA010000013.1:17211-33063 GCA_964371495.1 uncultured Rubrivivax sp.
TCCGTCAGGTGCCGGTACGCCGCGGTCAGCTGGGCCTGGGCCTGTTGGAGCGTGCACAGGCGCAGGCTGGCGCGGCGGTGACCGACGAGTCGAGCGCGGTCGAGGCGCTGGGGCTGGCGCCGCGGCTGGTGGCCGGCGAGTTCGAGAACTTCAAACTCACCTGGCCTGCAGACTTTGCGCTGGCGGCCCGCTTGCTGGAGACGCGATGAACCCGCCCGTCGAAGTTCCAACGCTGCGCATCGGCGAAGGCTGGGACACCCACGCGCTGGTCGCCGGCCGGCCGCTGGTGCTGGGCGGCGTGACCATCCCGCACAGCCACGGCCTGCTCGGCCACTCCGATGCCGACGCCCTGCTGCACGCCATCACCGACGCGCTGCTGGGTGCCGCCGGGCTGGGCGACATCGGACACCACTTCCCCGACACCGACCCGGCGTTCCAGGGTGCCGATTCGGTGCTGCTGCTGCAGGCCACCGCCGAACGCGTGCGCGCGGCGGGCTGGCGCGTCGTCAACATCGACAGCACGGTCGTCGCGCAGGCGCCGAAGCTGGCGCCGCACATCCCGGCCATGCGTGCGGGCATCGCCGCCGCGCTGGGCCTGGTCGCCGACGCGGTGAACGTGAAGGCCAAGACCGCCGAGCGGATGGGCCCGGTCGGCGAAGGCCGGGCCATCGAGGCGCGCGCGGTGTGCCTGCTGCAGCGGCCATGACGGGCCGCCCGCAGCTGCGCTCCTCGGCGCGCGGCCTCAGCTCACCTGGACGCTGATCTTGCGCGGCTGGGCGTGCGCGGCCTTCGGGATGCGCACGCGCAGCACACCCTGGCTGAGTTCGGCGCTGACCTTCTCGGCGTCGAGCTCCTTGCTCAGGGTGAAGGCGCGACGATAGCGAGCCCGGCTCACTTCGGCGTGGCTGGGCGTCATCTCCTGCGGCATCGGCAGCGCGAGTTCGGCTTCGATGTTCAGCTGGTCGCCCTCGACGCGCAGGTCGAGCTTGTCACGCGGCACGCCCGGCAGGTCGGCGTACAGCGTGATGCCGGTGGCGTCTTCGACCACGTCGACGGGCGGCAACAGCGCGGCTTCCTGGCGCGCCGATGCGCTGTCTTCGCGGCTGGCGGTGGGGGCGGTGTTCGGGGTCACGGCGTTCATGGTCATGCTCCTGGGGTTCATTGCACTTCGATGCGGCGCGGCTGTGCCGATGCCCGGCGCTTGACGCTGACGTGCAGCACGCCGTCGCGGTAATCGGCGCTCACCGCTGCCGGGTCGATGTCGTCGGGCAGGCTGACGACGCGGCGGAAACGGCCGGCAAAACGTTCGTTCATGTGCAGCGTCGTCTTGGCGTCGCCGGCGGGCAGCGTGTCCTGGCGCTCGCCGTCGATGGTGAGCACGCCGCGGTCGAGGTTGATCTCCACGGCCGCCGGGTCGATACCGGGGGCGAAGGCATAGACCTCCACCGAAGTCGGCGTGCTGCCGACATTCAGCGCCGGATAGCCGCCACGGCCGAAACCGCGGATGCTGGGCGAGTAGTCGAAGACGGTGCTCATGTCGCGCTGCAGGCGATCGAGCTCGGCAAAGACGTCGCGCGGAAAAAGGCTACGGTACATGTACGTCCTCCATGGGTTGCTGCAGGTTGGCTGCACGTCCGGCGGGGTGGCCGACCGCACTCGCGAACCGACAATTGAGGTCCCGATCGACAGCTTTCAAGACGCCGGCTTGAACTGCGGGCAGACTGCCACAATGTCGGCAGCGAGGGGCGACACACCGTGCAGTTCAAGGACTACTACCAGGTGCTGGGCGTGGCGCGAGACGCCGGCGCCGACGCCATCAAGAAGGCCTACCGGCAGCTGGCGCGCAAGTACCACCCGGACGTCAGCAAGGAGGCCGATGCCTCGGCCCGCATGAGCGAGGTCAACGAGGCCTACGCGGTGCTGTCCGACGCGGAGCGGCGCGCCGCCTACGACGCCGTGGGGCAGGGGCGCCGCCAGGGCGAGCCGTTCACGCCGCCGCCGGACTGGGACGCCGGCTTCGAGTTCTCGGGCGCCGGCGCCCAGGGCATGGAGGCGGGCGAGTTCAGCGACTTCTTCTCCGAGCTGTTCGGCCGCACCGGCGGCGCCACGCACCGGCGCGGCGCGGGCGCCCGCTTCGAGATGCGCGGCACCGATCACCACGCCAAGATCGTGCTCGACCTCGAGGACGCCTGGCGCGGTGCCACGCGGCAGGTCACGCTGCGCAGCCCGCAGGTCGACCTGCAGGGCCATGTCTCGCTGCAGCCGCGCACGCTGGACGTGAAGATCCCGGCCGGCGTCAAGCCCGGGCAGATGATCCGGCTGGCCGGGCAGGGCGGCGCCGGCCAGGGGGGTGCGCCGGCGGGCGACCTGTTCCTGGAAGTGCAATTCAAGCCGCATCCGCGCTTCCGCATCGACGGCGCGCATCTGGTGTCCGACCTGCCAGTGGCACCGTGGGAAGCCGCGCTGGGTGCCGTGGTGCCGGTGCAGTTGCCCGACGGGTCGACGTTGAAGGTGCGCGTGCCTGCCGGGGCGCAGAGCGGCCGCCAGCTCAGCGTGCGCGGCAAGGGCCTGCCCGGCACCACGCCGGGCGACCTGGAACTGGTGGTGCGTGTCGTGCTGCCCAGCGCCTTCGACCCGCGGGCACGCAAGCTGTACGAACAGATGGCGGCGGAGCTGACCGACTTCGACGCCCGCAAGGTGGCTGCGGCCGAAGCCGCACGCGGGGAGTGAGCGCATGGCGACGAACGAAGACGCGCGGGTGGCCCTGGCCGACGTGGCCATGCTGACACTGGACGAGTTGTGCCGCGTCGGCGCCGTGAGCCCGCAGTGGGTTGCCGAGCGGGTGCAGTCGGGCTTGCTGGTGGCCCGGCGTGGCGAGGCCGAAGCCTGGCACTTCGACGCCGTGGCGCTGCGGCGGGTGCGCTGGATGGTGCGGCTGGAGCGCGATTTCGACGCCGTGCCCGAACTGGCCGCGCTGGTGGCCGACCTGCAGCTGGAGATCGAGCGCCTGCGCGCCCGGCTGGAGCGCGCCGGCCTGGGCTGAGGCGGCGCGCGGACGGTGTGTGCTCGCAGCGCTCGACGCGCTACAACGCCCGCTTGAGCCGCAGGTGCGCCACCAGCCCGCCTTCGGGGGCGTTGGCCAGCTCCAGCGTGCCGCCCATGCGGTGCATGGACTTGTCGACGATGGCCAGCCCCAGGCCGGCGCCGGTGGCGGCGGTGCGCGCGGCGTCGCCGCGGAAGAACGGCGTCGTCAGGTGCGCCAGCTTGTCGGGTGCCACGCCCGGGCCCTGGTCGCGCACGCTGACGATGATCCAGGGCCCCGTCTTCACCGCCGACACCGTGACTTCGGCGACACCGGTGTAGGTGCCGCGGCCATAGCGGCGGGCGTTTTCGAACAGGTTCAGGAAGACGCGGCCGAGTTCGGTTTCGTCGGCCATCGCCACCAGGTCGTCGGCGACGCGCGAAACGATGCGGATCTGCGCCGGTTCGCGCAGCGCCGCGGCTTCACGGTCTATGAGTTGCGCCACGTTCACCGGCTTGAGCTGCGTCTCGCCGGGGCGCGCGTAATCCATGAACTTGCCGATGATGGCGTCGAGCTGGTCGATGTCCAGCGCCATGTTGCGCTTGGCCTCCTCGTCGTTGACGCTCATCTCGGTTTCCAGGCGCAGGCGCGCCAGCGGCGTGCGCAGGTCGTGGCTGATGCCGGCCAGCATCACCGCACGGTCCTCTTCCACCCGCGCCAGCTCGCGCGCCATGCGGTTGAAGCCGCGGTTGACTTCGCGGATCTCGCTCGTCAGCGTATTTTCGTCCAGCCGCGAGTCGAGGTCACCGTCGCGGATGCGGCTGGCGGCAAACGACAGCTGCCGCAGCGGCTGGTTGATGAGGCGGGCGATCGCCACCGAGCCCATCAGCGTGGCCGCCAGCGCGATGCCGATCCAGATCAGCCAGGTGTCGCCGCTCAGCGGCCCGGTCTGCGCCGGCTCGGCCTGCAGCCAGTAGCGGTCGCGGTCGATCGAGAAGCCCACCCACAGCCCGGGCTGGCCGTTGACGCTGCGCGCCACCACCGCGTCCGGCCCCAGCGCGGCACGCAGTTCCTCGCTGACGCGGCGGGTGAAGCGGTCGATCGCGAACGGCTCCCAGCGGTCACCCGGTTCGCGCGGCGTGACACGCGTGGCTTCGTTGGCGCCCAGGCTCTTGACCAGCGTGACGCGGTTGATGCCGTCGGCTTGGCGCAGCGCGGCACGCGACAGGTTGACGAGGCTGGCCGTCTGCTGTGCGGCCAGCACCGCGCGCGGTTCGAACTCCAGCGCGCGCAGCGTCTGCACCCAGGCGAAGATGCCGCCGGCCAGCAGCAGCGCCAGCAGCACGAAGGTGCGCCAGAACAGGCTCAGGCCCAGGGGGGGGCGGGGCACGGGGGGCGGCTAGTTGGTGCCGTCGGGTACGAACACGTAGCCCACGCCCCACACGGTCTGGATGTAGCGGGGCTGCGAGGGGTCGGGCTCGAGCATCTTGCGCAGCCGCGAGATCTGCACGTCCAGGCTGCGGTCGAAGGGCTCGAACTCGCGGCCGCGCGCCAGCTGCGCCAGCTTGTCGCGCGACAGCGGCTGCCGCGGGTGGCGCACCAGCGCCTTGAGCATCGAGAACTCGCCGGTGGTCAGCGCGATCTGCTCGCCGTCCTTGGACAGGCGGCGCAAGGACAGGTCGAACTCGAAGGGCCCGAAGGTCACGACCTGCGCTTCCTTCGATGGCGCGCCGGGGGCTTCAGGGGTGGGGCGGCGGCGCAGCACGGCATGGATGCGCGCCAGCAGTTCGCGCGGGTTGAAGGGCTTGGGCAGGTAGTCGTCGGCGCCCATCTCCAGGCCGACGATGCGGTCGACGTCCTCGACCTTGGCGGTGAGCATGATGATCGGCGTGCGGTCGTTGGCGGCGCGCAGGCGGCGGCAGATCGACAGCCCGTCCTCGCCCGGCATCATGAGGTCGA
Organism: uncultured Rubrivivax sp.; assembly: GCA_964371495.1. GTDB lineage: Bacteria > Pseudomonadota > Gammaproteobacteria > Burkholderiales > Burkholderiaceae_C > Rubrivivax. Next base: position 22,193 of record CAYJOA010000013.1, read on the forward strand.
GCACGATCAGGTCGACGGTTTCGCGCGTCAGCACGCGGTTCAGCGCCCTGGCGTCTTCGGCCAGCAGGACGTCGAAACCTTCCTGCGACAGATAACGGCGCAGCAGGTCGCGGATGCGGGCATCATCATCGACGACGACGATACGGTCTGCGCGGACGGTGGTGGGGGCGTTCATGGCCGATTTCGAATTTGTAACAGACGCATTGTGCGGTGCGTCTCGATCGTGCAGCGCCGACCGCTCACCATCTGTTACAGCTCTTTCCGGCACGCCTGCCGCCCTGGCGGTCGCAGCGTTTCGGCAGCCCGCAGGCCGCGATACTTGGCGCGACATCACGACGACACACGAGGAAACCCGATGCACACCTTCATTCGGCAGACCTTGATCGGCCTTCTGGCCAGCAGTGGCCTGGCCGTCGGCAACGCCGTGGCGCAGACGCTGCCGCCGCCGCAGAACGTGGTGTCGCTGGCCGCCACGGCATCGGTGGAGGTGGTCAAGGACTGGTTGACGGTGGTCTTCTCGACCACGCGCGAGGGTGCCGACGCCGCCGCCGTGCAGTCGCAACTGCGCCAGGCGCTGGATATCGCATTGACGGAAGCGCGCAAGGCGGCGCGCCCGGGCCAGCTGGAGGTGCAGACCGGCGCCTTTTCGCTCTACCCGCGCTACGCGGCGGTGAACCCGAAGACACCCGGCGGGCAACCCGCCATCGCCGGCTGGCTGGGCAATGCCGAGCTGGTGGTGGAAGGCCGCGACACCCAGGCCATCGCCCAGCTCACCGGGCGCATCCAGACGCTGTCGATCGCGCGCGTGGGCTTTTCGCTGTCGCGCGAGGCGCGCGAGAAGGTCGACGGCGATGTCTCGGCCCAGGCCATATCGCGCTTCCGTGCCCGCGCCGACGCGGTGTCGCGGCAGTTCGGTTTCAGCGGCTACACCGTGCGCGAGGTCAACGTGTCGTCGAACGAGCCGCCGGGCCAGATCCAGCCCATGATGCGCGCGCAGGCCTCGCGCGCCATGGCCGACGAGTCGCTGCCGGTGGAAGCCGGCAAGGCGGTGGTCAGCGCCACCGTCAGCGGCAGCGTGCAGATGGGCAAATAGTCGTCGTCGCCGGTCGGCGCCCTGGGGCAGCGTCGGCGGCGCGCCGGCCTACTGCGCGGTCCAGCCGCCGTCCACCGCCCAGGCCTGGCCCATGATGTTGCTCGCCGCGTCGGAGCACAGGAAGACGCACAGCTCGGCCAGCTGCTCGGGCGTCGTGAACTGCAGCGAAGGCTGCTTCTCGAGCAGCAGGCGGCGCTGGGCCTCGGCGTTGTCGACGCCGTCGGCGGCGGCGCGGGCATCGACCTGCTTCTGCACCAGCGGCGTCAGCACCCAGCCCGGGCAGATCGCGTTGACGGTGACGCCGCTGGTGGCGTTTTCCAGCGCCGCAGACTTGGTCAGTCCGATGAGACCGTGCTTGGCTGCGACGTAGGCGCTTTTGTGCGCCGAAGCAACCTGGCCGTGCACCGAGGCAACATTGATGACGCGGCCCCAGCTCCTGGCCTTCATGCCGGGCAGCGCCGCACGCATGGTGTGGAAGGCCGAGCTGAGGTTGATGGCGATGATGGCGTCCCAGCGCTCGACCGGGAAGTCCTCGACCCGCGCCACGTGCTGGATGCCGGCGTTGTTGACGAGGATGTCGCAGCTGCCGAGTTCGGCCTCGCAGTGGCGCACCATGTCGGCGATCTGCTCGGGCCGGCTCATGTCGGCGCCGTGGTAGATCACCCGGGCCCCGGTGCGCCGCAGTTCGGCCAGCGGGCCTTCGACGTCGCCGAAGCCGTTGATCACGAGCTGCGCACCCTGGGCGGCGAAGGTGCGGGCGATGCCCAGGCCGATACCGCTGGTGGATCCAGTCACGAGGGCGGTCTTGCCTTTGAGCATGAGGGGCTCCAGGGGCGGGTTGTTAGGATGCGGGCATTATCCAGCGCTGCCTGAACCCCTGATGAGCGAACCGCGCACCGAACCCCGCCTGCACGGTGTCGCGTGCCTGGGCAGCCGCGGCCTGCACCGCATGGCGTACTGGGAGTGGGGCGACCCTGCCAACCCGCGTGTGCTGGTCTGCGCCCACGGCCTGAGCCGACAGGGCCGCGATTTCGACGCGCTGGCGCGCGACCTGTGCAGCGACTACCGCGTGGTCTGCCCCGACGTCGTCGGCCGCGGCCGCTCCGACCGCCTGGCCGACCCGACGGGCTATGCCATCCCGAACTACGTCGCCGACATGGTGACGCTGGTGGCGCGGCTGGACGTCGAGCAGCTCGACTGGGTCGGCACGTCGATGGGCGGCCTCATCGGGCTCGGGCTGGCCAGCCTGCCGGGCTCGCCGGTGCGGCGCCTGGTGCTCAACGACGTCGGGCCGGCGATCCAGCCCGAGGCGCTGCGGCGCATCGGCGGCTACCTCGGCCAGCCCGCGCACTGGCGCACGCTGGACGAGGCCGCCGACGCGCTGCTGGCCATCTCGCAGGGCTTCGGCCCGCACACGCGCGAGCAGTGGCTCGAACTCACGCGGCCGCAGCTGGTGGCCGACACCGGCCACCCGCAAGGCGGATTCAAGCCGCACTACGACCCCGCCATCGCGCTGCCCTTCCGCGCCATCACGCCCGAACTCGCGGCCGCCGGCGAGGCCCTGCTGTGGCAGAGCTACGAGCGCCTGAGCTGCCCGACGCTGCTGCTGCGCGGCGCCGAGTCCGACCTGCTGTCGCGCGACACCGCGCTGGCCATGACGCAGCGCGGCCCGCGCGCGCGGCTGCACGAGTTTGCAGGTGTCGGCCATGCGCCGATGCTGGTGCAGCCCGAGCAGCGTGCGGTCGTGCGCGCCTTCCTGCTCGGCCCATGAAACGCGCTGCGGCCGGCGCGCCCGCAGGCGCCGTCGGCGCCGCGGCCATCGTGCATCTGGCCGGGGCGCACGAGCAGCCGGGTGAGGCCGACCCGGTGGCACGGGCGCGGGCCTTTGCCGAGCCCTTGCTCGCCGGCCAGCTGCTGGACACCGGCGAGGATGCACTGGGCCATGCCGACGGCGTGGCCGCCTTGCTGCAGGGCATCGGCGGCGCGCCGTCGCTGTGCGCAGCGGCCTACCTGGTCTACGCGGGCGACTACCTGCAGCGCCCAGAGGAGGTGGTGAAAAAGGCCTTCGGCGACAGTTATGCCAGCCTGGTGACGCTGACGCGCAAGCTGGTGCAGATCCAGCGTGCCGCGCGCGAGGCACAGCACGGCCACGACGCCGGCAGGCAGGCCCTGCAGACCGAGCGTGTGCGCAAGATGCTGCTGGCCTTTTCGCGCGACCTGCGCGTGGTGCTGCTGCGCCTGGCGTCGCGGCTGCAGACGCTGCGCTGGTTCGCCGCCAGCAAGCGGCCGTGCCCCGAGATGATCGCCACCGAATCGCTGCAGGTCTTCGCGCCGCTGGCCAACCGGCTGGGCATCTGGCAGATCAAGTGGGAACTGGAGGACCTGTCCTTCCGTTTCCTGGAGCCGGCGGAATACCAGCGCATGGCGCGGCAGGTCGACGAGACGCGCGCCGAGCGTGAGCGCAGCGTCGACGCCGCACGGCAGCAGCTGGCCGACCTGCTGGCCGCGGCCGGCCTGGTGGCCGACGTGCGCGGCCGGCCCAAGCACCTGTACAGCATCTGGAAGAAGATGCAGGGCAAGGGACTGTCGTTCGCCCGCGTCTTCGACGCCCGCGCCCTGCGCGTCGTCGTCGACGACGTGGCGGCGTGTTACGCCGCGCTGGCCCGCGTGCACGAGGCCTGGCAACCGGTGGAGGGCGAGTTCGACGACTACATCGCGCGTCCCAAGCCCAACGGCTACCAGAGCCTGCACACCGTCGTGCTGGGCCACGACGGCCGGCCGCTGGAGGTGCAGATCCGCACCCGCGACATGCACGAACACGCCGAGCACGGCGTGGCCGCGCACTGGATGTACAAGGAAGCCGGCGCCCGCGGCTACGCCGGTGTCAACGCCAGCGGCGAGTTCGAGGAGCGCGTCGCCGATGCGCGCAAGGCCGTGCTGCGCGAGTTGCTGGCCTGGGAGCGCGACACCACGCGCCAGGGCGCCGCCGAGCCCGGCGCGGCGGCTTTCGACGACCGCATCTACGTCTTCACGCCGCAGGCCAGCATCATCGACCTGCCCGCCGGCGGCACCGCGGTGGACTTCGCCTATGCGCTGCACACCGACCTCGGCCACCGCTGCCGCGGCGCGCGTGTCGACGGCGCCATGGTGCCGTTGAACAAGCCGCTGCTGTCGGGCCAGACGGTGGAGATCGTCGCCGCCAAGGACGGCGGCCCGTCGCTGGACTGGCTCAACCCCGAGCTCGGCTACCTGGCCAGCCCGCGCTCGCGCGCCAAGGTGCGGGCCTGGTTCAACGCCCAGGCGCAGAGTGAAACCATCGCGCGCGGCCGCGAAGCGGTGGAAAAGCTGCTGCAGCGCGAGGGGCGCACCGCGCTCAAGCTCGACACGCTGGCCGAACAGCTGGGCTTCAAGAACGCCGAGTCGCTGTTCGAGGTGGTGGGCAAGGACGAGCTCTCGCTGCGCACGATCGAGAACGTGCTGCGCCCGGCCGAGCCGGCACCCGACGACGACCGCGTGGCGCTGCACCGCCCGCGCAGCGCTGCCGGCGGCGGCGTGCTGGTGGTGGGCATCGATTCTCTGCTCACGACGCTGGCGCGCTGCTGCCGGCCGGCGCCGCCGGACAGCATCGCCGGCTTCGTGACGCGCGGCCGTGGCGTCGCCGTGCATCGCGCAAGCTGCACCAACCTGCGCCACATGGCGCAGACGGCGCCAGGGCGCGTGATCGACGTCGCCTGGGGCGCGCCGGGAGGCGACAAGGCGGCGGTCTATCCGCTGGACGTGCTGGTCGAGGCCGCCGACCGGCCGGGGCTGCTGCGCGACATCTCCGAGGTCTTTGCCAAGGACAAGATGAACGTCATCGGCGTGCACACGCAGTCGGCCAAGGACCGCAGCGCCGCCTGGATGACCTTCACCGTCGAACTCGGCGAGGCCTCGCGACTGGCCGCCGTGCTGGCGCAGATCGGCCGCGTGCCGGGTGTGCGGCACGCGCGGCGCAAATAGCGGTGCCGCGGCTGTATATAATGCGCGGCTGACTTAGGCGCGTAGCTCAGCTGGTTAGAGCACCACCTTGACATGGTGGGGGTCGTTGGTTCGAGTCCAATCGCGCCTACCAGATTTGGTAGAAGAATCAAGCACCTGGCGGAAGCGCCCGGTGCTTTTTTCTTGGCGCTACGAAGAAGGCACGAACAAGCGGGGTCGCCGCGTATCCTCAAACGCCAGCGTCTTGGCGGCCGGGTCGCATGGGCTGGATAGACGTCCCGTGCTCGGTGCGCACCACTTCGATGGATCGGCGATGAAGCTGCTCGACACACTCCAGGATGAACACGTGCTGATCGATCAGGTGCTCGGATCCTTTCGCACGTACGTCGGCGGACTCGTCGACGGGACTGCGAATCCGGACGACGGCAGACGGTTCGTCGCCTTCTTCACCGAGTTCGCCGGTCGTTTCCATCACGATCGAGAGGAGCATGTGCTGTTCCGTGCGCTGGTCACGGAAGCCGAGCTGCCGGCCGACCGCGGACCCGTGTACGCCCTGGTGCGCGAGCACGCCGAAATGGAGCAGTGGCTGCGCGAGATGACGCCGCTTCTCGAACCGAGGCCGCAGCCCGGGGACGACCGTGCCCGGCTTCAGGCCCTGGCCATACGGTACTCGCACGCGCTCTGGCGTCATATCGACGCGGAGAACTCCGTGCTGTACCCGCAGGGCATGGAGCGGCTTGCCCTGTGCGGGATACGCGAGCTTGCGGATCGGCCGATGAGCGGGGCAGAGGCGGCCGCGCGCGAAGACACCGCGGACCTGCTGGTCCGTTACCCGCCGCTCGAGGACGACGCGCTCACGCGCGGCGACGGTTGTTTCATGTGCCGGGCCCACGGCCAGACCTGCGATGGACTCGAGGCCGAGTGGTGGACCGAGCTCGAGTGGGAAGAGTTCCGCAACAGGGACGCCAGCGACTGAACGTACCGTACCGGCGCGGCGCGTCGTTCGAAGTGCGGATCGCGGCGCGAACGCGGTCCGGCCAACGGCCCTCCGCCGAAGCGGCGGCTCAACCGGCCTGCGGATGGCCAGGCGCGTGCGCGGGGCTCAGCGGGTCGGCCGGCATCAGGATCCACATCAGCAGGTAGGCCAGCGCACCCGTTCCTGCGCACAGCGCCAGCGCCGCGAACAGCAGACGCCAAAGCCAGCTTGCGACGCCGGTGACGCGTGCGATGCCACCGCACACGCCGCCCAGCCAGCGGTCGTCGCGACTGCGGCGAAGCGCATTCATCGCCAGCAGTCCCGGCGCGGTGACTGCGGGCGCCGCGCCGAGAACGCGCGCCTTGGCGCGGGCGAACTCCTCGTCCGAAATCACGCCGCGCTCGTGTAGCCCACCCAGTCGACCCAGTTCTTCGCTCAGACTCATCGTGCTTCTCCCAACAATCAGGCCTGCGTTGGTCTGAGATTAGCGCGGCGCCCACGCTGTTCAAGGGGCTTGCGACGAACTGCCGATGCGTGCGACGGACCACTCTGCAAGCCTTCGGCCGGACGCCCCGGACTGGGCCGGATGCGCCACCCGCCCAGCTGCGTTCGGATCCGTTAGCGATCCGTTAGCTCTCGCAGCCTAAGGTCTGTTCCGTGACCCGTGGCGCGCAGTGGCCCCGGATCCACCCTCCTCAACCCTTCGCAAGGAGTCCATGATGAGCACCCCCGCCCTGGTCAACCCCTTCATCGCGGTCGTGGCCGCCACCGCTTGGATGTCGTCCCAGCCGGCGCTGGCCGGCCCGCAAGTCGCCGGACCCGCGGCCGCGCCGGCTGCGCGACAGGCCGTCGCGCTGCCCGAGTCGCCGGCCGCCGCGTTCGAGCGCCTGCTCGCCGTGCGCACGCTGGCGCCTTCCGCGGCCGTCGCGCCGGGCAACGTCGATCCGCTGCTGCCGCACTTCCAGGCCGCCCTGTGGCGCACCCAGGCGCCGCCACCCTTCGATACCGCCGCCGCGGGCCACGGCCGGGAGGTGCGGAAGTGATGCACGGGACACTCGTGCTCGCGCACCTCGTCGGCGCGCTGATGCTCGGCGCGGCCATCGTCGGCTGCGCCGTCAGCGATGCGCGGGCGCGCACCGCGGCGACGCTCGCTCAGCTCTGCGACGCGCTGCGGACCGAAGAGCTGTTCCAGCGGCGCCTGCTGCGGCCGGGCGTCGTCGTGCTCCTGGCCTCCGGCGCGGCGCTGGTCGCGCTGGTCTACGGCGGCTGGGGATGGCTCGGCGTACCGTGGCTCGCCGCCATGGTGCTGCTGTTCGTCATCGAGGGCTTGCGCGCCAACACCCTGAACCGCCGGCACGCCGTGCGCCTGCGGCAGCTCGCGGTCCAGGCGGGCAGCCAGGGCCGCATCACGCCCGAGCTCGATCGCGCGCGCAGCGAGCGCCGTGCCGCTTTCGACCGCTTCCTCGAGCTTGCCGCATTCCTGCTGATGCTTGCGCTGGGTGTCCTGCGACCGCAGACCTGGGTGGCGATCGGCGCCGGTGCGGTCGTCGGCGTGCTGGCCGCGGCGCTCGCGACCTACGTCGTCAGCCCCGGCGTCTCGGCGCCGAGCCGCCTCAGCAGCGCCTCGGTGGACGGCGACGGTCGCGCTTGAAGGGTCGAGGCGAGCACTTCGCGACAGCGCCGGTAGGTGCTTTGAACCTCGGCGCCGCGACCAGCGCGGGCCTGGAACGACATCAGCTGCTGGTAGAACGATTCGACCGTGTCGTCGACCTGCAGCGCGTCTTCCAGGCTGGCGATCGCATCGTCCCATCGCTGTCGCGCGGCATGGCGTTCGGCCAGCGCACCGGCGGCGCGAACGAAGCGCGCGCGCCAGCGTTCGCGCGGGGCGACGGCCCAGTGGGCGTCGTCGCCGGCGAGGAACTCGCCGCGGTACAGCCGCAGCGCCCGCCGCAGATCGTCGTCGGCAGCGGCCTGCGGGTCGACCGACTCGAAGGCCCAGGTGTCGACCAGGCACAGCCGCCGATCCAGGCTCAGCCTGCCCTCCTGCAGCACGAGCGCCTGGCGAGTCCCGAGCAGCTTGCGCAGCCGCTGCAGCGTGGTGACGAAGGCGTTGTGCGCGTCGTCGCCTTGGGCGTCGGGCCACAAGGCCTCGGCGAGCTGGGCCTCGGTGACGCCGCCGGCGCCGAAGGCGACCAGTGCCTTCAGCAGCTCGAGCGGTCGCTTCTGCACCTTGCCGGAAGAGCGCAGCCGCACGCCGTCGACGTCGATCTGCAGGCCGCCCAGCGTGTGCACCCGCAGCGGCCACGGCCAGCAGTCGAGCCGGATCAACGGGCCCTCGGGCCGCAGCGCGCGGCGGTGCACGAGGGCGCGCACGAAGTCGGTCTCGATGCCGTGCTCGAGCGCGAGCCGGCACAGCCGCGCCATCACGCAGTCGCGCCACCATGCCGAATTGACGAAGCCTTGCTCGCGCATGACCGCAAACAGCGCGCGTATGGCGGCGAGCTCCGCCTCGACGTCGCCGCGGGCGGCGGCGAACTGCGCCTCGAGCTCGTGCACGTAGTAGCGGGCGTTGCTGCAGCCGATCTGGTGCGCCAGGCGCAGGGTCGCCAGCAGTTCGGCCGCGGCGGCGTCGGCGTCGCCGTCGACGAACAGGGCCTGGGCGAGGGCGGGCCGCGCGTAGACCTCGCCCCAGGGCACACCGGCCCCGATCGCACAGTCCAGCCCGGCTTGCGCGTGTTCGCGCATCGCCGTGCGGTCTTCGCACTGCACTGCCTCCTGGAAGCAGGCGAAGCGGTACGGCAGGTTGTCCAGATGGCGTTCGCCCTGGATGCTCGCCTGCATGCGGCGCAGGAAGCCCCTCGCCCCTGGCGCATCGCCGCTGCAGAGCGCGGCGAACGCGCCTTGGGCCAGCAGCATGAAGTCCCACAGATGGGCGCCCGCTTCGTCGGCCAGGGTCAGCCCCTGCTCGACGGCGTCCAGCGCCGCCGCCTGGTCGGCGCTCATCCAGTTCGCGATCGCGACGATGCCGTGCCAGACGATGCGCACGAAGGGGCCGACCGTCTGCGCGCCGGCGAGGGGCTCGACCCGCCCGAGCAACTCGTTGCCGGCGGCCACGCGGCCGACCCACCAGTGCCGGTAGAGCACCAGGTGGTTGGCCGCCAGCATGCGCATCGTCGGGTCGATGTCGTGCCCGAGCAGGGCATCGATGCGCGCCGCCCAATGCGGCAGTCGAGCATCCTGCGGCCGGCGGTACATCAGGATGGCGAAGATCGCCGTGGCGACGCGCATCTCGATGTCGCGCGACGGGAAATCCGGATGGCGGGCGCGCAAGGCGTCGAATTCGTCGATCCACGGATCCGCCGAACGGAAGTCGCTCCAAGCGTAGATGTAGGTATCGACGATGCCGGACCAGGCCAGGTATTCGCCAGCCGGACTCGCGGTCGCGCGCAGGCCGTCGTAGGCACCGGCCAGAAGCTGGCGCGCCTGCATCGGATCGAAAGGCAGCCGACACAGGCCGAGGAACAGGTCCAGCCACGGCATGCCGGCACGCATCGGCTGCGGGATGTCGCCGATCCAGCCGGCCAGTGTCTGGAAGCGACCCTTGCGCAGCAGCTCCGGCGCCTGCTTCAGCACCAATGCGACGACCTGCCCCCAGTCGTCGCTGTCGCGCAGCAGCGCGATGCTGCCGGCCACGTCACCGGCCTCGGCCAGCAGCGTCGCCGCCAGCCGCTGCGCCTCGCGCAGTTCGTCGGCCGCCATCCGGCTGCGGCCCTGGCCGAGGAGGAACTCCCGGAACAGCGGGTGGTATTCGTAGCACCACTGGCCCCCTGGTGCGCGTTGGCGGGAGAGGAAGAGATTGCGCCGGTCGAGATCGGCCAGGAGCTCGGCGGCGTCGTCCATGCCGGTGATGCGGGCCGCGGCATCCGGCGTCAGATGGCGCAGCAGGGCCGACCGCAGCAGGAAGCGCTGCAGCCGCGGCTCGCACTGGGCGAGCAGTTCGCCGGCGAAGTAGTCGAACACCAGCGGGTCGACCGCGGCGTTGCCGCCGGCGGCCAGGGCCTCGGGGTCGCCTTCGAGCATCAGCACCAGACCGGCGAGCCAGCCCTGCGTGCGCTCGTGAAGCTGGCGCAGGACGGCCGCATCCGGCGTCCGCTGGCCCAGGCGCAGGCGGCTGACGTCGTGGCACTCCTGCAGCGTCAGGCGCAGGGCTTGGGCATCGATGAGCGTGAAGTGCTCCAGCGTGCGCAGTCGGGTGAGCACCGCAGGCGGCTGCGAGCGGCTGGCCACGATCGCGGTCAGGTGGGGCGGCAGCTCGGCCAGCGCCTCGCGCAAGGCGGTGTGCACCGGCGAGGCGGCGGCGATCTGGTGGTAGTCGTCGATGACGAGCACCTGCAGCTCGGGCACGAGCGCGAAGAAGCGACGAAACCAGCGGCGCGCGAATGCCGGCAGACCGGCGAGGTACTCGGCAGTGTAGGCCGGCAGCGTCTCGGCGGCGCCGCTCACTTGCGCCAGGTAGTGGAGGAACGAGGCGACGTCGGCGTCGGCGGGATCGGTCTGGAACCAGGCCGACCGCAATCGGCGCTGCCGGATGTAGCTGGCGAGCAGCGTCGTCTTGCCCGAGCCTGCGGGTGCGGCGATCCACACGATACTGCCGCGTCGACGCGCGTCGTCGAGGCGTTCGAACAGTCGCCGCCGCGGAACGACCCGGCTCGGCTCCGGAACGGTCAGTTTGGACAGGGTGGGTGACGGCGCCGGGATGTTCGGGATCACGATGCCATGCCTGCGGTGGACGCCAATGAACGCGCGAAATTAGGCCTCGCCGGC
>CAYJOA010000013.1:33163-45849 GCA_964371495.1 uncultured Rubrivivax sp.
CCCTGCGCGCGCTCATGGACCCGCGGCCGGCGCCGCACCATGGCGCCGCACCGGTTCACGCATCAGCACGAACTCCTCGGCCGCCGTGGGGTGCACGGCCAGCGTGCGGTCGAAGTCGCGCTTGGTGGCGCCGCAGGTCAGCGCCACGGCCAGGCTCTGCACGATTTCCGGCGCGTCGGCGCCGATCATGTGCACGCCCAGCACGCGTTCGCTCAGGCCGTCCACCACCAGCTTCATGTAGGTGCGCGCCGTGCCGCCGGCAAACGCCGTCTTCATGGGCCTGAAGTCCGACTCGTAGATGTCCACCGGCCCGGCGCGGGCGGCAGCGGTCTCGGTCAGCCCCACGGTGGCGATCGGCGGCTCGGTGAAGACGGCGCTGGCCACCCCGCGGTGGTCGACGCGGGTCGGGCGCTTGCCGAATTCGGTGTCGGCGAAGGCCCGGCCCTCGGCGATCGCCACCGGCGTCAGGTTGACGCGGTTCGTGACGTCGCCGACGGCCCAGATGCCGGGTACGCTGCTGCGGCTGTCGGCGTCCACGGCGATGGCGCCGCGCGCGTCCAGCCGCACGCCCGCTTCGGCCAGGCCCAGGCCTGCGGTGTTGGGCGCGCGGCCGGTGGCGTTGAGTGCGGCTTCGGCCGTCAGCACCGAACCGTCGGCGCGGTGCACGGCAAAGCCGTCGGCCGTGCGTTGCAGGGACTTCAGGCCGACGCCGCCGGCCAGGGTGACGCCGCGTTCGACCAGGGCCGAAGCCAGGCGTGTGCGCAGGTCGGCGTCGAAGCCGCGCAGGGGGTGCGTATCGCGGAAGGCCAGCGTCACCTTCGACCCCAGCCCGGCCAGGATGCTGGCGAACTCCACCGCGATATAGCCGCCGCCCACCACCAGCAGCGTGGCCGGCACCTTGCGCAGGTCGAGCACCTCGTTGGAGGACATGGCCCGGGACAGCCCGGCAATCGCGTCGTGCGCGGGTGCGCCGCCGGTGGCGACGAGCACGCGCCCGGCACGCAGTTCGCGACTGCCCACGGCCACGGTGTCGGCGCCCAGCAGTCGGGCATGTCCCGGCACCAGTTCCACACCCGAATCGGCCAGCATCTTGCGGTAGATGCCTTCCAGGCGCTGGATCTCGACCGCCTTGGCATCGGCCCAGCGGCCCATCTCGAAGCGGCCGCCCACGTCGACCCAGCCGTGGCCGCGCGCGTCTTCGAAGGTCTGCGCAAAACCGGCCGCATACATCATCAGCTTCTTCGGCACGCAGCCGCGGATGACGCAGGTGCCGCCGACGCGGTCGGCCTCGGCGATGAGCACGCGCGCGCCGTGGGCGGCGGCGCGCCGGGACGCGGCCACGCCGCCGGAGCCGGCGCCGATGACGATGAGGTCGAAGTCTTGCGCCAATTCAGTTCCCCTGTGCGCTGGGCACGCGATCGATGTTGAACCAGTGTGGCGTGGCGAGTCCGTCGACTGCGTGCCGCCTGCCCTCGTCGATGCAGCCGGCGCCCGCCATTTTCGGCCGGGCTTGTAAGACCCCGGCCCGCTGCATCGTCTAAGGGCCACGAAGGTCGCACTGTGTCGGCCTTCGGGCCAGCCCATCGAGTATCGACCTTCGTTCGCCATCAGGAGATCCGCATGCCCCCAGCGACCACCAAGCTTCCCGCCATCGCCCTCGCACTGGCGCTGGGCACCGCCTTCACGGCCATGCCGGCGGCCGCCCAGTCCGCCGACAAGGAGAAGTGCTTCGGCGTCGCCCTGAAGGGCAAGAACGATTGCGCCGCCGGCCCGGGCACGACCTGCGCGGGCACGTCCAAGGTCGACCACCAGGCCAATGCCTGGTCGCTGGTTCCCAAGGGCACTTGCGAAAGGACCGCTTCCAAGACCTCGCCGACGGGGTTCGGCCAGCTCGAGGAGTACAAGGCCGAGAAGAAGGCCTGAGCTGCGTCGACAACGGTTTCCGGGCGGACTCCGCAATGCCGAACGCAGCCCAGCCCGTCCGGGGCGGCACGCCGGCTGCCGTACGGGTCGGCATGCCCGGCATCGACACCGGCATGCCGCGGCGCGCCGGCTCACTTCGACTTCCGCAAAGGCTGGATTCATGAACACGACTGGAACAAACAATCCGGCACGCCGCACAACTGGCCCTGCCGCCTCGGCTTCGCCGCTGACGCGTGGGGTGGCGCTGGCTATCGGGATGTTCGAGCGCATCCCGAATACCTTGATCGCCTTCGTCGCCCGCTTCTCGATCGCCGCGGTGTTCTGGAACTCGGGGCAGACCAAGGTGCAGGGTTTCGTCTTCAACCTGGTCTCGGGGGAGGTCGAATGGGGCTGGCCCCGTCTGTCGGAGTCGGCGCTGGCCCTCTTCCAGGACGAATACAAGCTGCCCTTCATTGCACCGGAACTGGCCGCGCCGTTGGCGGCGACCGCCGAGCATGTGCTGCCGGCGCTGATCCTGATCGGCCTGGGGACCCGTTTCTCGGCCCTGGCGCTGCTGGGCATGACGCTGGTGATCCAGCTGTTCGTCTATCCCGGCGCCTATGCGACGCACGGCACCTGGGCCGCCGTGCTGCTGTACCTGATGGCCCGCGGACCCGGCATGTTGTCGGTCGACCACTGGTTGGCGTCGCGCGCCGCCGGTGGTCGTTGAACAGGGCTTGGATGGCCGTACACCCCCCGGTTCGTGGGGATCGACGCCGTTCTTGATCTGGTTCATGGACGCACGACGGCTTGCTGCTCAAACCGTCCAGACATCTGCGAGCCCACCCTTCCGGCCCGTTGGCATGACCGGAGCGGGCCGCTCGCCCGCCACAGCCAACACGAGGAGACGCAGATGACACTTCGGTCACTCATCGGTTCCGCGTGCGGCATCGCCGGGCCCGATGCCTACACCGTCGCCCAGCGCTTGGCGGCTGGGCTGGCCCTGCTGCTCGCCGCGCCGCTGCCGGCGCAGGCCGCGTGGCTGCGCCTGGACTGGTCGCTCGACTTCAGCTACCCGCCGAACCCCTGCGTCGCCGGCTCGTCGCTGGTGAGCCATGGCCTGGGTCTGTTCGCGGCCACCGAAGGCGATGGCGAACGCTTGCCGCTGGGCCCGGAGCCCGGCCTGCCGGTGCTGTCGTGCGGCGCCAGCGGCGGTGGCGTGGCAGTGTTCGACAGCGACGACGGCACATCGATCTTCGCAGCCTACGGCGGTGCGGTGCGGTTCCCCACCTCCGGCCCGCCGGAGCAGCCCGTCTACGCCTTCCCGTTCGGCACCGCCGACGGCGACCTGCTGGTCGAAAGCAACCCGGGCGCCGCGCCCGTCGTGCCACTGGGTGCGGTCTGCGGCGACCTGTTCTGCCCCGGTCCCGGGTCGCCTGCGCTGCCGCTCTTTGCGTTCGCGAGCCCGGGCGCCCAGATCGGCACGCTGAGGGTGGTGATCACGGCCATGCCCGAGCCCGCGACCTGGACGCTGCTGATGCTGGCCGGTGGCGCCTGGTGGGCCGGCGGTCGGCGGCGCCCCGCGCGAGGCCGAACGCGACAGCGGGACGACCCCGCGGCTGCAAGTACGACTCGATGACCGCGGTCCTGCCATTGACACCCAGTGCCGACCTGCGGCGATCCCGGCCGCCGGGGCCGCCTGCTGCGCCACGGTCGACGAGCACAGCGCACCGGTCATCGACCCGACCAGTCCGCCTCCGGCGCGCCGCAGGGGGCAACTGCCGGACTTCGGTTCAGCGCTTCTCCGGCCGGGGCTCCAGCCCGACCGCCACCGCGCGCGAGCGCAGGTGCGAAAACACGCCGGCTGGAATCTCGAGCGGGATCGTGCGTACCAGGTCCAGCGTGCGCGCGTCGTAGATCGCCAGCCGGCCGTCGTCGCGCCGGCCGAGGCTGCGGTCGCCACCGCTGCGCGCGCTCACGTACACGTGACTGCCGCGCGCGGTGTACTCGGGGAAATGCGAGTGGCCGAAGCTGCCCGGCACGGTGACCGTGCGCACGACCTCCAGCGTGTTCTTGTCGATGAACTGGATCTTGTCGGCGTTCGGCCCGGTGCCGACGATGTCGACGACGATGTAGGGCGCGTCGGGGTGCGCCGCCGGTGACTCGGTGGGGCCGATCACCGGGATGCGCCGCACGACCTCGAAGCTCTCCATGTCGAAGACGGTCACCTCGTGCGGCTTGCACGCACGCGTGCCGATGTTGGTCACCACGCCGAGCATGCGCCCGTGCGACCGCACCAGCGCCCCGGAGCCCACGTGCGGCTGGCAGCCGGCCGGGATGCGGCGCACGATGCGGCGCTCCGCGAGATCGACGACGGTGACGACGTCGTCGTCGTAAGAGGCGACGACCGCATGGCGGCCATCGGGGGAGAGGAAGCCGTCGTGCAGGTGGCGGCCGACGTCGGCGATCACGGTGACCGGGAAGTCGGGCTGGGCGAGGTCGACGATCCAGACCTGCCCCGCCTGTTCCAGCGCGACGACGAAGATGTCGGCGTAGGGCGTGCCCAGCAGCATCCCGGCGTCGGACTCCAGCGTCTGCTCGTCCTTCGTCTTGCTGCGCAGGGGCAGCAGCTTCAGCGGCTCGAGCGTGGCGGCATCGAGGATCACGACGGTATGCGGGACGTAGGAGCCGGCGGCGAGAAAGCGGCCGTCGCGTGAAACTGCCAGCGACGTGCCGTTGAGCCCGGCGCGCACCTTGCGCACGGTCTGCAAGGTGAACAGGTCGACCTTGTGCACCCAGCCCATGTCGTCGCGCACATAGGCCCAGCGTGGCTCGCGCGGGTGGAAGTCCATCAGGTGCGGCGCCCAGCCGGTGCGCACCTCGCCGACCTTGTCGTGCGTGCGGCCGTCGAGAAAGACGACGCGCGCGGCGTCGCCTGCCGCGTGTCGGCCGCGCACCATGACCGCCATCAGGTCGCCGATGTCGGCGATCGGGTAAGTCGGGCGCGACGCCAGCCTGGACTCGTCGGCGACCTTGACGACCAGCGAGCGGCGGACATCGTCGATCGTCCAGTCGACCTTGGCCCGGGGCTGCTGCGTGATCAGTTTCGCGAGCTGCTCGCGGTCGCGCCCGGACAGCGTGCCGCCCCAGGACGGGTGCGGCGGCATCAGCGTCGTCGCGCCGCCGGCGAGGATGTGCGCGCCGACCTGCGCCGCGGTCAGACGCGTGCCGTTGCGGTGCAGGGCAGGGCCGATGTAGCCGCCGCGGTCGACGCCGTGGCACACGGCGCAGCGTTCGGCGAAAAGCCGCTCGGCGCGCGCGAGGTCGTCGGCTGCCGCGGCCGGCATCGCGCACAGCGCGCCGGCGGCGGCCAGCACGAGCGCCGCTGCGCTGCAGGTCTGTCGAGCCCCGCGCGTTCGGCGCGACGCAGATCGTGTCGGACTCTTCATGCCGGCGCTCCCCGTCAAAACGCTGATGCCCTTGCTGCCCATCATGTCACGACTCGCGCCTCCGTCGTCCATGATCCAGGCGACGCCGACGCCGGCGATCGGTCTGTCGGTGGTCCAGATCCTGGCGCTGCTCAGGGCATGATCTCGACGTACTCGTAGACCTCGCAATCGGTGATCTGGCGCCGTACCGGCAGGCTGAGCCGGGCGAACCAGGACTGCGGGTCGTGGCGGTCGACCTCGCGGCCGATGAAGCGCAGCAGGTCGCAGATCGGTTCGACGACGTTGGCGCGGTAGCGCAGGTCGTTCTTGACGTAGCCGAGGTACAGGTTCTTCATGCAGTTGCCGCGGCACCACGCGTAGGCCTCGCAATCCTGGCACGGCATCGCCGCGGTGTGCTGCAGCGGACTGGGCTCGAGCCAGTTGCCCTTGACGCTGCCCATCAGCATCGCCGGCACGTACATCATGTCCGGGCACGGGTAGATCTGGCCGTTGGGCATGACGTTGATCAGGTGCGTCGAGACGCGACACTGCGTGCGCCCGGCGTACAGCTCCTGCGCGCGGCCCGGGATCACCTTGTTGCGCACGATGCCCATCAGCGGGATCAGCGGGTACAGCCGGTCGGTGCTGGCGAAGAAGCGCTCGATCAGGCGCACCAGCACCGCCCGGCGGCGCTCGACCGAGTCGCCCGCGTACATCTCGTCGGCGACGAACTGCCAGTACAGGTAGTCGAAGGGCGAGTCGTCGGCGACGAGTTCGTCGAGCTCGTCGAAGGTCGTTGCCTGGTTGCCCCAGGTCACGCGCGCGGTGACGCTGCCGCCGATGCGGTCGCGCACCTGGCGCAGGTTCTTCAGCACCTGGCGGTAGATGCCGCGGCCGCGGTAGCCGTCGGTGATGGCTTCACCGCCGTCGATCGACACCAGCACGTTCGACAGCCTGCCCAGCACCCAGTCGGGCAGGTCGTCCAGCAGCGTGCCGTTGGTCTGCAGCTGGAAGCGCCACTGCGGGAAGCGCTGCATCACGTCGATCATCATCGGACGGTTCAGCGTCGGCTCGCCGCCGTAGAAGGTGACGTAGACCTCCTTGCCGGCCAGCTGCTCGGCGGCGAACGCGACCAGCTCGTCGATGCTGTACTCGACGTGCGTCTGCGAGCCCAGCACGTCGCCGACGCCCAGCGAGCAGTACGTGCACTTCAGGTTGCACTTCAGCGTCGTCAGCAACTGCAGCTCGACGCGGTTGCCGACGATCGGGTCGACGCGTGCTGCGTCGGCGCCGGTGGTGTCAACGGGGCGGCTGGGGTGGAACTGGATCGGAGTGGCGGTCATGGTGCGGCGATGGCAATGGGGTGAGCGGCGGGACCACGCCCGACGCGGGTGCCGCGGCGGCAGTGTCCCCGGCGTATGCGTGGCGGCGGTGCCGGCAACGGGAAGGCGGTGCGCGCGCGGCGCGCGGCTAGCGGGTGGGCGCGGCCGGCGGGGCGTGCTTGGCCAGCGAATTGACGCCGAAGCGGCGGCGCTGCTGGCCCGCGTGCAGCGACTGCACCTGTGCGCGGCGCACGCCGCCGCGCTGCTCGGCGCGGCAGTGCGGGCAGGGCGGCAGGCGGGGGGGCATGCGCGGATTTTCGCACTCGCGCGGCCGGCTGGGGCGACGGATCGCCGCCGGACGGGCCACCGGCCGAGCGGCCCGGCACGCCGCCGCGCGGTGCTCGAGCCACGCGTCCCGGCGCTCGGGCGTCACCGCTTGTGCGTCTGGCGCCAGGCGCAAGCCAGCGCGTCGGCCGCGCGATCGACCTCTTCCAGCGTGGTCCCGCGGCCGACCGACAGCCGCACGGCTCCAGCTGCCCGTGCGGCGTCCGCGGCCATCGCCGCCAGCACTCCGCTCACCGCATCGCGCTCGGAGTGACAGGCCGACCCGACCGACGCCGCGACGGTGTCGGCCACTTCGTCGAGCATGGCGCGCCCGCTCACGCCCGGAAACGAGACATGCAGCGTGTTGGGCAGCCGGAGTTCGGGGTGGCCGTTGAGCCGCAGGTCCGGGATCGCGGCCAGCAGGCGTCGATGGAGGTGGTCGCGCAGGCCGCGCAGCTGGTCCGACGCGCCAGGCAACGAGCGCCTGGCCAAGGCGGCTGCGGCACCGAGCGCGACGATGCCTGCGACGTTCTCGGTGCCCGCCCGCAAGCCGTGCTCCTGCTCGGCACCCTGCAGCACCGGCCGGATGGGCGTGCCCGCGCGTACGTACAACGCTCCGACACCCTTGGGTGCGTAGAACTTGTGGCCGGCCAGCGTCAGCAGGTCGACGCCGAGCTCGTCGACATCCAGCGCCAGCTTGCCGGCCGACTGCGCGGCGTCGGTGTGCAGCAGGATGCCTCGTTCGCGCGTGATGCAAGCGATCTCGCGGATGGGCTGCAGCGTGCCCACCTCGTTGTTGGCGTGCATCACGGAAACCAGGGCCGTGTCGGGCCGCAGCGCGCCGGCCAGCTGGTCGGCACAGCTCCTGCCGAACGCGTCGACGGGAAGGACAGTCAACGCCCACCCCTGATCGCGCAAACGAAGCGCCGGGGCCATGACCGCCGGATGTTCGACCGCGCTGACCACCAGGTGGCGCTTGTCGGCATCCAAGGCCTGCGCCACGCCCTGCAAGGCCAGGTTGTTGGCCTCGGTGGCGCAGCCGGTGAAGACGATCTCCCGCGCCGCGGCGCCGATGAGTTCGGCCACCTGGGCCCGAGCCGTGGCCACGGCCTGCGCGGCACGCCGGCCGTAGCGGTGGGTGCTGGACGGATTGCCGTACTCGCCGCGCAGCCACGGCAGCATGGCTTCGAGCACTTCCGGCAGCACCGGGGTGGTGGCGTTGTAGTCGAGATAGATCGGGTCAGCCATGGTTCATGCTGCCTGGCGCCAGGCCGCCTCGAGCCGCCGGCGGGCTGGTCGATATCCGCGCCACCCGTGCACCCGCCCGGTAGATGCGCAACTCACCCGACTCGAAGGGCGTCCAGCCGGCATCGTCGCCCAGCGGTTCGGTGGCGATCAGGACGGTCTCGCCGCTGCCGTCCGTGGACTCGAGGAAGTGCAGTCGGTCGTGCCCGTAGGCGATCAGGTGCTCGCCGTCCGAGAGCAGGAAGTTGAACTTGCCGAGCCCGGCGATCCGTTCGCTCACGACGCCCAGCACGTCCAGCCAATCGGCAGCGGCGCCTGGCATCGGGTAGTGACCGGTGACGTGGCTCATCAGGTGGCAGAAGGCGGACTCCGAGTCGGTCTGGCCATCGGGCCGGCAGACACGCCCTTCGTTGGCCGCTTCCAGCGCAACGATGTCGGGCACCATGCCGTTGTGCGCGAACGCCCAATGCCGCCCGCAGCAGTCGTGCACGAAGGGGTGCGTGTTGGCCAGCGTATTGACCGGCGGAAAGCGCGCCTTGCGCACATGAGCGATCGCCAGGTCGGAATGCAGCGCATCGATGACGCGGTCGAACTGCGCGCTGTCACAGCCGGGCAGCGGCTCCCGCTCGAGCAGGAAGGCGCCGCCCACGCGCCACGCAACGCCCCAGCCGTCGGGGTTGTCGGCCGTCGCGCCACCGCGCGCACGGAAGCCGGGCAGGGGCACGGAGCGCCCCGAGCGCGGGTTCTTCGACGACCAGGCGAACAGTTGGCACATCAGTGCTGCACCTTCCCCGTCACGAGGCGCCTGCGCCGATCACGTTCTCCAGT
Source organism: uncultured Rubrivivax sp. (assembly GCA_964371495.1). Classification (GTDB taxonomy): domain Bacteria; phylum Pseudomonadota; class Gammaproteobacteria; order Burkholderiales; family Burkholderiaceae_C; genus Rubrivivax. The sequence continues at coordinate 42,213 of CAYJOA010000013.1, forward strand.
GGCCGGGCGTCGGGGCGTCACGACGGTTTATTTACCTTTCATACCAACGACCGTTAGAATGTACATCATGGACAAGCGGACAACAAAGGACCTCTTGTACGAGCAGGTCGCCCGCGTGGGCAAGGCGCTGGCCAGCCCGAAGCGGCTGGAAATGCTGGAGATGCTGGCCCAGGGCGAAAAGGCGGTGGAGACCGTGGCCGCCGAGGTCGGCATCGACGTCAAGCTCGCCAGTGCGCACCTGAAGGCGCTGAAGGAAGCCCGGCTGGTGCAATGCCGGCGCGAGGGCCGGCGCATGGTCTACCGGCTGAGCGGCAAGGACGTCGCGCACCTCGGCGTCACGCTGCGCCAGGTGGCCGAAGAGCACCTGCTGGAACTGCGCCTGGCGCTGCAGCAGATGATGGCCGAGCCCGACAGGCTGGCCAGCGTCGGCCGCAAGGACCTGCTCGCGCAGGCCAGGCGCGGCGAGGTGATCGTGCTCGACGTGCGCCCGCAGGCGGAGTACGACACGGCCCACCTTCCCTGTGCCCGCTCTCTGCCGCTGCCCGAACTGGCGCAGCGGCTGGCCGAACTGCCGCGTGGCGTGAACATCGTCGCCTACTGCCGCGGCCCGTTTTGCCTGATGTCCGACGAGGCGGTGAAACTGCTGCGGGCGCACGGCTTTCGTGCCCGCAAGACCCTCGACGGTGTCAGCGAATGGCAGGCGGCGGGCCTGCCTGTCCAACCCGCCTGAATGAACCTCTGGGCAACGAAGGAAGCACCATGGCCGGCACCCTGTTCATCCTCAACGACGCGCCCTACGGGAACGAACGCGCCTACAACGCGCTGCGCCTGGCGGCTGCGGTGGCGGGCAAGGACGATCAGCAGATCAGGCTGTTCCTGATGGCCGACGCCGTGGCCTGCGCCAAGAGCGGCCAGAAGGTGCCCGAGGGTTACTACAACGTGCAGCTGATGCTCGGCAAGGTGCTGCGCAAGGGTGCCGTGGCGCTGTGCGGGACCTGCATGGACGCGCGCGGCCTGCGCGACGACGAGCTCGTCGACGGTGCGCGGCGCAGCACGCTGGCGCAGCTGGCCGACTGGACCGCCGAAGCCGACAAGGTCCTGGTCTTCTAGGCCATGGAGGCCGGGAGCATGGTTGCGGAGCTGGGCGTCATCGAGGGCTATTTCGGCAAGCCGTGGCGCCACGACGACCGCAAGCGTGTGCTGACGCGGCTGCACGAACTGGGCTACGCCTGGTTCCACCACGCGCCGAAAGCGGATGCCTACCTGCGGCGACGCTGGCGCGAGCCGCACCCGCCCGCCGCCTTCGCCCAGTTGGCCGACCTGTCGGCGCACTGCCGCAGCCTGGGCCTGCGCTTCGGCATCGGCCTGAGCCCCTACGAGCTGTACCGTGACTACACGGGCGCCGCGAAGGCGGACTTCGCAGCCAAACTCCAGGCGCTCGACGAGATCGGCATCGACGATCTCGCCATCCTGTTCGACGACACGCGCGGCGACGATGTGCCGGACTTGGCGGCACGGGAGGCCGAAATCGTGCACGCCGCGCTGGCATGCAGCCGCGCCAGCCGGGTCGTGATGTGCCCGACCTACTACTCCGACGACAGGATGCTGGATGTCGTCTTCGGCGAACGCCCCGCGGGCTACCTCGACGAGCTCGGGCGCAGGCTCGATCCCCGCGTCGGCGTCTACTGGACGGGCGAGGAAGTCTGTGCCCGTGAGTTCAGTCCCGGCCACCTGGCGCGCGTGGCCGAGTCGCTGCGGCGCAGGCCGACCCTGTGGGACAACTACCCGGTCAACGACGGGCCGCAGATGTCGCGCTTCCTGCACTTGCGCGGATTCACGGGGCGCCCGAGTGCCATCGCGCCGCACATTGCGGCGCATGCCATCAACCCGGCGCTGCAGCCGCACCTGAGCCTGATTCCCGCCGCCACGCTGGCGGCCAGTTACCGCCAGGGTCCGGCCTACGCCTACATGGGGGCCTTCCGCGAGGCGGCTCGCCTGCTGGCCGGCGCCGAGATCGCGGCGATGCTCGAACAGGACCTGCATGCCTTGCAGGACCTGGGCATCGATCGGCTGGGCGACGATCGCCTGCGGCTGCAGCAGCGCTACCAGGCCGTGAACCACCCCATGGCGGCCGAGGTGGCGCGCTGGCTGGACGGCGCCGACACGGTGGACCGCTGGGTCGAGGATGCCTGAGGCGGGCATCGGCCGCGCCTGACCACGCCGTCCCGGCGGCCGGGGACTTCACTCGCCGCCGCGGTAGCGCGCCACTTCGTCCGCGCGCAGCGCGCTGGCGCTGGCGCCCCAGGACTGTCGCAGCCAGCTGGCCAGTGCCGCGAGCTGTTCGTCGTTGAGCAGCTGTTCATAGGGCGGCATGCCCCAGGGCCGCGGGTTGCCGGCGGTCGCGGGCCCGAAGCCGCCATGCGCGATCGCGCGCACCAGGTTGGCCGGCGGTTCCATCGCCACGGTCCGGTTGCCGGCCAGCGCCGGCACGGCGGGCCGGCCGTCGGGCGTCACGCCGCCTTCGCCCGCGGCGCCGTGGCAGTCGCTGCAGTGGTCGCGGTAAAGCGACGCGCCGAGTGCCAGCCGCGCCGGGTCCGGCGGCTCGGTGGCGGGGCGGCGCGGGCGCGGTGTCGCCGCCGGCAGCGACCGCAGGTAGACCGCCATCGCGCGCAGGTCGGTCGCCGGCAGGTGCTGCGTGCCGTGCAGCACCACCTCGGCCATCGGGCCGCTGACGCGCCCGCGCGGCGCCACGCCGTCGCGCAGCAGTGCCACGATCTCGTCGAGCGGCCAGTCGGCCAGGCCGGCCTCGTCGGCGTGGCGCAGCGACGGCGCATACCAGTGGCCGGTGGCGAGCAGCCCGCCGCCGAAGCCGGCGTCGTGGGTGGCGCCCAGCGCGTTGCGGCCGCCGTGGCAGGCGACGCAGTGGCCGACGCCCTGGACGAGGTAGGCGCCACGGTTCCACTCCTGGCCGCGCTGCGGGTCGTCCTGCCAGACGCCGGGACGAAAGAACAGCGCGCGCCAGACCGCCAGCGCCGGCTGCGTGCCGTAGGGCCAGCGCAGCCGGTGCGGCCGCATCGGCTGCGCCACCGGCGCCAGCGTGCGCAGGAAGGCAAACAGCGCGTCGCTGTCGGCGCGCGTGATGTGCGTGAACTCGGTGTACGGGAAGGCCGGCAGCAGGCGCCGCCCGTCGCGCCCGCGGCCGTGGTGCAGCGCGCGCCAGAACTCGTCGGCCGACCAGGCGCCCAGGCCGGTGGCCGCGTGCGGCGTCAGATTGCCGGCCTGCACGCTGCCGAAGGGGGTGGCGATGGCCCGCCCGCCGGCATACGGCGCGCCGCCGCGTGCCGTGTGGCAGCTCGCGCAGTTGCCCGCGCGCGCCAGCACCGCGCCGCGGGCGACGCTGGCGGCGTCGGCCAGCGCCTGTGCCGGCATTGCGGGCAGTGCCGGCAGCCGATCGATCCACGCCACGGCCGCCAGCGCCAGCACGGCCGTCAACGCTGCCGCCAGAGCGGCCGCGCCGAACAGTCGGGTGCCGGTCTTCATCGCGCGACGCCGACGGCGCTGCCACAGCGCATCGGCGCCGGCGCCGGCAGCCGCGCCAGCGCCCGGGGGTCGGCCGGCATCGCCTGGCTGGCAAGCC
>CAYJOA010000014.1:0-8853 GCA_964371495.1 uncultured Rubrivivax sp.
CCCTCATCAGCCTAGTCATGGGCTCCTCCAGCGACTGGGAAACCCTGCGTCACGCTGCGGAGATCCTCGACGCCTTTCAGGTGGCCTACGAGAAGCGCGTCGTCTCTGCGCATCGCATGCCCGACGACATGTTCGCCTTTGCCGACCAGGCGGTGGCGAGCGGGCTGCGGGCCATCATTGCGGGTGCCGGTGGCGCGGCGCACCTGCCGGGCATGCTGGCGGCCAAGACGGTGGTGCCGGTGCTCGGTGTGCCCGTGGCCAGCAAGCACCTGAGCGGCGTCGACTCGCTTTATTCGATCGTGCAGATGCCCAAGGGCATTCCCGTCGCCACCTTCGCCATCGGGCCGGCCGGCGCGGCCAACGCGGCCTTGTTTGCCGTGGCCATGCTGGCTGTCAACGACGATGCGCTGCGCCAGCGCCTGATCGAGTTCCGGGCCCGACAGACCGAGGCCGCGCGTGCCATGACACAGGATCTGAAGTGAGCGCCACGCCACTGCCGCCGTCGCCGCGGCTTTCGACAGCGCCGCGCCCGCTCGCGGCTGTGCTGCCGGGCAGCACGATGCTTGGCGTGCTCGGTGGCGGCCAGCTCGGGCGCATGTTCGTGCATGCCGCGCAGAGCCACGGCTACCGCGTCGCGGTGCTCGACCCCGACGCCGCCAGTCCCGCCGGCGCAGCGGCCGAACTGCACTTGTGCGCGCCCTACACCGATGCCGCTGCGCTGGCGCATCTGCAGCGGTCCTGCGCCGCCGTGACGACGGAATTCGAAAACGTGCCGGCTGCCGTGCTGCATGAGCTGGCGGCTGCGTTGCCGGTGTCGCCGCCGGCCGATGCGGTGGCGGTCTGCCAGCACCGGGCACTGGAAAAGCGTTGTTTCGTCCAGGCCGGCGTGCCCTGCGCGCCGCATCGGGAGATCGATTCGGCTGCCGCTGCAGGCGCGGCTGCCGCCGCCGCACTGCTGCCGGGCATCCTGAAGACGGCGCGGCTGGGCTACGACGGCAAGGGCCAGGCCGCCGTGGCCGGTCTTGCCGATCTGCCCGCCGCCTGGGCCGCGCTCGGCGCCGTGCCTTGCGTGCTCGAGCAACGCCTGCCGCTGCGCAACGAAATCAGCGTCATCGTCGCGCGCGGGCGCGACGGCCTGTGGGTGCACCTGCCGGTGCAGCAGAACCTGCACCGCGACGGCATCCTGGCCGTCACGCAGGTGCCGCCGCCCGACGTCGACGACACGACCGCGGCTCGCGCCGTCGCGCTGGCCGCGCGCCTGGCCCAGGCGCTGGACTACGTCGGCGTGCTGTGCGTGGAGTTCTTCGTGCTGCACGACGGTTCGCTGGTCGCCAACGAGATGGCCCCACGGCCGCACAACTCGGGCCACTACAGCATCGACGCCTGCGACGTCTCGCAGTTCGACCTGCAGCTGCGCACGCTGGCCGCCCTGCCGCTGGTGGCGCCACGGCTGCATTCGTCGGCGGTGATGCTCAACCTGCTGGGCGACCTGTGGTTCACCGTCGGGCCCGAGCCGCGCACGCCCGACTGGGGCGCGGTGCTGGCCTTGCCCGGCGCGCACCTGCACCTGTACGGCAAGGCCGAGCCGCGGCGCGGGCGCAAGATGGGGCATCTCACGGTGACGGCAGCCGATCCGGCCAGCGCGCGCGCCAACGCCCTGCAGGCGGCGGCGCTTCTGGGCCTGCCCGCCTTCTGAGCCCGGTCGGCACGATGCCTATCCTGCCGGGCCGGGACCCGAAGGCCGTGCAAGAGGCCGCGGCGCTGCTGGCTGCGGGCGAGCTGGTGGCCTTCCCCACCGAAACGGTCTACGGCCTGGGCGCGCGCGCTGACGACGACGCCGCGGTGGCGCGCATCTTCGCCGCCAAGGGCCGGCCCGCCAGCCACCCCTTGATCGTGCACGTCGCCGACGCCGCCGCCGCGTCGACGTTTGCCGCGCACTTGAATGCGGCCGCGCAATGCCTGATGGCGGCTCACTGGCCCGGCCCGCTGACGGTGATCGTGCCCCGGCGCGCCGGGATCGGCACCGCGGCGGCCGGCGGGCAGGCAAGCATCGGTCTGCGCCTGCCCGCGCACCCGGTGGCATTGGCCTTGCTGCGCCAGGCGGCGCGGCTGGGCGTGCCGGGCGTGGCGGCACCCAGCGCCAACCGTTACGGGCGCGTCAGCCCCACCACCGCGGCACACGTGCAACAGGAATTCGGCGCCGCACTGGCCGTGCTGGACGGCGGCGCCTGCGAGGTGGGCATCGAATCGGCCATCGTCGACTGCACGCGCGAGCAGCCGGCGCTGCTGCGCCCGGGGCAGCTCACGCGGGCGCAACTGGAGCGCGTGCTGGGCCGCGCCCTGGCCGCTGCCGACGCGGCGTCGCCGCGCGCCCCGGGCACGCTGGCCTCGCACTACGCGCCGGCGGCGCCGGTGCGCCTGTTCGACACCGCAGCGTTGCGCGCCGGCCTGCGCGCCCTGCAGGGCCAGGCCGGCCGGCCCGGCGCAGTGGTCGGGGTATATTCGCGCTTCGTGCCCGAGGCCGGGGCCGGCTGGTGCCACCGGGCCATGCCGGCCGATGCGGCAGCCGCGGCGCACGAGTTGTTTGCGGCACTGCGCGACTTCGACGCCGCCGGCGTGTCGGCCATCTGGGTGGAGCAGCCGCCGCCGGGCCCCGCATGGGACGGCGTGCGAGATCGCCTTTGTCGCGCAGCGGCCGACTGATGCGGCAGCCGCGTGCCTGCGGATGGCGGCGCACGAACACACGAGATCCCTGCCCACCCAGCCGTCCGGCACGGCACCCGCTTTCGGAGCACTGATGACCCTCACCCGTTCGGCCTTCTCGCGATGGCAGCGTGCCCTGGCCAGCCTGCTGGCTGCCGCGGGCCTGCTCGCTGCCTGCGGCGGCGGCACCTCGCAATACGATCCCTTCGTGGCGCAGCGCCTGTTTGCCTTCGGCGACGAAACCAGCGCGCTGACCGCCACGCCGGCCGGCAACGGCCGCAAGTACAGCGTCAACGGCCTCGACGTCGACGGCAACGTCGACTGCCGGCTGGAGCCGATCTGGGTGCAGTCGGTGGCGTCGTACTACGGCTTCGTGTTCGCCGGGTGCAACCGGGACAACGTGGCCGAGCCGCAGGCGCTCATGTACGCTGCGCCCGCCGCCAAGGTGGCCGACGTGGCGGCCCAGGTCGAGGCCGCGCAGCTGCAGTCCGGTGGCCTGCGCGACAAGGACCTGGCCACGGTGCTGGCGGGCGCCAACGACATCCTCGAGATCTACGCGCGCTTTCCGGCCGAGCCCGAGGCCGCCCTGCTGGACGTGGCCCGCGCCCGCGGCGAGCGCCTGGCGCAGGTGGTCAACCGGCTCGTCGAGCTGGGGGCCAAGGTCATCGTTTCCGACCTGCCCGACATGGGACTGACGCCGTACGCGGCGCAGGAGAAGGCGCTGTACACCGACACCGACCGCGCGGCGCTGCTGACGCGGCTGACCACCGCCTTCAACGAACAGCTGGGCGTGAAGGTTCTTCTCGACGGGCGTTTTGTCGGCCTCGTGCAGGCCGAGCTGCAGTTTCGTGCCCTCAGCCTGTTTCCGGCCAACTTCGGCCTCGTCAACGTCACGGCAGCGGTGTGCACGGTGGCACTGCCGGACTGCCGCAGCGACACCCTGCTCACCGACGCCGTCGCCGCGCAGTACCTGTGGGCCGACGCCACCCGCATGTCCAGCGGTGGCCAGGTGCAGCTGGGCTCGCTGGCGGTCGACCGCGCGCGACGCAATCCGTTCTGAGCCCCCCGGGGCCGGGCCGGCCCCGCCCGCGGCGGCCGGCAAGCTGGCGCATCGGCGTGGGCTCGGGCGTCGCCATTCAGGGTAAGGCCGAGCTGTCGGCGCCGGGCCGGCCCCTGTAGCCTTGCGCTCAAAGCCGCACTGGCGTGCGGTCCTGGCCCTTGCCCCATTGCAGCCCGCCGTGCCGGCAGGCCCATCTCGAGGAGTACGCATGATCCGGATACGCACAGGCTGTCTCGCCGTCGCCCTGGCCGCATTGCTGGCCGCCTGCGGCGGCGGGGGCAGCGACACCACGACCCGCGCCAACATCACTGCGGTGAAAGTGATGGGCGACAGCCTGGCCGACGTCGGCACCTTCGGCATCAAGTTCACGGTGCAAGGCAGTGGCTCGCAGATCTACCCCGAACGCGTCGCGCAGACCTACGGGCTGCCGCGCGGCTGCAACTTCTTCGCGTTCACCGGCACCACCTTCGTCGCCAACCCGACGGCCGGCTGCACGAACTACGCCGTCGGCGGCGGCGTCATCAACGGTGCGGGCGGCGGGCTGGCGGCGGCCGATCCGCGCAACATCGGCGTGCAACTGGCCACTGCCGCGGCGGTGGGCAACTATGCGGCCGGTGACCTGGTGGTGATCGACGGCGGCGGCAACGACGCCTCCAACCTGGTGGGCGCCTACCTGCGCGGCGGCCAGCCGGCGCCGGCCGGTGACGGCGGTGCGTCCTACGTGGCGCTGCTGGGCACGCAGTTGACACCGGCGCAGGTCGGTGCGGCCGCAGGCGGTGGCGCCGCCGGCCTGGCCAACGCCGGTGGCCTGTACATGGCGGCGCTGGCCGACACCTTCTACACCATGATCAAGACCCAGGTGCTGGACAGGGGAGCGCAACGGGTGGTGGTGCTGAACATGCCCGGCATCACCAACACGCCGCGCTTCCAGGCCGTGCTCGACGGCATCGCCGCAGCCAGCGGCGGTGGCGCCGCCGGTGCCAGCGTGCGGGCGCAGAGCGAGGCGCTGTTCAAGGGCTGGGTGCAGGCCTTCAACCGGCAGCTGGCGACACGCTTCAACGGCAACACGGCGGTGGTGGTGGTCGACGCTGCCACCTTGTTCGACAACCTGATCGCCTCGCCGTCGCAGTTCGGCCTGAGCAACGTGAAGGCCACGGCCTGCCCGGTCACCGGTGTCGGCGGCGACGGCCTGCCGTCCTACACCTTCCCGACCTGCACCGACGCCGCGCTGTCGGCAGCCACGCCGCCGGCCGGGTCCGGTGGCGGCGCCAACTGGTGGGCAAGCTACCTCTTCTCCGACGGTTTCCACCCCACGCCGTACGGTCACCAGCTGCTGTCGCAGCTGATCGCGCACTCGCTGGCTGACGCCGGCTGGCTCTGAGCGGCGCCCAGCGCCGGTTTCAGAGCCCCCAGACCGAGGAGACGAGAACATGTCACAAGAATTCCAGAGCGTCGCGGCGCTCGTGCTGATGGCCGGCGCTGCGGCGTCGGGTGTGGCCATGGCGCAGCCAGCGGGCAGCGTGCTGGCGCGTGTCAGCGCGGCGCAGCTCAAGCCCGACGTGAGCAGCGGCAACCTCGGTGCGCCGGTGCTGTACACCGGCAGCCAGATCGACATGAAGGCCGACACGCAGCCGACGGCCGGGCTGACCTACATGCTCACCGACAACATCGCGATCGACCTGCCGCTAAGCGCAGGATTCAAGCACGACATCGTCGGCGCAGGCGCCATCGGCGGCGTGGGCAAGGTCGGCGAAGTCAAGTGGCTGCCGATCAGCCTGATGGCGCAGTGGCGGCTGTTCGACGCCCAGTCGCCGCTGCGGCCTTACCTGGGCATCGGTCCGACCTACGCCAAGTTCTACAAGGCACGCAGCACGGCGGCACTGACGGCGCTGACCGGCGGCACGCCTGCCAGTCCGACCACGATCGAGGTGGACTCCAAGTGGGCGCTCAGCGTGCAGGCCGGCGCCAGCTACATGGTCGGCCCGCGCTGGTTCATCGACGCCTCGGTGCAGAAGACCGCGCTCAAGACGCGCATGAGGCTGTCCAGCGGGCAGTCGCTGGACGCCGAGCTCGACCCGTGGCTGCTGTCGCTGGGCTTCGGCTACAAGTTCTGAGCATCCCAGGTCCGGCGCGGGCCGGCCCGCCCCCGGCGTCGTTTCACGCAAGACGGCGCCGCCACATCGGCCTGCGTCGGTACGGGTGGCTCACCGCAGGGGGGTGTCGCGCAGCGTCCACTGCACCAGTGCGTCCAGCGCCGGCCGTGCCGCACCCGCTTGCGGATGGTTGACGATGGCCACCAGCACGAAGCGGCGGCCGCTGTTGGAAAGCACGTAGCCGGCGATACCGTTCACGTCGCGCAGCGAGCCGGTCTTCAGGTGCGCGCGGCCGGGCGTGGCGCGCGAGCGGCGCAGCGTGCCATCCAGTCCCGAGATCGGCAACGACGACATCAGCTCGCTCATCACCGGGCTGTCGTAGGCCTGCAGCAGCAGTCGCGCCAGGCGCTGCGCGCTCAGCCGGGTGCTGCGCGACAGGCCCGAGCCGTTGTCGATGAACAGCCCGTCCGGCGCATCGTCGGGCGCTGCCTGGCCGGCTGCAGCGCGTGCGGCGGGCCCCGGCTCGCCGGTGCGTTCGGCAACCCAGCGCGAAAGCAGCGCTCGCGCCGCCTCGGGCGTGGCCGGCTGCTGCGGCGCGGCCTGCAGCGCCAGGGTCAGGAACAGCTGCTGCGCCATCAGGTTGTTGCTGAACTTGTTGATGTCGCGCACCACTTCGGCCAGCGGCGGCGAGCGCCACTCGAAACTCGGCGGCAGGTTTGCCGGGGCCGCACCCTCGCGCACGGTGCCCCGCAGCTGCCCACCCATCTCGCGCCACAGCGCCTCGATCAGCCGCGCGTCGTAGCTGGCGGGCTGTGGGTCGGCCGCGGGCCAGGCGAGTTCGCCGCAGGCCGTGGGGTAGGCGCCGCCGAAGCGGGTGCGCCCGGGTTCGAAGCCGGCCTTGAGCGCAGCGCGCCAGTCGCCGCAGGGGCCGGCGGCCAGCGGCACGCTGCGGTCGACCAGCGTGCCGGCCAGCGACGGCTCGGCCACCACCCGGGCCACGCCGGCCGCGGCGTCGGGAACGAAGGTGTAGACCACCGAGCGGTAGTTCAGCAGCAAGGCCGCCGGGCGCACGTTGTAGGGCCGCAGCGGCTCACCGTCGAAGTCGCCGGGTGCCGTGTCGGGCACGGCAAAGGCGCTGCCGTCGAGCACGATGTCGCCGCGGATCTCGCGCACACCCAGCGCCTGCACGCGGCGCAGCAGCAGCCACACACGCTCCAGCACCAGCGTCGGGTCGCCGCTGCCGCGGATGGCCAGCGAGCCTTCGAGCACGCCGTCGCGCACCGGGCCGCCCAGCCACACCGGCGTGGCCCAGCGCCAGGCCGGGCCGAGCCGGTCCAGTGCTGCCGCGGTGGTCAGCAGCTTGGCCAGCGACGCCGGGTTCAGCCGCTCGTGGGGCTGCCAGGCCAGCACCGGGCGGCCGCTGCCGGCGTCGAGGACGACGACCGAGATCGCCGTCGCCGGCACCCGCGCGCGCTGTAGCGCGGCCAGCACTTCGGGCGGCAGCTTCTGCGCCGCGCTCACGGGCGCCGCCGCTGCCGCGGTGCACAACAGGGCGCCGGCAAGGGCGGCTCGGGCTCGCGACATGGTCCCGATGATCGCACGGCTACACTGTTTGCATGCCCGCCGAGACCCCGCCGAAGGTGCTGCCGAAACCGCCTCTGGAGAGGCCTTGCGTGCTGGCCTTCGATACCTCTACCGAAGCGCTGGCGCTGGCGCTGCAAGGCGCCGGCGCGCCGTTCACGCTCATGGCCGCAGGTGGTGCCGCGGCCTCGGCATCGCTGCTGCCGCATGTCCATGCGCTGCTGGACAGAGCGGGGCTGCGCCTGGCCGACGTCGACGCCATCGCCTTCGGCCGCGGCCCCGGCGCGTTCACCGGGCTGCGCACGGCCTGCGCGGTGGCGCAAGGCCTGGGGCTCGGGCTGGCGCGGCCGCTGCTGCCCATCGACAGCCTGCTCATCGTGGCCGAGGATGCCCGTGCGCAGGTGGCAGCGCAGGCGCTGCCCTTCGACGTCGGCGTGGTGATGGACGCGCGCATGGACGAGGTCTATGCCGGCCGTTACCGCTGGCAGGACGGCTGCTGGCGCGTGCTGCGGGCGCCGGCGCTGTACAGCCTGGCGGCACTGGCCGAAGCCTGGTCGGGCGCGCCGCGGCAGGTGCTGGCCGGATCGGCGCTGGCCGCTTTCGGGCCGCGGCTGGCGCTGCCGGCAGCGTGCCCGCGACTGGTGTCGGAGCGCGACCGCGCCGCCGCGCTGCTGCGCCTGGCGCTGCTGGCGGCGCGCGCAGGCGAAGGCGTCGACGCGGCCGCTGCACTGCCGCTGTACTTGCGCGACAAGGTGGCATTGACGACACGCGAGCGCGAGGCGGCGCGTGCCGCGGCGGCGTGAACGCGCTGCTGCAACCGCGACCCTGGCGCCGCACCATGGCGCTGCGCGACCTCGACGCGGTGGTGGCCATCGAGGCGCGTGCCTACGGCTGGCCCTGGAGCCGCGGCAACTTCGTCGACACGCTCGCCGCCGGCCACATCGCCGAAGTGCTGGAAGACCGCGATGCCGGCTTGCTGGGCTATTTCGTGGCCATGACCGGGGTCGATGAACTGCACCTGCTGAACGTGACCGTGGCGCCCGAGTGGCAGGGCCGCGGCCATGGCTCGGCCTTGCTCGAAGCGGTGGTCCGGCATGGCCGCGAGCGCGGTCTGGCCACGCTGTGGCTCGAGGTGCGCCAGAGCAACCACCGTGCACGCGCGCTGTACGCCCGCCGCGGTTTCGCCGAGGTGGGTTTGCGGCGCGGCTACTACCCGGCCGCGGGCGGGCGCGAAGACGCGGTGGTGATGCGGTTGGCGCTCGCCGGCGGGGGCCCGCATGCCGTGGTCTGAGCGCCAACACGCGCTGCTGCGCGGCATCGGGCTGCGGCTGTGGGCGCCCGTGCCGGCCGCCCCGCCCCCCGCGGCACCGGCTGCCGCGCCCGCGCGGCCGGCCACGGCCGCGGCAGTGGCGCGCC
>CAYJOA010000014.1:8863-45342 GCA_964371495.1 uncultured Rubrivivax sp.
GCACAATAATGGGCTCTCACACGATCACAGGTGGTGCCCATGCGGCGAAGTGTTGCTGCGATCGTCATTATCGCCCTGAGCGCGAGCCTCGGGGCCGCGCCACTCTGGGGCCAGGGCCGCGGCAGTGGCGCGCAGCACCGCCGATCCGTTGCCGCCGCCGCCAGCTGCGACCGCGGTCGCCGCGCCAGCCATGGTGCCGCCACCGGCCACGACCGGCCGGGACCTCGGCACTCTCGACTGGCCGGCGCTGCGCCTAGCGGTGGCCGAGTGCCGCGCCTGCAGTCTTTGCCAGAGCCGCAAGCAGACGGTGTTCGGTGTCGGCCACCGGCAGGCGCACTGGATGATCGTCGGCGAGGCGCCGGGCGAGCAGGAAGACCAGCAGGGCGAACCCTTCGTCGGCAAGGCCGGCCAGCTGCTCGACCGCATGCTCGCCGCGCTCGGCCTGACACGCGCCGAAGACGGCGCGCAGCCGCCACGGCAGCGGGTCTACATTGCCAACACGCTGAAGTGCCGGCCGCCACGCAACCGCAACCCGGCGCCCGCCGAGCTGGCGTCGTGCGAGCCTTTCCTGGTGCGCCAGATCGAACTGCTGCAGCCGCGCCTGATCCTGGCCATGGGGCGCTTCGCGGTCCAGGCGCTGCTGCGCAGTGACGAGGCCATCGGCAAGCTGCGTGGCCGCGTGCACCGCTACCAGGGCGTGCCGCTGGTGGTGACCTACCACCCCGCCTACCTGCTGCGCAACCCCGCCGACAAGGCCAGGGCCTGGGAAGACCTGTGCCTGGCCGCAGGGGTTGTCGAAGCCGCCGGCGTCGCCCCGGACGCCTAGGACAACTCGGTCACCTGGCCGCCCGCGTCGGTGAACACCACCTTGCCGTCGGGGGTGATGCTGTACGCACCGGCACCGTAGCTGCGACGCAGGCGCCGGCCCGCCTTGCCGAAGACGATGTCGACATCGCCGGACACGCCGAGGCTGACTTCGATGCGCGCGCTGGCGGTCAATGCCAGCTGCTGCTCGAGTTCGGTCTTCTCGGCGATGGTCTTGCCCCACACCTCCAGGGACTGCTTCCAGGCCGCCTGTACGCGTTCGAGCATGCCGCGCGGGTCGCCGTGCCGGGTCAGGTGCTGGAACACCTTCTGCAGCTTTTCCTCTTCGATCTTCTGCTTCTCGCTCAGCTCCACGAGCTCGCGGTGCCGATTCTCGAGCGCCGGGTTGACGCCGACTTGCACTTTCGTCACGCCGCCTGCCGTCGCCCCGAGCTGAGGTGTGCGGACCCTCATCATGGCCCGCGCGATGCCACCGACCAGCCGCCCGCGCTGCGCCGACTGCGTGCCGACGAGGATCTCGTTGAGCGCCTGCAGGTCGCTGTGCACGGCCATGTCGGCGATCGCGATCGTCGTCCCCGCGTGCATGCTCGCGTTCTCGACGAAACGCGCCGACACCGCCTGGGCAGCGCGCACCACGGCGTGGGCGATGACGCCGCCGGTGACGCGGATGCTGCCGCCGGCTTCGAGCTGCCCGCCTTCGACCAGGCCCTTGACGACGATGTCGCCGGTGGCGTGCACCTTCATCCCCGGCTGCACGTCGCCGTCGACCTCGACGGTGCCGTCGAAGGTGATGTTGCCGGTCGAGATGTTCACGCTCTTCAGGTGCAGGACCTGCTCGACCATCACCGTGTTGCGGGTGTGGACCGGCTGGCCGCTGCTCGATGAGCGCAGCAGGTTCGGGTCGTCTTCGGCGATGCAGGCGCCGACGAACTCGGCAGCGAAGCCTTCGTCGTGGCCGGCGACGGCGGGTATGGGTTCGCCGCGCACGTTGCGGCCCTCGACGCCCGGGGTCGGCGGATGGCGTCGCATCAGCGCCTGGCCGGGTTTGACGTTCGGGATGTCGCCCAGTTCGTGGTAGTCGATGTGGCCGAATTCGTCGACCTTGGGTGTGCGGTCGCGCGTGTCGGCGACGAGCAGCTCGAATCGGGTGTCCTCGCCCTTTTGCGGCGCCGTGGCGCGGGCGGCCACGACCCGCGCCGCCGCCGCGGACTCGCACGCCGACTGCAGCGCCGCCAGGTCGACGCCGTGCACGACGCCGGCATCCGCCAGCGCCTGCAACACGACGGCCAGCGCCACCGGATTGCCGCCGTGGGCCGGCGTCAGGTTGACCCAGGCGCAGGCGGCGTCGGGCGCGACCTCGATCGAGAACTGGGCGTCTTCGCGACGGCCCAGCGGCAGTTCGAACTCGCCGGCCTCGCCGGGCCAGCGCTTGACCAGGGACAGCAAGGCGTCGGTCTGCAGCAGCCAGCCGCCGTACCCTGCCTGTTCGATGGCCAGACGCAGCGTTGGCAGGTCCAGCGGCGGCCGAACGTCGGCAGCGCTGCAGCGCGCGACCAGCTGGCCGTCCAGGTCAGAAAGCGTTATGCCCGTCAGCTCATGCACGCGCGGATTCTCCGTCTTGCCCGGCCCGCCCGGTGCCCGGCGCGGCCATGCTTGCCCTGGCCCACGGTGACATCGCCCGGGACCGTACCGCCACTAGATCGGCCTCATCCGTCACAGGCTGAGGATAGTGCGGCGTTGCGGCGCCGTGTAGGGGGCCTTACGACACACTTTCGACGCCGCCGTGGGTTCGCGGCGGCTGGCCGGGCGCGGCGCCGGATCCGCGCTCGGCTCCGTTGCTGACTCGCCAGCGTTCGCGCAGCTCGCGCTTGAGCACCTTGCCGATCGCACTGCGCGGCAGTTCGGCCAGCTCGCGCAAGGCCGACAGGCGCTGCGTCTTGCCGACGCGCGCGTTGACCCAGAGCCGGATCTCCTCGACGCCGGCCGCGGCGCCGGCACGCAGCACCACGCAGCCCGCCGGCGTCTCGCCCCACTCGGCCGACGGCACGCCGAAGACGGTGGCATCGGCCACGTCGGGGTGCCGGCGCAGCTCGGCTTCGAGGTCGCTCGGGTAGATGTTGAAGCCGCCGCTGATGACCATGTCCTTGCAGCGGTCGAGCAGGATCAGGAAGCCGTCGTCGTCGAAACGGCCGACGTCGCCGGTGCGCAGGTAGCGCCGGCCCTCGGCGTCGTGCCATTCGGCCGCGGCGGTGAGCCCGGGCTGTCGGTGGTAGCCGGTCATCATGCCGGGCGAGCGGCCGACGACCTCGCCGCTGGCGCCCGCGCCCAGCTCGTGGCCGGCTTCGTCGATGAGGCGGATGTCGTGGCCCTCCGCGGGCTGGCCCACCGTGTGCAGCTTGTGCGGGTGCAAGTGCGCGTGCAGGATGACGGTGCCGCCGCCTTCGGTCAGGCCGTAGTACTCGACCAGCCCGCCCGGCCAGCGGCGCAGCACCTCGGCCTTGAGCTCGGCGTGGAAGGGCGCGCTGGTGCAGAACTTGGCGACGAAGGCCGACAGGTCGCGGTGCCCGAAGTCCGGGTGCGCCAGCAGCCGCCGGTACTGCACCGGCACCAGCATGGTGTGGGTGGCGCGGTGGCGTTCGGCGAGTTCGAGGTAAGTGGCGGCGTCGAACTTGCGCATCAGCACCACCGCCGAACCCCAGGCCAGCGACGGGATCAGCGACACCAGCGTGGTGTTCGAGTACAGCGGCGTGGCGATCAAGGTCACCGCGCCGGGGCCGTAGCCCGCCGCCGCGCCGCGGCGGATGTGCGCCCAGCGCATCGCGTGCGGCTGCACGACGCCCTTGGGCGTGCCCGTCGTGCCCGACGAGTAGATGATGTTGAAGGCCCAGGCGGGATCGATGAGGACCGGCGCCGGCCGCGCGCCCTCCGTTGCCAGCCAGCCGGTGAATGCCGTGCCACCCGGGCTGTCGTCCAGGCGCACGACGCCCGCGGCGCCGCCACCGGCCGGCGCCGCGGCCCCGATGGCCTGTGCCACCTCGGCATCCACGAAGACGCGGCGCGCGCCGGCGTCGGCGATCATCTCGCGCAGTTGCTGCGGCGTGCTGCCCGGCGCCAGCGGCGCCACCGCGACGCCGGCGCGCAGCGCGCCCAGGAACAGCGCCACGTACTCCAGGCTCGCGCCGGCGCAGATCACGATCACCTCCTGCGGCACCACGCCGACGCGCTGCAGCGCCGCGGCCACGCGATCCATCAAGGCGTCGAGGCCGGCGTAGTCGAGGCGGCGATCGCCGTCGATCAGCGCCGGTGCACCCGGCGCGCTGGCCGCGACGGCGGCGACCATCGCCGGCAGGTCGCGAAAGGGTGCCGCGGCCAGCGCGGCGGGCGTCGTGGGGGCGTTCTTCTGCACGGTGTCCGAAGCGGCCGAAGCCAAGGGGCAGGGTGATTGTCGCGTGCCGCCGCGTCGGCGACGCCGTGGCCTTCGACGCCCGGCGCCGCCGGCCTCGACGCGGACTCGACGCGCGATCGGTAATCGACCCCTGACATTCGGCGCGCCGCGTGGCTATGCTTCGTGGCCAACTTCAGGAGAGGCATCGGCATGTCCGCACGCACCACCCCCCCGTTCCGCGCCGACCACGTCGGCAGCTTCCTGCGCCCGCCCGACCTGCTGCAGGCGCGCGAGCGCAAGGCGCGCGGCGAAATCACCGCGGCGCAGCTGCGCGAGGTGGAGGACCGTGCCATCACCGAGATCGTCAGTTTCCAGCGCGACGCCGGGCTGCAGTCGATCACCGACGGCGAGTTCCGCCGCACCTACTTCCACATCGACTTCCTCGAGCAGCTGGGTGGCGTGAAAACCGACATCCCGGTCACCGTGAAGCGCGCCGACGGCAGCGAGGAGCTCGCGCCGCCGGTGATCCGGGTGATCGACAAGGTGCGCCACGTGAAGGACATCCAGCGTGCCGACTTCGAATATCTGAAGCGCCAGGTCGAGCTGCACGCGCCGGGCTGCACGCCCAAGGTGACGATCCCGTCGCCGACCATGCTGCACTTCCGCGGCGGGCGCGCCGGCATCGGCAAGGAAGCCTACCCCGAGCTCGACCCCGACTTCTACGACGACGTGGCGCGCGCCTACGGCGACGAGCTGAAGTCGCTCTTCGACGCCGGCTGCCGCTACGTGCAGATGGACGACACCAACATGGCCTACCTCTGCGACGAGAAGATGCGCGAGGCCGCGCGTCAGCGCGGCGACGATCCCAACGAACTGCCGCACCGCTATGCGAACTTCATCAACAAGGTGGTGGCGCTCAAGCCGGCGGGCATGGTGCTGGCCATGCACCTGTGCCGCGGCAACTTCAAGAGCACCTTCGCCGCCCAGGGCAACTACGAGCCGGTGGCCGAGGCTTTGCTGGCCGAGATGAACCTCGACGCCATCTTCATGGAGTACGACGACGACCGCTCGGGCGACTTCCGGCCGCTGCGCTTCCTGAAGCCCGGGCGCGTCGTCGTGCTCGGACTCGTCACCACCAAGTTCGGCCAGCTCGAGAGCAAGGACGACCTCAAGCGCCGCATCGCCGAGGCCGCCCGTTACGCACCGCTGGAGCAGCTGTGCCTGAGCCCGCAATGCGGCTTCTCCAGCACCGTGCACGGCAACAACATCGCGGTCGAGGATCAGCGGCGCAAGCTCGAGCTGGTGGTCCGGACGGCGCAGGAAGTGTGGGGCTGAAGTCCCCCGATCACCCAGGAGCCACCGACATGAAACGTTTCATCACCGCCGTCCTCGCCGCCGTGGCGCTGCCCGCCATGGCGCAGGAGGTCACGCTCAAGTTCCACCACATCTGGCCGCCGCAGGCGATGGCGCCGGTGCGCGTGATCGGCCCCTGGTGCGAGAAGATCGCCGCCGAGTCGAACAAGCGCATGAAGTGCCAGCTGCTGCCGGCGATGAGCGGTGGCGGCACGCCGCCGCAGCTGGTGGACCGCGTCAAGGACGGCGTCGACGACCTCGTTGTCACGCTGCCGGGCTACACCGCGGGGCGCTTCCCGGCGATGGAGGTCTTCGAACTGCCCTTCATGACCAACTCGGCCGAGGTGGCCGCGGCGGCGGGCTGGGACTACCTGCAGAAGCACGCACTGAAGGAGTTCCCCGGCACCAAGATCCTGGCCACCTGGGTGCACGACGAGGGCTACGTGCATACCGCGAGCAAGCAGATCAAGACGCTCGACGACTTCAGGGGCCTGAAGATGCGCGCCCCGACGCGCCAGACCAACAAGCTGCTGGCGCGCCTGGGGGCCACGCCGGTGGGCATGCCGGTGCCCAGCGTCGCCGACGCCATCAGCAAGGGCACGATCGACGGCTTCGCGCTGCCCTGGGAGGTGATCCCGGCGTTCAAGCTGCACGAGATGACCAAGTTCCACACCCAGACCGACCCGACGCGGCCCGCGCTGTACAGCGCCGGTTTCGTCTTCGCGATGAACCAGGCCCGCTACGACAGCCTGCCTGCCGACCTGAAGAAGGTGATCGACGACAACAGCGGCGCCGCGCTGTCGCGCCGGATCGGCAAGATCTGGGACGAGAGCCAGGCGCCGGGGCGTAAGGCGGCGGCCGATCGCGGCAACACCATCATCACGATTTCGGCGGCCGAGACCGACAACTGGATCAAGGCCTCGGCGCCGATCTACGACGAATGGCTGGCCGACATGGACAAGCGCGGGCTGCCGGGCAAGCAGATGCTGCAGGATGCGCGCGACCTGCTGGCCAAGTACCGCAAGTGAAGCGCGCCCGGCGGCGTGCGGCCGCGGCACGATGAAGCGCCGATGACCGGCCTGCTGCACCGTCTGGCGCTGGTCTTTGCGCTTGCGGGGGCCGCGGTGACGCTGCTGGTGGCGGCGATGGTGGTGGCCAGCATCGTCGGACGTTCCGGCGCCGGCGCGCCGGTCCCCGGCGACGTCGAGCTCACGCAGTTCGGCGTTGCGCTGGCGATCTCGCTCGGCTTGCCCTGGTGCCAGTGGCAGCGCGCCAACATCGTCGTCGAGTTCTTCACGCAGACGCTGCCCGAGCGCACGCAGCAGCGCCTGGACGCCGCCGGCACCGTGCTGCTGGCGCTGATGTGCGCGCTGCTGGCCTGGCGCAGCGCGGCCGGCGCCGTCGCGGTGCGGGACGGGCACGAGACGACGATGATCCTGGCGCTGCCGATGTGGTGGACCTACGCCTCGCTGGCCCCCGGGCTGGCGCTGTCGGCGCTGATCGCGCTGTGGCAGGGGCATCACCTGTGGCGCGGCCGCGATGTTCCGCACGCGGCCGGTGGAGGCTGATTGAGCGCCACCGGCCTCGGGCTGGCGATGTTCGCCGGCATGCTGCTGCTGATGGCGCTGCGCATCCCGATCGCGGCGGCGATGTTCATTCCAGGCGCGCTCGGCTACTGGGTGCTGTCCGGCGAGGCCTCGCTGCTCAACCTGCTCAAGGGCAGTGCGGTGGCCCGGCTCACGGTGTACGAGCTGTCGGTGATCCCGCTGTTCCTGCTGATGGGCCAGTTCGCGACCCAGGGCGGGCTGAGCCGGCGCCTGTTCCACGCCGCGGCCGCCTGGGTGGGCCACGTGCGCGGCGGCCTGGCCATGGCCAGCCTGCTGTCGGCGGGTGCCTTCGGCGCGGTGTGCGGCTCGTCGGTGGCGACCTCGGCCACCATCACGCAGGTCGCCTACCCCGAGATGCGGCGCCACGGTTACGCGGGCCGGCTGTCCACCGCCACGCTGGCGGCCGGCGGCACGCTGGGCATCCTGATCCCGCCGTCGGTGCCGCTGGTCGTCTATGCCATCCTCACCGAGCAGAATATCGCCAAGCTGTTCGCGGCGGCGATGGTGCCCGGCCTGCTGGCGCTGGGCGGCTACCTGGCTGTGGTGAGCCTGGTCTGCCGCGCCCGTCCGCATCTCGCCCCTCCCGGTGTGCGCGCCCGGTGGCCCGAGCGCTGGCACGCGCTGCTCGGCGTGTGGCCGATCGCGCTCATCTTCGTGATCGTCTTCGGCGGCATCTACGGCGGTCTGTTCTCGCCCACCGAAGGCGCGGCGGTGGGCGCCGTCGCCACCTTCGTGGCCGGCGCGGCGCAGCGCGAGCTGGGCTGGCGCGCACTGAAGACCAGCTTCGTCGCCACCGCCGAGACCAGCGCGATGGTATTCATGATCTTCCTCGGCGCCGACATGATGAACGCCACGCTGGCGCTGACCGCGATGCCGGCGGCGCTGGCCGCCTGGGTGGGCGGCCTGCCCGTGGCGCCGCTGGTGATCGTGGCCGCGGTGCTGGCGTTCTACGTGCTGCTCGGCTGCGTCATGGACGAGCTGTCGATGCTGCTGCTGACCATCCCCGTGGTGTTCCCGGCCATCATGGGCCTGGAACTGTGGGGCCTGGCCGCGCAGGACAAGGCGATCTGGTTCGGCATCCTGGTGCTGATGACGGTGGGCATCGGCCTCATCGCGCCGCCGGTGGGGCTGAACGTATACGTCGTCAACAACCTCGCGCGCGACGTGCCGATGGGCGAGACCTACAAGGGCGTATTCCCGTTCCTGGCCTGGGACCTGTTGCGGGTGGTGGTCCTGCTGTTGTTTCCGGTGGTCAGCCTCGGGCTCGTGCAGCTGCTGTTCGGATGATGGCGGCCGCGGCCACGGTGGGCGCAAGTACACTTTTGCCCAGGGCAGGCGACTCCTGCGCATCAGGACTTCGATGAGTTCCGCGACCGACAGGAAGGCGCACCTGCCTTGGCAGGCGGCATGACGGCGCCGGCCGCGCCTGGATCGCGCCCGCGCGATGGCCTGAGCCGCCGCGGCGCCTGGCTGGCGCTGCTGGTCGCCCTGTTGACGGTGCTCGTCGCCGCCTTGTCGTGGTGGCAGACCGAGCGCGCGCAGGCGGTGCTGCGCGAGCAGGCCGTGTTGCGCGCCGAGCAGCGCGCCATCCAGCTGGCCGATGCGGTCAACGGGCAGGTCGAGATCCTGCTCGCCGCCGTCGACGTGGCGCTGCAGCAGCTGCGTCGCGAGTGGACGGGCGACGCGGCGCGATTCGACGCGCTGGCCCGCGACATCGTGGCCACCTTGCCGGCCGGCGCCGTCAGCCACGTGTCGGTGGCGGCGGCCGACGGCCGCATCGTCTACAACAGCCTCGGCACGCAGGACAGCGTCAACGTCGCCGACCGCGACCACTTTCGCGTTCACCTGGACGGCAGCGACCGGCTGCACGTCGGCAAGGCCGTGCTGTCGCGCCTGAGCGGGCAATGGACCTTCGTCGTCAACCGGCCCTTGCTGCGCGACGGGCGCTTTGCCGGCACCATGAATGTCTCGGTGACGTCGTCGTACATCGGGCGGCGCCTGGGTGCCGTCGCACTGTCCGTGCGCGACGTCGTTGCGCTGGTGCACGACGACGGCTCCTTCCTCGCGCGCAGCCGCGACGGCGAACGTTCGATGGGCCTGCGTCTGCCGGCCGAGCGGCCGTTTCTGGTCGATCGCAGCGCCACCGAGGGCATGTTCCACGTCGCCGGGGAAGTCGACGGCGTGGCCCGGCTCTATGGCTGGCGCCGGCTGTCCGGGCACGGCATCGTGACGGTGGTCGGCCTGGCCGAGCTCGACGCGCTGGCGCCGCTGGCCGCCGGGCGCGAGCGCGAGCGCCAGATCGCGCGGGCATTGATCGCGTTGGCGCTGGTGTCGGGTGCGGTCGTCGCCGGCCTGCTGTGGCGGTCGTCGCGCGGCCAGAGGGCGCTGGAGCGCAGCGAACGGCGCTACCGCACGCTGCTGGACAGTGCGCCGGACGCCATCTACTTCAACCAGGGCGGCCGTTTCACCTACCTGAACCCGGCGGCCCTGCAGTTGTTCGGTGCCAGCGACGCCAGCCAGCTGCTGGGCCGGCCGGTGCTCGACCGCATCCACCCCGACGACCAGGCCGCAGTGCGCTCGCGCATCGCCAAGCTGCTCGACGACGGCCACGTCCTGCCGCCGCTGGCCGAACGTTACCTGCGCCTGGACGGCAGCGAGGTCGACGTCGAGGTCACGGCCGCGCCATACGCCGACGACAACGAGCGCGGCATGCAGGTCATCGTGCGCGACATCGGCGAACGGCGCCGCGCCGAGCGCGCGCTGCAGCGGCTGAACGACGAGCTGGAGCAGCGCGTGGCCGAACGCACCGCGGCCCTGTCGGCAGCGCGCGACGAAGCCGACCGGGCCAACCAGGCCAAGAGCGAATTCCTGTCGCGCATGAGCCACGAACTGCGCACGCCCCTGAACGCGATCCTCGGCTTCGGGCAGCTGTTGGCGCTGAACCTGAAGAGCCCCGGGCAGGCGGCGCAGGTGCGCGAGATCCTGAACGGCGGCCAGCACCTGCTGACACTGATCAACGACGTGCTCGACCTCGCGCGCATCGAGGCCGGCCACATGACCATCAGCGTCGAGACGCTGGCGCTGCAGCCGCTGATCAAGGAGTGCCTGGCGCTGCTGCAGCCGCAGGCCGAGGCCAGGCAGCTGAGCCTGACTGCGCCGGCAGCGGCCACTGACTGGCACGTGCGCGCCGACCGCACGCGGCTGAAGCAGGTGCTGTTGAACCTGCTCGGCAACGCGGTCAAGTACAACCGCGAGGGTGGCTGGGTGAAGGTGCGCGTCGAAGACCACGGCGAGCACTGGCGAGTGCACGTCGACGACAGCGGCCCGGGCCTGGACGCCGCGCAGCAGGCGCGGCTGTTCGTGCCCTTCGAACGCCTGGGCGCAGCGGCCACGGCGGTCGAGGGCACCGGCATCGGCCTGGCGCTGTCGCGCCGCCTGGTCGAGTCGATGCACGGCACGATCGGCGTGCACAGCCAGGTCGGCGCCGGCAGCAGCTTCTGGGTGCAGCTGCCGAAGGCGAGCGCCGCGGGCGCGGTTGCGGCCCCGCTGTCGTCCGCGGTGGCGGCCGAGGCCGGCGCAGCGACCGCCGGCAGCGCGGTCGAACTGCTGTGCATCGAGGACAACCCGTCCAACCTGCGTCTGGTCGAGGGCATCGTCGCCTTGCGGCCGCGCTGGCGGCTGCTCAGCGCCGAGACGCCGACGCGCGGGCTGGCACTGGCGCGCGCGCTACGACCGCGCCTGATCCTGCTCGACATCAACCTGCCTGAAATGGACGGCTGGGCGGTGATGCAGGCGCTGCGCGAAGACCCGGCGACGCGCGACATCCCGGTCTACGCCATGAGCGCCAACGCGATGCGTGGCGACATCGAGCGTGGCAAGGGCGCCGGCTTCGCCGACTACCTGACCAAGCCGCTGGACCTGTCCCGCGTGCTGACGGTGCTGGACGCGCACGCACGCTGAGGGCGCCTGTGCGGCGCCGACGAGCGGGCCGCTTCCTGCCTGCAGCGGTGGTGCCGCCCGGCCGTGCCTGGGCCCGCTCAGCAACGAACCAGGGCGTGCAGATCGCGTTCCAGCAAGGCGCTGTCGCCAAGGTTGAGCTCGACCAGGCGGCGCAGCCGGGTGACGCTGTCGAGGTCGATGTTGACGCACAGCAGGCCGACGTTCAAACCCTCCTGGCGGCAGCAGGCCACGTCCATGCCGATGCTGAGCTCGTCGGTGAGATGGATCGTCAGGTGATAGGCCTGCTGGGGGTCGACCGGCCAGTCCGTGTGCAGGCGCACCAGGCAGCCCTTCAGCGACAAGTCCTGCACGGTGCAGCTCCACGCCCGCGCTGCGTACGACAGCGTCGCTCGCGCGTCATGGGCTATGCGATGGAAGTGCCGCCGTTCGGCGGGAAGCTCGGCGGCCATGGTTCAGAAGCTTTCCCAGTCGCCGCCGTCGCCGGTGGCCGCGCTGGCCTGCACGGGCTTGGCAGCGGGCAGCACGATGGCCGTGAGCGTGGGCAGCGGCTCGATCTGGCTTGGCTTGGGTTCGACGGCGGCGGGCTGGGCCGGGGCCGGCGCGGGCAATGCGGCAGTGCGAACGGCGCGCGGCCTGCCGGCCGGCGGCGTGAACACGGGGGCCGCGACGGTGACGCGGGCCGGCGCCGGGGCGCTGCTGGCGTGGCTGCTGCCGTTGGCGTCGATGCGGAAGACCTGCACCACCTGCGCCAGCCGGCTGGCCTGGTCCTTCAGGCTCTCGGCCGCGGCGGCACTCTGCTCCACCAGCGCGGCGTTCTGCTGCGTCATCTGGTCGAGCTGCGTGACTGCGGTGTTGACCTGGCCGATGCCGTCGCTCTGCTCGCCGGCGGCAGCCGTGATCTCGCCGATGATGTCGCTGACACGCTTCACCGAGCCCACGATCTCGTTCATCGTCTGCCCGGCGTCCGCCACCAGGCGCGAACCCGAAGCGACCTTGTCGACGCTGGCGCCGATGAGGCCCTTGATTTCCTTGGCCGCCAGCGCGCTGCGTTGCGCGAGGTTGCGCACTTCACCGGCGACGACCGCAAAACCGCGGCCCTGTTCGCCGGCCCGGGCCGCCTCGACGGCCGCGTTGAGGGCCAGGATGTTGGTCTGGAACGCGATGCCGTCGATGACGCCGATGATGTCGTTGATCTTCTTGCTGCTGTGGTTGATCTCGTCCATGGTCGTCACCACCTCGCTGACCACTCTGCCGCCGCGTGCGGCGATGTCGGCCGCCGAAGCCACCAGCTGGTTGGCCTGACGCGCCGCGTCGGCGCTCTGGCGCACGGTGGCGGTGATCTCTTCCATGCTCGCCGCCGTCTGCTGCAGGTTGCTGGCCGTCTGTTCGGTGCGGGCGCTGAGGTCCTGGTTGCCCATCGCGATCTGCGCGCTCGCCGTGCTGATGCTGTCGGTGGTGGCGCGCACCTGGCTCACGGTCTGCACCAGTGACGTCCGCATGGTGCCCAGTGCGGTCAGCAGCTCGCCCAGCTCGTCCTTGCGATCCGTTTCGACGCTCACGCACAGGTTGCCGGCGGCAATCTCGCGCGCGAATCCCGAGGCCTGTTCCAGGGCCTTGCCCACCTTGCGCAGCACCAGCCAGAACAGCCCCACCACGCCCGCGGCCACCGCCAGCGACAGCAGCGTGAGCAGCCAATGGTTGCGTGTGGCCTGCGCCGACGCGGCGACTGCGGCGGCGGCGGATGTGTCCTTCATGCGCGCCGTCGCGGACGCCAGCGCCGTGGCCAGCTTGCCGTAGGCTTCGTCGGCACCCTGCATGGCCGCGACACCGGTGTTGGGATCCACGGACGCCAGGTCTACCGCCGCATCGCTGCGCTTGAGGTAGTCGTCGATCTGGCGGCCGGCCGCCTCGATGTCGGTGCGCACCGTGGCTTCGATGCCGGCTTGTGCGCTGAGTGTGCCGAGCGTGGTCTTCATGCCGGCACTCTTGGTGGCCAGCTCCTTGCGCAGGGCCGCCGTCTTTGCATCGTCGTACGAACCGATGATGGTCATCGCGCGGTAGATGCCGGCGTGCATCTGCCCGACCTGGTCCTGCACGCTCGCCAGGGTCTGGATATGGCTCAGGTCGGCATTGAAGCGGGCCGTGGCTGCTTCGCCGGAGCGGCCCAGCAGCACCGAGTCGAGCTGGCCGGTGGCCAGCACGACCACCGCCGTGGTGACCGGTGCGAGGACGAGCTTCAGGCCGAGTTTCATGGCGATTCCCTGTGACGAACGCAGTCGCTCTGGCGACATTCCTACTTGTAGACGCCCCCGCAGACCACGGCGTCGTCGAGCTTCTCGCAGTACATCGACTTGGGTTCGATCTTCTTGGTCACCGGGTTGGTGAACTTGTAGTCCTGCCAGAACGTGCCCTTGCTCTGGGCCAGCTCCACGCGCTCCTTGACGAACAGCTTGCCGTCGATGTCCTTGAGTTCGATCAGGTTCTTGCCGATCATCTTCTCGTTGGCGCCATGCGCGCGCACGACGCCGTCGAGACCGTAGACCACCAGGTACAGGTCGTCCTTCTTGAACTGGCTGTCCTTGCTGCTGATTTCCGCGTGGCCCTTGTCCTTGCCGCTGGCCTTCATGAAGGCAACGCCCTTCTTGACCATCGCCGTGGCTTCCGCCGGCGTGGCGTTGGCGAAGGCGCTGGCCGAAGTCAGCAGAAGTGCGGCTGCGGCGCAGGCACCCAGAACGTGGTGGACGGTTTTCATGGCGAACTCCTGAGTTTGGAAACGGTGGGCGGGGCGGGGGAACTGGGAGGGCCGGCACCGCTGTGTCGGTGCGGCCCGAAATATGCAGGCCTGCAAGCGCCGCGGCTGCGGCGCCGAAGCGCCGGCCTACTGCAGCGGGCGCGTGCTGTCCATGAGCCCCATGTCGGCGCTGGACATGAGGGCCTCGATGTCCATCAGGATCAACATGCGTTCGCCGACGCTGGCGATGCCGGTGATGAAGCTGGTGTCCACGGAGGCGTTCATCTCGGGGGCGGGCTTGATGAGGTCGCCCGCGAGCTCGAGCACGTCCGAGACCGAGTCGACCACCGCACCGACCACGCGACCGTGCACGTTGAGCACGATGACCACCGTGAAGGCGTTGTATTCCACGTTCTCGCAGCCGAGCTTCAGACGCAGGTCCACCACCGGCACGATGACGCCGCGCAGGTTGACGACGCCCTTGATGAAGGCCGGCGCGTTGGCGATGCGCGTGGGCTCCTCGTAGGAGCGGATTTCCTGCACGCGCAGGATGTCGATGCCGTACTCCTCGCCGCCGAGGCGGAAGGTCAGGAATTCGGCGCTGGCCTTCTGGGCCGCTGCGGCGGGCGCGCTTTCGCGGCCGGCGAGTTGGGTGGATGCGTTGCTCATGTCCGTGGGGTCGGTGTCCGAAGCTCAAGCGGGTCCATCGACTATCGGCCGAGCTGGCCCGGACTGAAGCCGCAAACAGAGCGGCAAAGCCGGGGCAAACCCGGCCTTGGCACCCGACCCGTCTACGAAGTCACGTCCGCACGGGCAGCGGCTTCGCCCGCTGCGGCCGCGGCGCTGGCGCAGCGCCACGGCGGGGCGCTACTGCTTCTGCGCCACGACCCGGCCTTCGGCGTTGACGAAGACGCGGTAGCGATTGCCGTCCCGGCATGTCGCGAGGTGATCGTTGTCGTTCAGCCGCTGGGCGCTGACCACCTGACCGCAGGGCAGCCCCAGCAGGGCGATCACCGACGTCAGGTCCCTGAGCAGCTCGGCGTCTTGCGCCGCGTACGACGACAGCGCACAGAACGCCGTCAGCGAGACCACGCAGGCCCGGGCCGCGATACGCTTGTTCAAGGACTTCCTCCGCTGGTCTGAGATCTAGATGGACGAGAACTTCTCGCGGTCCGAAAGGATGCCCCAGATCGATTCGCGCGACGTCGCCAGCGCACTGGCCAGCGGCGGGTCGGCGTCCTGCAGCAGCGCGAGCACCTTCAGCACCAGCAGATCGTACGCCCGCCGCAGTTCGGCCAGCGAAGTCTTGAGCCGGCCCTTGTAGAACTCGCGAAAGCGCTCGAGCAGGTCATCGACCTGGTTCTTGACCGTGAGTTTGGTGAAGACGCCGATCGCCTTCGTTTCCCTGAGCCGGGTCTCCAGGGACTTGAGATCCAGCGGCGGCGCTGCCGTCGGCTTGGCAACGGCCGCAACGGAGGCGGCGGCCATCGGCGACGTTGCGGCGGGCGCGGACGCTGGCGACGACGGCGCCTGGGCCGGCACCTTGGGTGCCGGCGCTGCGGCCTTGGTCGCTGCGGGCCTGGGTGCGGCTGCGGGCTGGGCGGCACGCGCTGTTGCAGGCGGGGGCGCAGGTGCCGGTGCGGGTGCTGGTGCGGGGGGCGGTGCGGGTGCGGGTGCGGGTGCCGGCGCTGATGCGAGCGCAGTTGCAGTTGCAGGGGCAGGGGCAGGGGCAGGGGCAGGGGCAGCGATGGAAGGCGTATGCGCCGGCGCGATCGAGACGGCCGCGACCGACGGCGCGCGGACCGCTGCCGCGTTGCCCTGGGCGTCGCAGACGGTCGTCGCGCAGCCGGCCGCCAGCAGTGCGCAGCAGACGCCGCAGAGCTGTGCCGCCGACGCCAGCGGGCGGCCGGCAGATCCACGACGGTGGCGCAAGGCTTGCACGGGCATGGCAGCAGACTATCAGAAGCACCGGTCGGCCGTTGGCGCCGCCTTGCGACGCAGTGGCGGCCGCCTGTCACGGTCATCGCAGCTCGCCGGCCTGCGCCGGGGCCACGCGCCGTACACAATCCACTCGACGGCGACGAGCAGGCGGCGGCGCCGGCCCGAGGGGCATCCCGCAACTCGTACGGATCGTGACGACGGTCGCCGTCCGCCAGTTGCCGCCGACGCGATGGCCCTGGCGGCCAGCCACACTGGATTCAGGCACACATGACACCGACGCCTCTACTGTCGCTGCGCCGACCCCGCTGGCTGCGGACGCTGTTGACACCGCTGCTGCTTGCGCTGGCCTCCTGCCAGAGCCTGCCCACGATCGTGCCCGACCTGGCGCACCGCCCCGCAGCGCCGGTGCAGCTGGAAGGCGCGCGCGGCCCGCTGTCGGCGGCGCAGAGCAAGGCCGTCCTGCACGGCCTGCAGGGTCGCGGCCAGGACACTGGCATCTTCGACCGCCACCTGGCGCGCGAGGAAGCCATCGTCGGCAGCCCGCTGACCGTCGGCAACGAGGTGCTGTTGCTGCAGGATGGCCCGGCCACCTACCGGGCGATGCTGGCGGCCATCCAGTCGGCACGCGACCACATCCACCTCGAGACCTACATCCTGGACGACGACGACGTCGGCCAGCGTTTTGCGCAGGCGCTGATCGACAAGCAGCGGCAAGGCGTGCAGGTGCATCTCATCCGCGACAGCGTCGGCACCCTCGGCACGCCCGCCGCCTTCTTCGAGCGGCTGGCCGCCAGCGGCGTCAAGGTCCTCGAATTCAACCCCGTGAACCCGTTGCTGGCGCGCAAGGAATGGGAACTGAACCAGCGTGACCACCGCAAGCTGCTGATCGTCGATGGACGCGTCGCTTTCCTGGGCGGCATCAACATCAGCAGCGTGTACTCGGGCGGCTCGTCCAGCCAGGGCATGCGTGCACGGCCGGCCGACCAACCGGCCTGGCGCGACACCGACCTGCAGTTGCGCGGGCCGGTGGTGGCCGAACTGCAGAAGATGTTCCTCGCCACCTGGGCGGCGCAGAAGGGCCCAGCGCTGGCGGCCAGGGACTACTACCCGCGCAGCCAGAACGCCGGCCGGCAGGTGGTGCGCGCGATCGGCAGTTCGCCGGACGACCCGTACAGCCTGATCTATGCCACGCTGCTGTCGGCCATCGGCAGTGCCGAGACGACGGTGCACCTGACCAACGCCTATTTCGCGCCCGATCCGCAACTGCTCGCCGCGCTCGAGGCGGCTGCCGGGCGCGGCGTCGCGGTGGTGCTGATCCTGCCCAGCCAGACCGACTCCTGGCTGGTCTTCCACGCCGGCCGCAGCTACTACACGCAACTGCTGCGCGCCGGCGTCAGGATCCACGAGCGGCGCGGCGTGGTCCTGCATTCGAAGACGGCGCTGATCGACGGCGTCTGGACGACGGTCGGGTCGACCAACCTCGACTGGCGCAGCTTCCTGCACAACCACGAGCTGAACGCGGTGGTGCTGGGCGTCGAATTCGGCCGCCAGGTGCAGGCGATGTTCGACAAGGACCTCGCAGCGTCGGACGCCATCACCCTGGAACAGTGGGAGCGCCGCCCGCTGCATCAGCGGCTGCAGGAGTCGCTGTCCCGCATCTGGGCCTACTGGCTCTGAGGGCCCTGCTACGGCGCCGCCTGGCGCCGCGTGACGCCGTAGATGTGCCAGACGGCGATGAACATCGCCGCGATGGTGGGGCCGAGGACGAAGCCGTTGATGCCGAACACGGCCATGCCGCCGAGCGTCGTGATCATGACCACGTAGTCGGGCATGCGCGTGTCCTTGCCGACCAGGATCGGTCGCAGCAGGTTGTCGACGAGTCCGATCACGAGCACGCCGTAGGCGAACAACGCGATGCTCTTGCCGAAGGCGCCGACGACGAAGAAGTAGACCGCCACCGGGAACCAGACCAGCGCGGCACCGACGGCCGGCAGCAGCGACAGGAAGGCCATCAGCACCCCGCACAGCAAGGCCGCGCCGACGCCCAGGAACCAGAACGCGATGCCGCCCAGTGCGCCCTGGATGGCTGCCACCAGCAGGTTGCCCTTCACCGTGGCGCGCACCACGGTGGCGAACTTGTCGAGCAGTTCCTTCTTGTGTTCCGACGACAGCGGGATCGCGTTGCGCACGGTATGCACCACCGACTCGCCGTCGCGGATGAGGAAAAACGCGATGTAGGCGCCGATGAACAGGTCGGCGACGAACGCGAAGGTGTCCTGACCGATGGCCAGGACGCGCGCGCCGATGAACTGGCTCGCCTGCGCCACCGCGGCGGTCAGCCGACGCTGCAGGGCGGCGAAGTCGGCGAGGCCGAAGCGGTCGAGCACGGTCATCGTCCAGCCGGGCATGGCGTCGAAGATGCGCTGGAAGTACAGCGCCGGATTCCACGCCCCGGACTGCACGCGGTCGTAGACGCCCATCGCCTCGCGTGCCAGTGCGGCGCTGACGAGGGCGAACGGAACGACCACCACGACCGCCGCGATGAGCAAGGTCAACAGCGCGGCCGTCGTGCGCCTGCGTTTCAGGCGCACCAGCAGCCAGCGGTACACCGGCGCGAACAGCAGCGCAATGATGCACGCCCACAGGATCGTGCCGTAGAACGGCAGCAGGATCCAGCCGAGCGCCAGCGACACTGCAACCAGCAGCACCAGCAGAACCCTGTTCTCCAGGTAGGCGGGGGTATCGTCTTCGGACGGGGTCATGGCAGTACCCATGCGGCGCGCGCAGCTGCGGCGATGCCCGTGCCGCTACGCGCCATGCCGCGATGGTACCGGCGCACCCACCCGCGCCGCCGGGGTCTCGCGCCGCAGTGACCTGCCGGCGCCGACGAGCCGGCTAGTCCTTCGTGAACCAGGATTCGGTCGCTTTGCGTTCCCAGTCGGCGAGCTGCTTCTCGGCCTCGTCCTTGGCCAGGCCGTAGCGCTCCTGGATCTTGCCGGCAAGCTGCTCGCGGCGGCCGGCGACGACGTCGAGATCGTCGTCGGTCAGCTTGCCCCATTGCTCCTTGACCTTCCCGGTGGCCTGTTTCCAGTTGCCCTCGATGCGATCCCAGTTCATGTGAAGCTCCTGTGGCAGTTCGCTTGGTGGCTCACGGCCGGACGGCGATTTCGTTCTTCACCGACTTCACGCCGTTGACGTCGCGCGCGATCTTCTCGGCCGTGGCCTTCTCCATGGCGCTCTTGGCGAAGCCGGACAGCATGACGGTGCCGTTGAGCGTCTCGACCGAGATGCTCGAGGCCGCGACGTCCTTGTTCTCGGCCATGCGGCTCTTGATCTGGGTCGTGATGACGCTGTCGTCGACGTAGGCGCCCACCGATTGTTGGTCACGCGTGACGGCGCAGCCCGAGGCGGCAACGAGCGCCAGCACCGCAAGTGCAGTAGAGATGGTGTTACGGATGGTCATGAGGGTTCTCCAGCGTTGTTGTCCGACCGCAGGCTGCGGAAGAACAGATCCCAATCTAGGCGCACCGCGCGGCCAGCTCTGTGCGCTATCAAACATAAGCCGTTCTTTCAATTGCGAATTGTCAACAGACCGCCAGGCAAACCGGCTCGGCATGCGGCCGCAGCTCGAGTGCGTCGACTTGACGCTGGGTCAGGTCTCGTACGCGTCGGGCACGCCGCGGCGTCACGTGTACTTTCCGACCAGCGCCATCGTTTCACTGCTGTACCTCACGGAAAGCGGCGCCACTGCCGAGATCGCCATCGTCGGCAACGAAGGCGCCGTCGGCACCTCGCTGTTCCTCGGCGGCAGGTTCGCGACCGACCATGGCGTGGTGCTGGGCGCCGGGCACGGATTCCGTGTCAAGTCGCAACTCATCCGCGAAGAATTCGAGCGCGCGGGCCCGGTCATGCCCCTGCTGCTGCGCTACACGCAGGCACTGATGACACAGATCGCGCAAACCGCGGTGTGCAACCGCCATCACGCGCTGGACCAGCAACTCTGCCGCCGGCTGCTGCTGAGCCTGGACCGTCTGCCCGGCAGTGAAGTCCTGATGACGCAGGAGGTGATCGCCCACCAACTGGGCGTGCGCCGCGAAGGCGTGACCGAGGCCGCGCACAAGCTGCAGTCCGCAGGGCTGATCCGCTATTCGCGCGGCCACATTTCGGTGCTCGACCGCGCAGGTCTGGAGCGCCGCACCTGCGAGTGTTATGCGGTGGTCAAGAAGGAATACGACCGACTGCTGCCCGAAGTCGCGGCGGCACGGCCCGGCGCCATCGCAGCGCAGGGCTCGCCGGCCCACGCCGAGCAAGGCGCTGGGCGCGTGACGCAGCGCCAGGCACCGTGCCCTGTGCGGTATTCCTGATCACGGGCGTGCCGGCACGCCAGGCGGAGGCGGCGCGATCCAGGGGTGCCGGGTCGCCAGGCCTCGCGCTGGGCGACGGCCGGGCAGTTGCCGGCCGGCGGCGGCGGCTTCGACGCCGGCTCCTGCCTGTGGTGTCAGCCGCTGTTGCCGCGCCAGGCCGCAGGGCTGCGCTTGCTGGAGCGGCGTGCCGGGCCGGCGGGTGCCGGCGGTTGGCGCCGGGCTTTCGGCGCCGCCTTGTCGGGCTTGGCCGGCGGCGCAGTCTCGGCCGTGCTCGACGGCAGCACCGGCGCCGTGCCGGCCACCTGTCCCGGCGGCGGCGAGCCCTCGGCGGTGAAGTCGGACTTCTCCTGCGCCAGCGTGCGCGCCGGTTCGGTGGCTGCGCTCGCCGGCTGGGCCGGGCGGGTCTTCGGTGATCGGGCCATGGTGTCGTCTCCTGACGGTCGCGATTGTGTCTCAGCGCCGCGTGCCGTGCCGCGACGCGATGGCCGGCCACGCGCCGACCGTCTCAGACGGGCTTGACCGCCTTCTTCGGCCGCTGCCAGCCCGCGATGGTGGCCTGGCGTGCGCGGGCCACCGTCAACTGGCCGGCCGGTGCCGGCTTGCTGATCGTCGAGCCGCCACCGATGGTGGCGCCGGCACCCAGCGTCACCGGCGCCACCAGCACGCAGTTGCTGCCGACGTGCGCGTCGTCGCCGATCACCGTGCGGTGCTTGTTGGCGCCGTCGTAGTTGGCGGTGATGCTGCCGGCGCCGAAGTTGACGCGCTCGCCGACGGTGGCGTCGCCCAGGTAGGCCAGGTGGTTGGCCTTGGCGCCCCTGGCCAGCGTCGAGTTCTTGACCTCGACGAAGTTGCCGATGTGCACCTGCTCGCCGAGCTCGGCCCCCGGCCGCAGCCGCGCGAACGGGCCCACCAGCGCGCCCGCGCCGACCACCGCGCCTTCGATGTGCGTGTAGGGGTGGATCACCGCGCCGGCGCCGATGCGGGCGTCGCGAACGATGCAGTTGGCGCCGATGTGCACGCCGTCGGCCAGTTGCACCTGGCCTTCGAAGATGCAGTTGATGTCGATCTCGACATCGCTGCCGCACGACAGCTGGCCGCGTACGTCCAGTCGTGCCGGGTCGGCCAGGCGCACGCCGGCCGTCATCAGCGACTCGGCCACGGCGCGCTGGTGACGCCGCTCCAGGTCGGCCAGCTGCACGGGGCTGTTGACGCCCAGCACCTCGGTCTCGCTGGCAGCCGCGGTGGCCACCACCGGCACGCCCTCGGCCACCGCCATGGCGACGATGTCGGTGAGGTAGTACTCGCGCTGCACGTTGTCGTTGGACAGCGCCATCACCCAGCGCGCCAGCAGCGCCGTGGGGGCGGCCATGATGCCGGTGTAGACCTCGCGGATGTCGCGCTGCTGCGCGCTGGCGTCCTTGTGCTCGACGATGGCACGCACGTGCCGACCGTCGCGCACGATGCGGCCGTAACCCGTGGCGTCGGCCAGTTCGATCGTCAGCAGCGCCAGCTGGGTGCCGCCACAGGCCTGCACCAGGGCACGCGCGGTGTCGGCGCGGATCAGCGGCACGTCGCCGTTGAGGATCAGCGTCACCGCGTTGGCGGGGTCCAGCGCCGGCACCGCCTGCTGCACGGCGTGGCCGGTGCCCAGCTGCGGCAGCTGGCGCACGAACACCGTGCCGCTGGCGCCGGCTGCGGCCTCCACCTGGTCGGCGCCATGGCCGGTGATGACCACGGTGCGCGTTTCGCCGAGCTGTGCGGCGGCGGCCAGAACATGCTGCAATAAGCTGGTGCCGGCCAGCTTGTGCAGCACCTTGGGCAGTTCCGACTTCATGCGGGTGCCCTTGCCCGCGGCCATGATCACGACGTTGAGTGCCATGCAGTGTTCTCTGGTGTCCCTGGTCAAGCGTGCGATTATCGGCTGGCTGCTCCTGGCGCTGACGGGCTGCAGCGCCGTGCGCCTGGGCTACAACAACGGTGCGCAACTGGCGTGGTGGTGGCTCGACGGCTATGTCGACTTCAGCCGCGAGCACGCGCCGCTGGCCAAGCAGGGCATCGAGCGTTGGTTCGAGTGGCACCGCAGCACGCAGTTGCCGGACTACGCCGCCATGCTGGCCGAAGCCAGCGCCCAGGTGCTCGAGCCCACGACACCGGCGCTGGCCTGCCGCTGGCAGGCGCGGCTGCGCGAGGCGCTGGACCCGGCGCTGGACCGCGCCGTCGAGTTGGCCGCCGAGCTCGTGCCGGGACTGGGCGAGACGCAGTTGCGACACCTGGAGCAGCGCTACGTCAAGGGCAACGACGAGATGCGCAGCGACTTCCTGCAGCCCGACACGGCGGTGCGCCAACGGGAATCCATCCGGCGCACGGTGGAGCGTGCCGAGCGGCTGTACGGCCGTCTCGAAGAGGCCCAAAGGCGCGTCGTCGAAGCCGGCGTCGCGGCTTCGCCCTTCGACCCGGAGATGTGGCTGGCCGAGCGCCAGCGCCGCCAGCGCGACACCGTGCAGCTGCTGCGCCGCCTGCTCGCCGAGCGCGCCGACCGCGACCAGCGCCTGGCCGCCATGCGTTTGCTGGCGCTGCGCACCGAACGTTCACCCGACCCTGAATACCGCGCCTATCAGGTGCGGCTGGCCGAATACAACTGTGCCTTCATGGCGCGCATCCACAACGCCAGCACGCCGACGCAACGACGACAGGCACGCGACAACCTGATGGGCTGGGCCGAAGACCTGCGCGCGCTGGCAGCGCCGTCGAGTTGAGACCCCAGAAGGCGTGAAAGAAACCGTAGCGAGCGGCCCGAGCCTGCGATGAGGAGCGGAGCTGTACGAGCAGTACAGCGAGCACCGGAGATGCTGGATCGGGTCTCGCAGTAGGTTTATTCGGACCTTCTCAGCCGGGCAGCGGCACGACGACGCGCCGCGGGTTCATGCCCAGGCGCGGGAAGTCCATCAGCGCGGCCTCGAACATGGCGGCCAGGGTCTCGCTGCCGGCGCGCGCGTTGCCTTCGCTGCTGGCTCGCGCTTCGAACAGCGGTTTGCCGCTGGCGCGGTCGCGGATCAGCACCGCCACCTCGCGCTCGTAGCGCGGGAAGTCGTATCGCGCCGACACCGCCCAGTGCGGCGACAGCCAGGGCCCGTAGCGCCAGTAGCCGAAGCCGCCGCGCCACCACAGCGGGTCGTCCCACGCCTGATGGCCGGCCAGGCTGCTGCGTGCGCCGACCTGCACCAGCACGTCGGGCTGCACCCCCGGCGCCGCGGCGGTGAAACCGGCCTTCAGCAGCGCGCCCTGAGCGGCGGCTTCCAGCACGTCGCTTTCGGCGGCGCGCGCCTGCTGCGACGGCAGGCGCTCGAAGGCGTAGCTGCCGGGCGGGCGGCCGGCTGGCCAGTCGCCGAAGCTCGACACGTCGGTGGACAGGCTGTTCATCGCGGCACAGCCCGCCAGCAGCACGGCGCCGGCCAGGGCCAGCCACGGAGCGGTCGATCTCATGCTTCAGTCCTCCAGGCTCGGGTGACGTCCCAAGTCCAACACCATGCGCCCGGGTGGCGTTGAGACTGCGCAAGGTTCGCCGTCGAAAGCCTTGTCGCCATCGGCATCGGGCACACCGGTGGTCTGCAAGGTGCTGAAGGGGTAGAGCCTGCGGTCCAGCAGGTGCGACGGCGTGACGTGCGCCATCGCGTGCAGCATGTTGTCGCTGCGGCCGGGGTACTGGCGCTCCCATTCGCGCAGCATCTGCCTGACCTGCACGCGCTGCAGGTCGTCCTGGCTGCCGCACAGCGTGCACGGGACGATGGGGAAGCGCCGGTGCTCGGCCCAGCGTTCGAGGTCGGTCTCGGCGACGTAGGCCAGCGGGCGGATGACGACGTTCCTGCCGTCGTCGCTGACCAGCTTGGGCGGCATGCTCTTCAGGCGGCCGCCGAAGAACATGTTGATGAGCAGCGTCACCACCATGTCGTCGCGGTGGTGGCCGAGCGCGATCTTGGTCGCCCCCAGTTCGCCGGCGACGCGGTAGAGGATGCCGCGGCGCAGCCGCGAGCACAGGCTGCACATCGTGGCACCCTCGGGCACCAGCTTCTTGACCACCGAGTAGGTGTCCTGCCCCTCGATGCGGTAAGGCACGCCGCGGCGGGCCAGGTACTCGGGCAGCACGTGCTCGGGGAATCCGGGCTGCTTCTGGTCCAGGTTGACGGCGACCAGCTCGAAGGGCACCGGCGAGCGCTCGCGCAGCGAGATCAGCAGGTCCAGCAGCGCATGGCTGTCCTTGCCGCCCGACAGGCAGACCATGACCTTGTCGCCGGCCTCGATCATGTTGTAGTCGGCTATCGCCCGGCCGACCTGGCGGTGCAGCCGCTTGCCCAGCTTGTTGGCCTCGAAGGCGGCCTTGCGCGGGTCGCTGCGCGCGGCCGCTGCGGCCACGGCGGGGGCGTCGCCAAGGACGTCGGTGAGGGCGTTCATGGCGCGCTGTCCTTGATGCCGAAGACTTCGCAGCCGACGGCGTCGCAGTCGGGGTAGACGTCGGGCTTCTCGGTCGCCACGCGGGCGGCGCGCACGCGTGGGTGCGCCAGCATCAGCGCCAGCAGGTCGTCGGCCAGCGTTTCCTGCAGGTGGATGTGCCCCCGCGCCACGCGTGCCATCACCGTGCGGCGGATGAAGTCGTAGTCGACGACTTCATCCAGCCGGTCGGACTTGGGCGTGGACACCGCCAGCGGCACGTAGAGGTCGACGTTGATGAGCACACGCTGTTCGCCCTTCTTCTCGAAATCGTGCACGCCGATGTTGATCCAGACCTCGTAGTCACGCAGGAAGAGTCGCCGGCAATCCATCAGGCGCGGGTGGTTGATCAGGCTTTGCATCAGGGGGCTTTCGGTTCGGCGGCCTCGCGGGCCAGGAACATCACGTCGCGGGACTGCGCCTGCAGGTGCTGGCCGCCGTCCACCAGCAGCGTGGTGCCGGTGATGGCCGGCGCTTCGAGCAGGAAGCGCACGGCGTGCGCCACGTCCTGCGGTGTCGAGCTGCGCTGCAGCGGCGTCATGCGGCGCGCGTCGTCGAACTCGCTGCCGCTCATCGCCCCCGACAGCAGCGTGACACCGGGTGCCACGCCGCACACGCGCAGCCGCGGCGCCAGTGCCTGCGCCAGCAGGGTATTGGCGGCTTCCAGCGCCGCCTTGGACAGCGTGTACGACACGTAGTCGGGGTTGGGGTTCCACAGCTTCTGGTCGAGCACGTTGACGACCACGCCGCTGCCGGCCACCGCGCCGGGCGCGCCGATGCTGGCGTGCAGCGCACGCGCCAGCACGATGGCCGGCGCGGTGTTGGCGCGCCAGTGGCGGTCCATCGCGGCATAGCTGAAGCTGTCGACACTGTCGTATTCGAACAGCGAGGCGTTGTTGACCACCGCGTCGATGCGGCCGAAGGCCTGCGCCACGGCCGGCACCAGCGCTTCGCATGCGGCCTCGTCGGCCAGGTCGGCGGCGAAGGCGATGGCGCGGCCACCGGCGGCCTGCACCGTGGCCACCGTCTGCGCGGCCTCGGCCGCCGAGCGGCGGTAGTGCACCGCCACCTGCCAGCCGTGCGCAGCCAGTTCGAGCGCGATGGCGCGGCCGATGCGGTGCGCGCTGCCGGTGACGAGCGCGACCGGGCGTTTGTCTGTGGGCTGGGACATGCTTCCTACAATGGCGCGAATGACTCACGCCGGGCCCGAGAGTTTATCGGCGCGCCTCCAGACGCGCCTGCTCGCGGCCATCGCGGCGGCCGGCGGCTGGCTGCCCTTCGACCGCTACATGGCGATCGCGCTCTACGAACCCGGACTCGGCTACTACGCACGCGGCAGCCGCCAGTTCGGCGCCATGCCGGCGTCGGGCAGCGACTTCGTCACCGCGCCCGAACTCACGCCGCTGTTCGGCGCCGCGCTGGCGCGCCAGCTGGAGCAGGCGCTGGACGCGGCGCAGGCGGACGAGGTCTTCGAGTTCGGCGCCGGCTCGGGAGCGCTGGCGGCGCAGCTGCTCGCTGGCCTGGGCGACCGGGTGCAGTGTTATTCGATCGTCGACCTGTCCGGCACGCTGCGCCAGCGCCAGGCCGAACGCCTGGCGGCCTGGGGCCGCCGCGTGCGCTGGCTCGACGCCTGGCCCGCAGCCATGCACGGCGTGGTGGTCGGCAACGAGGTGCTCGACGCGATGCCGGTGCAATTGCTGCACTGGGACGGCGAGCAATGGTTCGAGCGCGGCGTGGCGGCGTCGGGCGCGGCCTTCGCCTGGGCCGACCGCGCCACCACGCTGCGGCCGCCGGTGGCCACGCCCTTCGTGCCCGGCACCGTGACCGAGATCCACGCCCAGGCGCAGGCGTTCATCCGCACGCTGGCCGAACGGCTGCAGCGCGGTGCCGCGTTTTTCATCGACTACGGTTTCCCCGAGGCGGAGTACTACCACGCGCAGCGTATCGGCGGCACGCTGATGTGCCACCGCGCGCACCGTGCCGACAGCGACCCGCTGGCCGACGTCGGCGCCAAGGACATCACCGCGCACGTCGACTTCACGGGCATCGCACTGGCCGCCCAGGACGCCGGGCTGGATGTCGTGGGCTATACCTCGCAGGCGCGTTTCCTCATGAACTGCGGCCTGCTCGAGCTGCTGCAGGGTGCCGACCTGCGCACCACGTCGGCAGCGCACAAGCTGCTGAACGAACACGAGATGGGCGAGCTGTTCAAGGTCATCGGCCTGGCGCGCGGCCTGCAGTTCGACGCCATCGGCTTCGCCGCCGGCGACCGCAGCCACACGCTCTGACCCGCCATGCGCTGGCTGATCGTCTTCCTGCTCGCCTTCCTGGTCTTCAACGGCTTGTCGGCCTGGCTGCGCCGCATCGGCCTGGGCAAGCTGCCGGGCGACTTCAGCTTTCGCCTCGGTGGCCGCGACTGGTACGTGCCGCTGGCCAGTTCGCTGGTGCTGAGCCTGCTGGCGATGCTGATCGGCATGTTCGTCTGACGGCGTCATGAGCGCCGGCCTGCTGCTCGCCTTCGTGCTGGGCTACTTCCTGCTGCTGCTGGCGGTGGCGGCGTGGACCTCGCGGCGCGCCGACAACGAGGCCTTCTTCATCGGCAGCCACGCCAGCCCCTGGGGTCTGGTGGCTTTCGGCATGGTCGGCACCTCCTTGTCGGGCGTGACCTTCGTCAGCGTGCCGGGTGCGGTGGCGCTGACGCAGTTCAGCTACCTGCAGATCACGCTCGGCTACGTCGTCGGCTATTTCGTCGTCGCCTTCGTGCTGCTGCCGCTGTACTACCGCTGGCGGCTGACCACGATCTACGGCTACCTCGGCCAGCGGCTGGGCCCGCGTTCGTACCAGACCGGAGCGGCGATCTTCATTGCCTCGCGCACGCTGGGCGCGACGGCGCGGCTGTACCTGGTGGTGAAGGTCCTGCAGGACATGATCCTGGACTCTTTCGGCGTGCCTTTCTGGCTTACCGCGGCAGTGATCCTGCTGATGATCGTGCTCTATACGGTGGAAGGCGGCGTGCGCACGATCGTCTTCACCGACACGCTGCAGACTGCCGGCATGCTGCTGGGGCTGGTGGTCTGCGTGGGCTTCCTGCTGCAGCGGCTGGACCTGTCGGCCTGGCAAGGCCTGCAGCAGATGCGGCAGCAGGGCCTGGCCACCGTGTTCGGCACCGACCCCTACAGCCCGTCCTACTTCGCCAAGCAGGTCGTCGCCGGCATCTTCATCACCATCGCGATGACCGGCATGGACCAGGAGATGATGCAGAAGAACATCTCGGTGCGCCGCCTGGCCGACGCGCAGAAGAACGTCGTCGTGCTGGCCTTCGTGCTGCTGGCGGTGGTGTCGCTGTTCCTCTACCTCGGCGGCCTGCTGGTGCTGTTCGCGTCCACGGTCGGGCTGCAGGTGGCCGGTGACCGTCTGTTCCCCGCCGTCGTGCTGGGCCACCTGCCGGCGGCGGTGCAGGTGCTGTTCGTGATCGCGCTGATCTCGGCGCTGTTTCCCAGTGCCGACGGCGCGCTGACCGCGCTGACCTCGAGCTTCTGTATCGACATCCTCGGCATGCAGCAGCGCGCGGACTGGTCGGAGCCGCAGCGCCGGCGCATCCGCCGCCGCGTGCACCTGGTCTTCGCGCTGCTCTTCATGGCGCTGGTGATGGTGTTCAAGGCCATCGACGACCCGAGCATGATCTACCTGATCCTGAAGATCGCGGCCTACACCTACGGGCCGGTGCGGGGGCTGTTCGCCTTCGGAGTGCTCACCCAGGGGGGGGTGCGCGACCGGTGGGTGCCGGCGATTGCGGTCGCCGCACCGCTGCTGTGCTGGGCCATCGACGCCCACCAGCGCCGGCTGTTCGGCGACTGGCAGCTGGGGCTGGAGCTGCTGCCGATCAACGGTGCGCTGATGTTCGGCGGCCTGTGGCTGGCCTCCCGGCCGCTCAGGCGCTGATGTGCCAGCGGTGGCTGCACTTGCGGCAGCGCACCTGGACCTCGTCGCCGCTGGCGTCCGACTGCATCAGCTCCAGCCGGCCGTAGGTCTGGCACTGCGGGCAGTCGGCCTGGTTGGCCGCCGCCTCGGCGTGCGCCAGCAGGAACAGGTAGCGCCGCAGCGCCCACAGTCCGGCGCCGGCGCACAGCAGACCGCTGCCCAGGTCGGCGAGCTGGTCGCCCCAGGAACGGAAGGTGGTGGCGGCTTCGAAGGCGGCGAAGACGCCGACCATGCACACGAAGGTCAACGCCAGGTGGGCGTGGCCCTGCAGCAGTTCACGCTCGTACCACTTGCGGAATCCATGCTTGCGGATGCCTTCGGCCAGTTTCATGCGCGCTCCTGCCGTGCCTGTGCATGTCGAAGCGGGCATGCGGGCCGGCGCGTCGACGCATGGTGTCACAACAAGGTGCTGCTCTGCAGCGCGGCATGCACGGCGTCCACGCGCGCGTCGTGGACGGCCGCGCCGATGGCCGGACCCCGGCGGCCCAGCGCCGCCGCTGCCGCGGCGACGGCTGCGGTGTCGACGCCCAGCGCTGCCTGCAGCAGTGGCGGCAGGCGCTGCGCGGGCGCGTAGGGCAGGTCTTGCAGTCCGCTGCGACCCCGGGCGTCGCATTCGCAGGCCTGCAGCACCTGCACGAAACGCGCCGGCCGGCGCAGCGCGTCGCAGCGCTCGAACAGGCGCAGCAGCGCCGCGGCGTCCAGGCTGGCGCTGCGGTGCAGGTTGCCGTGTTCGCGCGCCACGACGTCGGCCAGTTCACGGCAGTCGGTGGGCACGCGCAGCCGCTCGGCCAGGCGGCGCGCCAGCGCGGCGCTGCGGCCCTCGTGACCGAGGTGACGCGGCCACAGCTCGGGTGGTGTCGTGCCTTTGCCGAGGTCGTGCACCAGGCAGGCCCAGCGCACCGGCAGCGGCGCGCCGAGCCGCGCGCACTGGTCCAGCACCAGCATCAGGTGCCGCCCGGTGTCGACCTCCGGGTGGTGCTGCGGCGGCTGCGGCACGCCCCACAGGCGGTCGACGTCGGGCAGCAGCCGCGCCAGCGCACCGCACTCGCGCAGCAGCGTGAACATGCGGCTCGGCCGCGCGCTCATCAGGCCGCGCGCCAGCTCCTGCCACACCCGTTCGGGCACCAGCGCGTCGACCTCGCCGGCTTTCACCATGCGCCGCAGCAGCGCCATCGTCTCGGGCGCCACCGTGAAGTCGACCAGCCGCGCCGCCAGCCGCGCCACACGCAGCAGCCGCACCGGGTCTTCGACGAAGGCGTCGGACACATGGCGCAGGACGCGGGCCTCGATGTCGCGGCGGCCGCCGTGGGGGTCGATCAACGTGCCGTCCTCGGCCTGGGCGATGGCGTTGATGGTGAGGTCGCGCCGCGCCAGGTCCTGTTCCAGCGTCACCTCGGGCGCGGCGTGGAAGGTGAAGCCGTGGTAACCCGGGCCGACCTTGCGTTCGGTGCGCGCCAGCGCCACTTCCTCGCCGGTGCGCGGGTGGATGAAGACCGGGAAGTCCTTGCCCACCGGCTTGTAGCCCAGGGCCAGCAGTTCCCCGGGCGTGGCGCCGACGGCGACCCAGTCGCGGTCGCTGGCGGGTGCACCGAGCAGCGCGTCACGCACGGCGCCGCCGACGACATAGAAGGCCGCCGTCATCGGTGGCTGCGATAGGGCTCCTCGAAATCGAGGAAATCCTGTTCTGCCAGCGCGTCGGCGATCCAGGCCGCCACGCCGGGCGCGGCGGCGACGCTGTCGACGTAGCGCACGGTGCCGTCCAGCAGCGGCAGCGCATAGCCGCGCAGGCGCATGCACACCGGCGCGTAGAAGGCGTCGGCGGCCGAGAAGGCGCCGCACAGGAAGGGCCCGCCGCTGGCGGCCAGCGCCTGCGCCCACATGGTCTCGATGCGCTTGACGTCGGCGCGCACGTCGGCGTGTTCGACCCAGATGCGCGCGCCCACCTCGGGCAGCGCGGCTTCGATGTTCATCGGGCAGCGGCTGCGCAGCGCGCCAAAGCCGGCGTGCATCTCGGCGGCCAGGCAACGTGCGCGGGCGCGGTCACGGGGCGCCACCGGCCAGACGCCGCGGCCGGGGAAACGTTCGTGCAGGGTCTCGGTGATGGCCATCGTGTCCCAGACCGCGAAACCGTCGTCGTCCACCAGCACCGGCACGCGGCCGGCCGGGCTGAACCGCGCCACCGCGCGGCGGAAGGCCGAATCCTCGGCGAAGTCGAAGCGCAGCTTCAGCTCTTCGAAGGGCAGGCCGAGCTGGCGCATCAGCACCCAGGGCCGCATCGACCACGACGAGTAGTTCTTGTTGCCGATCACGAGTTGCATGACGAGCCCCTTTCAGCTCAGGCGCCGCGGCGGGCGCGGGCCCGGGCTATTCGCGCCCGGCGCCGGTGCGCCAGCGGTCGAAGCGCCCGCGGTTGAAGGCCTGCCCCAGATAGCCCGGCGCCACCGCCTCCAGCGCGCTGGCCTGGATGCCGAGCTCGGCCAGCCCCGGCAGCCGGCCGCTGGCGACATTGGGCACGCGCATCGAGTCGATGTTGTCGCGCGACATCAGCGGCTCGCC
This sequence comes from uncultured Rubrivivax sp., assembly GCA_964371495.1. Classification (GTDB taxonomy): domain Bacteria; phylum Pseudomonadota; class Gammaproteobacteria; order Burkholderiales; family Burkholderiaceae_C; genus Rubrivivax. Next base: position 40,052 of record CAYJOA010000014.1, read on the forward strand.
GGGCAGCAGCTCCATCAGCGTCGCCTGCAGCCGACCGGCGAATGCCGGCAGCGGAACCTGCGGCCGCTCGTGGCCCGACCAGCGGCCGGCCAGTCGCACCAGTTCCGACAGCGTGTAAGGCGTGGGGCCGGTGCACTCGTAGACCTTGCCGATGGTGTCCGGGCGGTCGAGGCAGCGCACGATGGCGCTGGCCACGTCCTCCACCCACACCGGCTGGAAACGTGCATCGCTGCCGGCCAGCGGGATCATCGGCGCCAGCGCCTGCAGCTTGGCGAACAGGTTGAGGAAACGGTCTTCGGTGCCGAAGATGACCGACGGCCGCAGCACCGTCACGTCCAGCCCCGAAGACATCAGCGCGGCTTCGCCGGCGGCCTTGCTGCGCAGGTAGTTCGACGGCGCGTCGGCGCCGACCCCGAGCGCGCTGACGTGCACGACGCGCCGCACGCCGGCGGCGGCGCAGGCGCGCGCCAGCCGCTGCGGCAGCTCGACATGCACGCGTGTGAAGTCGGCCGCGCTGCCGTGCAGGATGGCCACCAGGTTGATCACCGCGTCGCACTGCGCCAGCAGGCCGGCGAGCTGGGCGTCGCCGTTGACGTTGGCCGGCACCAGGTCCAGCGTCGGCAGCGAGCGCAGCGCCTGGCCCTGCTGGATGCGCCGCGTCGGCACGATGATGCGGCCGCCGGCACCGCCGTTGCGTTCGACGAGCCGTTCACACAGCGCGCGGCCGACGAAGCCAGTGCCGCCGAGGACGAGGATGTTGTTCATGATGGATGGGCGGCGGTCAGGGGAGTTCGCGGTCGCCGGCCGGTGCCGTGGCGTCGCGCGGGCCGATGGTTGCGCCCAGGCGGGCCTTCAGCGTCGGCCCGGGCGTGCCCAGCAGCGCGGCGTAGTAGACGCTGTTGGACAGCACCTTCTTGACGTAGTCGCGGGTTTCGTTGAAGGGGATGGCCTCGGCCCAGGCAGCGGGCTCCATCGGCGCGCCTTCGCGCCAGCGGCGCGGCCGGTTCGGGCCGGCGTTGTAGGCCGCCGCGGCCATTGCCAGCGAGCCGCCGAAGTCGTCGAGCACGAGCTTGAGGTAGGCCGTGCCCAGGCGCAGGTTGACGCCGTTGTCGTTGATCATCGCCGCCGTGTACGGCAGGCCGATCTTGCGCGCCGTCCAGCGCGCGGTGGCCGGCATCAGCTGCATCAGGCCCGACGCGCCGACGCCGGAACGGGCGTCGGTGATGAAACGCGACTCCTGGCGGATCAGGCCGTAGATCACGGCCGGGTCGATGCCGGTTTCGCGCGCCTGCGCCAGCACCTGCTGGCGCAAGGGCAGCGGGAAACGCTGCGCCAGGTCGACTTCGCTGCGCGTGCGCTCGCTGGTGTTGATGCAGCGGTCCCAGACCTCGCGCTCGCAGGCCCATTGCGCGGCGGCGAGCAGCTCGCGGTCGGCCAGGCCGCGCAGCGAGTAGTTCCATTCACGCACGCCCTCGCTGCGCAGGCCCAGTTCGATGAGCTGCAGCGCCCGCGTCAGCCCCGGCTGGCCGCGGCTGGCCTCGCGCTCGGCACTGCTCGGCGGCTCGGGGGCGGGGGGCAGCGCCAGGGCGGTGCCCAGCTCCTCGGCGGCCAGCTGGCCGTAGAAACTGAGCTGCGCGGCGATGGCCTGCAAGTGCAGCGTCGCCAGGGCGCGCTCGCCATCGCCCGCGGCGCCAAGCCTGGCGCTGGCCAAGGTGGCGCGGGCGCGCCAGTAGACCCAGGCAGCGTCGCGCTGTTCAGCCGCGCTCATGGCGGCGATGGCACGATTCATCAGCGGCCAGCGGCTGGCTTCGGCCATGGGCTGGCGCAGAGCGGCGCGCACGTGCCAGGCCAGCAGGTCGTCGCTCCACGGCGGCGGCGTGCCCTTGGGTCGCGCCGCAGCGTCCCACAGCTGCCAGGCGCGGCGGGCCTGCGCTGCGGCCTGCGGCAGCTGTTTCAGCGCCGCCTGCTTGGCCACGTGCGCCCACGCGGTGGCCGTCAGGGTGCCCGGCAGTCGCTCGCTCCAGGCGCCGGCCAGCAGGCTGGCGGCCAGCTCGGGGTCGCTGGCGGCCAGGCGCATCAGGGCCAGCAGCTCCAGCTCGAACGCCCGGCCGGCACTCTCGTGCGGGCGGCGGCGCAGCCAGCGCGCCGGTTCGTCGACGATCGAGGCGACGATGGCGTCGTTGGCCGGATGGACGAGCGCAGCAGCGGCGCGCGCCGCGCGCGGCCGGTTGACTTCGACGGCCAGCCGGGCCTTGTGCCAGGCGTCGGCAGGCTTGAAGATCTTGGCCCCGACCAGCGCCGTGGCCATGGCCTGGCAGCCGTCGTCGAGGTCGCGCTGCGCGAGCCAGGCCTCGCGCGCCGCATCGCGCACGTCCTGGCCTTCCAGGTGCCGCGTCAGCAGCGCATAACAGGTGACCTCGCGGTCGTCGTTCATGCGAAAACGCGGGAAATCGACGCGGAAATTGACCCAGTCGCGGCGCTTGCCCAGCTCCAGCAGCCAGTCGTTGCGCAGCCGGTCCTCGACGTAGCTGCCGCGCCAGCGTTCGTAGAAGTCGTCGAGCTCGGCCTGCTGCGCTTCGGCCAGGCGGTTGGAGAGCTCCCAGTACTCGACCCACATCGCCAGCGGGTGGCCGGCGGCGTTGGCAGCCGTGCGTGCGTTGGCCAGCCCCGCCTTGTCCTTGCTGCGCAGCGCGTCGCGGGCCTGCACGACGATGTCGTCGCCGGGCTGGGCCTGCGCCGCCATCGCCACCAGTCCGCTGGCCAGGCACGGCAGCAGCAAAGGCAGGCGGCGCAGCGCCGCCTCGAGCAGGAATGGCCAGCCTCGTGACATGGTCCGAATCTAGCTCACATCGCCTGGCATTTCAGTGATGCAGTCATCGGCGGGCCAGCGCTCGTGCGATGCGTGGTGCCGCAGCGCCGTGTCGGCCGACGCCAGGCCGGCGTCCGCGGACCACGGCGTGACAATACGCGTCCTGACGTGCCTGGCTCCGCGGGAGCCCTCCCAGCCATGCCGATTGCCACTCCGCCCCTGCAGCCTTCGAGCGACAAGAAGCTGCTGCGCCGCCAGTTGCAGGCCGAGCGCCAGAGCCTGATCGACCGCCACCAGCGGGCGATGCACCTGCAGGAGGTGCTGCGTGTGTGGCTGGTGGCGCGGCAGGACACGGCCATCGGTGCCTACTGGCCGATCAAGGGCGAGTTCGACGCCCTGCCGGCGCTGTACCGCTGGGGCGAGGCCGACCCGCGGCGCCGCATCGGCCTGCCGGTGATCGACAAGGTCAGCAAGTGGCTGGGTTTCCGCGTCTGGTATCCCGGCTGCGAAATGGAGGAGGACGCCTACGGCATCCCCAAGCCCAAGGACACGCCGGCTTTCGAGCCGACCTTGCTGCTGGTGCCCTGCGTCGGCTACGGACCGCGGGGTGTGCGGTTGGGCTACGGCGGCGGCTTCTACGACCGCACGCTGGCCGTCCTGCAGCCCCGGCCCTACACGGTGGGGCTGGCCTACTCGCACGGTTTCGTGCCCTGGCTGAAAGCCGAGCCGCACGACGTGCCGCTGGACACCGTGCTCACCGACGAAGGCCTGGCCTGGCAGGCCGTGCCCTGATCAGGCCGCCGCGGCGGACAAGCGGCGGCAGATCTCGAGCGCGAGCGCGCTCTGGTTGAGCGTGTAGAAGTGGAGGCCCGGCGCGCCGCCGGCGACCAGCCGCTCGCACAGGCGGGTGACGACGTCGATGCCGAAGGCGCGGATCGACGCCGTGTCGTCCATGTAGCCCTCCATCTTCAGCGCCACCCAGCGCGGGATCTCGATGCCGTCGCGGGCCGCGAACTGCGCGATGCGGGCGTAGTTGTGGATCGGCATGATGCCGGGCACGATGGGCACGGTGACGCCCAGCGCGCGCACCTCCTCGACGAAGTGGAAGTAGGCGTCGGCGTTGTAGAAGAACTGCGTGATCGCGGCATCGGCGCCGGCCTGGACCTTGGCCGCGAAGTGCTCCAGGTCGCGCCTGGCGTAGCGCTGCTGGGGGTGGTATTCGGGGTAGGCCGCGACCTCGATGAACCAGTCGGCGCCCTGCGTGCGGCGGATGAACGCCACCAGTTCGCTGGCATAGCGGAACTCGCCGGCGGTGGCGGTGCCGCTGGGCAGGTCGCCGCGCAGCGCGACCAAGCGGCGGATGCCCTGGGCGCGGTAGGTGGCCAGGATCTCGGCGATGCCGGCTTCGGTGCTGCCCACGCACGACAGGTGCGGCACCGCCTCGTAGCCCATGGCGGCGATGCCCTGCACCGTGGCCAGCGTCTTTTCCCGCGTGCTGCCGCCGGCGCCGTAGGTGACGCTGAAGAACTCCGGCTGCACCGTGGCGAGTTCGCGCACCACCGTCTTCAGCTTCTCGCTGCCGACGGGGGTGTTGGGCGGGAAGAATTCGAAGCTGATCGGCACGGCGGGCATGTCAGTCACTCGAAGCACGAACTCAGTACCTGTAGCTGTCGGCCTTGTACGGCCCCTGCTTGGGCACGCCGATGTAGGCCGCCTGCTCGTCGGTCAGCTCGGTGAGCATGGCGCCGACCTTCTTCAGGTGCAGCCGCGCCACCTTCTCGTCCAGGTGCTTGGGCAGCACGTAGACCTTGCCCTGCTCGTAGAAGTCGCTGTGCGTGAAGAGCTCGATCTGCGCGATGGTCTGGTTGGCGAAGCTCGAGCTCATCACGAAGCTCGGGTGGCCGGTGCCGCAGCCCAGGTTCACCAGCCGCCCCTTGGCGAGCAGGATGATGCGCTTGCCGTCGGCGAAGATGACGTGGTCGACCTGCGGCTTGATCTCCTCCCAGCGGCAGTCGGCCAGCGACGCGACGTCGATCTCGTTGTCGAAGTGGCCGATGTTGCAGACGATGGCCTGGTCCTTCATGGCCGCCATGTGCTCGCGCCGGATGACGTTCTTGTTGCCGGTGGCGGAGACGAAGATGTCGGCCTTGTCGGCGGCGTACTCCATGGTCACCACCTTGTAGCCCTCCATCGCCGCCTGCAGCGCGTTGATGGGGTCGATCTCGGTCACCCAGACCTGCGCCGACAGCGCGCGCAGCGCCTGGGCGCTGCCCTTGCCGACGTCGCCGTAGCCGGCCACGCAGGCCACCTTGCCGGCGATCATGACGTCGGTGGCGCGCTTGATGGCGTCGACCAGGCTTTCGCGGCAGCCGTAGAGGTTGTCGAACTTGCTCTTCGTGACGCTGTCGTTGACGTTGATGGCGCGGAACAGCAGCGTGCCGGCGGCCGACATCTCCTTCAGCCGGTGCACGCCGGTGGTCGT
>CAYJOA010000015.1:0-45335 GCA_964371495.1 uncultured Rubrivivax sp.
GCGGCCGGGCCAGCCGCAAGCGATCCAGATCATCAAGAGGCCGCCCGCCCAGGCCGCCGCCCCCACCCCCCACCCCGGAGCCCGAGCATGAGCGCCGTGCACAACTTCCTGTTCACCGTCTATCCGTACATCTGCCTGGCCGTCTTCTTCATGGGCAGCCTGGCGCGCTTCGACCGCGACCAGTACACGTGGAAGAGCGATTCGTCGCAGCTGCTGCGCGGCGGCCAGTTGCGCTGGGGCAGCAATCTGTTTCACGCCGGCATCCTGTTCCTGTTCGTGGGGCATCTGTTCGGCCAGCTCACGCCGCACTGGATGTACGAGCCCTTCATCACCGCGTCGCAGAAGCAGCTGCTGGCGGTGGTGGCCGGCGGCGTCGCCGGCGGCATCTGCTTCGTCGGCCTGAGCCTGCTGCTGCACCGGCGCATCTTCGACCCGCGCATCCGCCTCACCAGCCACCGCACCGACCTGGCCATCCTCGTCATCCTGTGGGTGCAGCTGGTGATCGGCCTGGCCACGCTGCCGGCGTCGCTGAGCCACGTCTCGGACCCGCAGACCATGCTGCGACTGGCCGAGTACCTGCAGGGCATCGCCACCTTCCAGCCGAACGCCGCGCTGGTGGCCGGCGTGGCCTGGCACTTCCAGGCGCACATGCTGCTGGGCATGACGATCTTCCTGTTGTTCCCCTTCAGCCGCCTGGTGCACGTGTGGAGCGGCTTCGCCACCGTGGCCTACCTGTTCCGGCCCTACCAGCTGGTGCGCGCGCGGCGCCTGAACGTGCCCGCAGGCCACAACCAGCCCAGCCGGCCGGCGTGATGCAGGAGTCCGCCATGCTTGCCACCGACACCCGCGCCGGCGCGCCGCCCAGCATCAACGACGTCGCCCTGGCGCTGCCGCACGAAACGCTGGGCGCCGACGAATTGCGCCAGCGCGCCTGCACCGAGCTGCTGCGGCAGGCGGCCATCGGCGCCGGGCTGCTCGACGCCGGCGACCCCGCGCCGCAGGCCGGGGCCATCAGCGACGCCGCCGCCATGGCCATCGAGGCCCTGCTCGAGCGCGAGGTGCAGACCCCCGACCCGACCGACGAAGCCTGCCGGCGCCACCATGCCGCCCATGCCGCACGTTACGCCGTCGGCGAACGTGCGCAGGTGCGGCACGTGCTGTTCGCGGTGACCCCCGGCGTCGACGTCAACGCGCTGCGCCAGCGCGCCGAGGCCTGCCTGCTGGACCTGCGCTGCGCCGATGGCGGCACGCGCTTCCACGCGGTCGCGGCGTCCACCTCCAACTGCCCCAGCGGCGCCGATGGCGGTGAACTGGGCTGGCTCGGCAGCGACGACTGCGCGCCCGAGTTCGGCCGCGAGATCTTCGGCCGTGCCGAGATCGGCGTGCTGCCGCGCCTGGTGCACAGCCGCTTCGGGCTGCACGTGGTCGAGGTGCTGGCGCGCGAGGCGGGTGTGCAGCCGGACTTCGAGGCCGTGCGCGCCGCCGTGGCGCAGTCGCTGCGCCAGCACGCCTTCGCCACCGCGCTGCGCCAGTACCTGCAGTTGCTGGCGGGCCAGTCCCGTTTGCACGGCGTCGACCTCGACGCTGCCGACACGCCGCTGGTGCAGTAGCGCCGCGGCACGGCAAGCGGCCAGCCAGCGCGACCATGCCCGACGACCTGCTCGAACGGCTGCGGCGTTTCCAGACGGATGCCTTTCCGCTGCAGCGCAGCCATTTCCGCATGCTGGTCGACGACGGCCAGCATCCGACCACGCTGTTCATCGGCTGCAGCGACTCGCGGCTCGTGCCTTACCTGCTGACCGGCACCGGCCCCGGCGAGCTCTTCCTGGTGCGCAATGTCGGCGCCTTCGTGCCGCCCTACGACGGCTCGGCGGGTTTCCACGGCACCGCCGCGGCGATCGAATTCGCCGTCCTCAACCTGCAGGTCGCGCGCATCGTCGTCTGCGGCCACAGCCACTGCGGTGGCATCCGCGCGCTGTACGGCGAAGTCGACCCGGCGGCGCTGAACCTGGCGCAGTGGCTCGAGCTCGGCCGCGAGGCCGTGCTGCCGGTGGCCGAACCCGGCCCCGAGGTGCTGCGCCGCACCGAACAGCGCGCCGTGGTGCTGCAGCTCGAACGCCTGATGGACTACCCGATGGTGCGCGAACGCGTCGAGGCGCACCAGCTCAGCCTGCACGGCTGGCACTACGTCATCGAGGACGGCGAGGTGCACGTGTTCGACGTGCAGCGCGGCGGCTTCGTGCCGGCCTCCCTGGCCGACAACGCGGGCACCGGCCCCTACCGCCATGCCCACCACGACCGGCGCGACCTCACGCCCGGCGCCGGCGGCCTGCCGATGGCCCTCTGACGGCTGCGCCCGCGGACACACGGCCAGCCATGCAGCCCTTGGAACCCGGCCACGCCGGCCGCGCGCGCCAGCCGCAGGACACGCGCTGGCGCCTGTCGCGGCTGCTCACCGCGCCGCACCGGCTGGGCTTCTTCAGCGCCGCGCTGATGCTGGCCACCAGCGCGCTGTGGGGGTTGCGGCCCCGGGCCGCGCCCCCCGGGGGGGGGGCGCTGCCGTGGGCCGTGGCGCCGCCGCTGGCGCACGCCCTGTTCATGGCCATGGGGTTCATGCCGCTGTTCATCGCCGGCTTCCTGTTCACGGCCGGCCCGCGCTGGCTGGGGCTGCCCGACGTGCCGGCGCGCAGCCTGCGCGACCCGGTGCTGGCCATGCTGTCAGGCTGGCTGCTGGCGCTGGCGGGATTCCATCTGCACGCCGTCCTGGCCGGGCTCGGCGTGGCGCTGGTGGCCGGCGGCTGGAGCCTCGTCGTGCTGCGCTTCGGGCGGCTGCTGCGGCTGAGCCCGGTGGCGGACCAGCTGCACGCCCGCGTCATCACGGTGGCCGCGGCGGTGGGTGCGGCGGCACTGTGGCTGGCCGCATGGGCACTGGCCGGCGGCCAAGTCACGACCTTGCGCATCGCCACGCAGCTGGCGTTGTGGGGCTGCCTGGCGCCCGTCTTCGCCACCGTGTCGCACCGCATGATCCCTTTCTTCACGGCCAGTGCACTGCCGTTGCTGGATGCCTGGCGGCCGAACTGGCTGCTGTGGGTGATGCTCGCCGTGCTCGCTTTCTGCGGCCTCGGCGCAGTGGCCGAGCTGCTGTGGTGGCCCCTGCCGGCGGCCTGGCGCTGGGCACAGGTCGCGGTCGAAACACCCGCCGCGGTGCTGCTGCTGTGGCTGGCAAGGCGCTGGGGCCTGGTGCAGAGCCTGAGGATCCGGCTGCTGGCCATGCTGCACGGCGGCTTCGTCTGGCTCGGCCTGGCGCTGGCGCTGGCGGCGCTGTCGCACGGCCTGCAGGCCGGCGGCGGCGCCGGGCTGGGCCTGGCGCCGACGCACGCGCTTTCGATGGGCTACCTGGGCGCCACCCTGGTCGCCATGACCACCCGCGTGGCCGCCGGGCACAGCGGCCGACCGCTGGCCGCCGACGACCTGGCCTGGGCCCTGTACTGGGGCCTGCAGACCGCCGTGCTGCTGCGCGTGGCTGCCGCGCTGTGGCCGGCAGCCGAGCTGCCGCTGGTGCTGCTGGCCGTCGCTGCCTGGGCGCTGGCCACCACGGGCTGGGCCTGGCGCTACGGCGGCTGGCTGGGGCGGCCGCGCATCGACGGCCGCCCCGGATAAACCCTAGTACACCGGTTTTGGCACCTTCGGCGGCGCCATCCACGCCGATTCCGGGCGAAGCGCGCTGCGGCTTGTGGCACCATTGAATGTTGCCCGCAGCACCGCTTGACGGGCGCCAACGCAGAGCCGTCGCCCACCGTCCGAAGCGTGCCATGGCGCTGCCTGGGGGCCCCATTCGGAGATCTGGTCATGTTCAAGCGTCTACTCGTTCCCGTCGATGGCAGTTCGCTGACCGAACGCGCGATGGAGGTCAGCATCGCACTGGCCAAGCAGCTCGGCGCGGCGATCACCGGCTTCGTTGCCGAGCCGCTGCCGCCCGAACCTCCGGGGCCTCGTCCCGACGCCTTGCTCGACGACGATCTGCGTGACAACGACGAACTGACCGCGTCGCGCGCCGAGACCGTGCTGGCACGCTTCGCGGAACAGGCACGGACGGCCGGCGTGGAATTCAACGGCCACCACGACAGGGCCGCGCGTGTCGACCGCGCCATCATCGCGGCGGCCGAATCGCAGGGCTGCGACATGATCGTGATGGTCACGCACGGCCGCGGCGCGTTCGGCGAATTCCTGTTCGGCTCGCAGACCAAGGCCGTCCTGGCCGGCAGCAAGCTGCCGCTGCTGGTGCTGCACTGATCGCCCCTTGTCGCGGCACCTGATCACGCTGCTGTGGCGTGCGCTGGCGCTGGTGTCGCTGGCGCTGGGCCTGCTCGGTGTCTTCATCCCCGGCCTGCCGACCGTGCCCTTCCTGCTCGTCGCGGCGTGGGCCGGCAGCCACGGCTGGGCGGCGCTGGAGCAGTGGCTGCTGCAGCACCCGCGCTGGGGTCCGGACATCCGGCGCTGGCGCGAGCGCGGCGCCGTGCCGCGGCGCGCCAAGTGGGCGTCCAGCCTGATGATGGCGCTCAGCGCCGCGATCATGCTGCTGCTGGCGATGCCCCTGTGGGCCAAGGTGTCGGCACCGCTGCTGATGGCCGGCGTGGCGGTGTGGCTGTGGCGGCGGCCCGAGCACTGATCGGGGCCGCGAGCCTGCTGCGTGCCGGCCAGGCCGGCTGACCGTCAAGCCGACGAGCCACCGTATCTGGCGCGCAGCGCCGCGCTGCGAAACACCAGCGCCGACACCGCCGTGAATGCCGCCACGGCGCACAGGATGAGCGCCATGCGCTGCCACGGCTGGCCCAGCGCCAGTCGTTGCTGCACGAGCAGGTAGGCCGTCCACAGCCATTCGGCGGCGCCGAGCAGCAGCGCCACTTGCGCCAGCCGCGCCACCCAGCGCCGCGGCCAGGCCAGCAGCACGACGACGACGCCGCAGGCCAGCACCAGCGGCCAGGCCGAAGCGCGATAGAAGTGGGCCCCGAGCAGGCCGAGCGCCAGGGCGGGCAGCAGCAGAACGGCAGGCATGTCGGGCAGTGGCTGGCGGGCCAGACAGCATAGCCAGCGCCATGCGCGCGCGCCTTGACCTGGCGCATTCTTCGCCCTGCGCAAGGCATGAAGAATGCGCACATGGACGTGCCCACGACCCCACCGCGCTCCGACGGCGCAGCCCGGCGCGAAGCGCGGCTGGCGACGCCGCGTTTGCAGCGCGAGTTCAAGACCCTGGCGGCGATGCTGCGCATCTACTGCCACGACCACCACCGCGCCGCGGCGCCGGACGAGCAAGGTCTGTGCGCCGAGTGCGGCGAGTTGCTCGCTTACGCGCGCAAGCGCCTGGCGGGCTGCCCCTTCGGCGTCGACAAGCCCACCTGCGCCCACTGCCAGATCCACTGCTACGGGCCCCGGCAGCGCGAGATCACGCGCGTCGTGATGCGTTATGCCGGCCCGCGCATGCTGTGGCGTCACCCCTGGCTGGCGCTGGCGCACCTGCTCGTCGACAGCCGGCGGCCGGCACCGCCCAAGCCACGCGGCGCCCCGGCCGCCAGGCCGGCGGCCGCCGACAAGACCGCGGCGCCGCGCGACTGAGGCGCCGGCCGCCGCCTCGCGCCGAACGCCCCGAACGCGCCGTCCGGCAAGGCCGCGCGGCAGGCTGTTCGACGACTTTTTGATCTACTTCAAGTTCAGCGCAAGTCGGCGTTGCATACGCTAGCGATAGTGTTTAGCCTCGCGGCCCACCACTACATCTAGTGTCCGGAAGGCTGAACCATGACCGCTGAGGCGCGCCCCGAACCGACCCACCTGATCAAGCGTGACGGCAGCGTGCGCGCTTTCGACGCCGCTCGCATCTGCTCGGCCATCGGCCGCGCCGGGCACGCCAGCGGCGAGTTCGGCGAGGCCGAGGCCCGGCGCCTGACCTTCGACGCCGTGCTGCCCGCGCTGGCGCTGGCCTCGACGCCGCAGCCGGCGACGCCGCATGTCGAGCAGGTGCAGGACCTCGTCGAAGCCGCGCTCTTCGCTGCCGGCCACCGGCGCACGCTGCGCGCCTACACCGTCTACCGCGAGCAGCACCGCAAGCTGCGCGACGCGAGGCGCACGCTGGTCGACGTCGAAGCCTCGGTGTCGGAATACCTGCAGCAGCGCGACTGGCGCGTCAATGCCAACGCCAACCAGGGCTATTCGTTGGGCGGGCTGATCCTCAACGTCTCGGGCAAGGTCATCGCCAACTACTGGCTCGACCATGTCTACCCGCCCGAAGCCGGCCAGGCGCACCGCCAGGCCGACATCCACATCCACGACCTCGACATGCTCAGCGGCTACTGCGCCGGCTGGTCGCTGCGCACGCTGCTGCACGAGGGCCTGAACGGCGTTCCAGGCAAGGTCGAGGCCGGGCCGCCCAAGCATCTGAGCAGCGCCGTCGGGCAGATCGTCAACTTCCTCGGCACGCTGCAGAACGAATGGGCCGGCGCGCAGGCCTTCAGCTCCTTCGACACCTACCTGGCGCCGTTCGTGCGCAAGGACGGAATGAGCTACGCCCAGGTGCGCCAGTGCATCCAGGAGCTGGTCTACAACCTCAACGTGCCGTCGCGCTGGGGCACGCAGACGCCCTTCACCAACCTGACCTTCGACTGGGTCTGCCCGGAAGACCTGCGCGAGCAGGTGCCGGTGATCGCCGGCCGCGAGATGCCCTTCAGCTACGGCGAGCTGCAGGCCGAGATGGACCTCGTCAACCGCGCCTACATCGACGTCATGATGGCCGGCGACGCCAAGGGCCGCGCCTTCACCTTCCCCATCCCCACCTACAACATCACCAAGGATTTCGACTGGACGAGCCCGAACGCCGGGGCACTGTTCGAGATGACGGCGCGTTACGGGCTGCCGTATTTCCAGAACTTCGTCAATTCCGATCTCGAGCCGCACATGGTGCGCAGCATGTGCTGCCGGCTGCAGCTGGACCTGCGCGAACTGCTCAAGCGCGGCAACGGCCTGTTCGGCTCGGCCGAGCAGACCGGCTCGGTAGGCGTGGTCACCGTCAACTGCGCGCGCCTGGGGCATACGCATGCCGGGGACGAGCCGGCGCTGCTGGCGCGGCTGGACGAACTGCTGGAGCTCGGCAAACAGAGCCTGGAGATCAAGCGCAAGCTGATCCAGCGCCTCATCGACGAGGGCCTGTTCCCCTACACGCGCCGTTACCTGGGCACCTTGCGCAACCACTTCTCGACGCTGGGCGTCAACGGCCTCAACGAGATGGTGCGCAACTTCAGCGGCGACGCCTACGACATCACCGACCCGCGCGGCCACGCGCTGGTGGTGCGGCTGCTCGACCACGTGCGCGAGCGCATGGTCAGCTTCCAGGAGGAAACCGGCCACCTCTACAACCTGGAGGCGACGCCGGCCGAAGGCACCACCTACCGCTTCGCCAAGGAAGACAAGAAGCGCTTCCCGGCCATCCTGCAGGCCGGCACCGCCGAGCAGCCGTACTACACGAACTCGTCGCAGCTGCCGGTGGGCTACACCGACGACCCCTTCGAGGCGCTGCAGCGGCAGGACGAACTGCAGCGCAAGTACACCGGCGGCACCGTGCTGCACCTGTACATGAACGAGCCGCTGTCCAGCGCCGCGGCCTGCCGCGAACTGGTCAAGCGCGCGCTGTCGCGGTTCCGGCTGCCCTACATCACCATCACGCCGACCTTCTCGATCTGCCCCAGCCACGGCTACCTCGGCGGCCAGCACGAGTTCTGCCCCAAGTGCGACGCCGAACGGCTGGCGAAGAAGCGCCTGGCGGCGGCCTGAGCCTTACCCCGCAACACCCCACTGGAGACCCCATGAACCACGTCACCGCCCAAGCACAACAACAACGGTCCACCGCCGCTGCCACCGAGGTCGCGCTGCGCGACGACGAACGCCAGCGCTGCGAGGTCTGGACCCGCGTCATGGGCTACCACCGCCCGGTGGCTTCGTTCAACATCGGCAAGCAGGGCGAGTTCCACGAACGCCTGCACTTCGTCGAAGCCTCCGCGCATTGATGAGCCTGGCCGCTGCCGACGTGGCGGCGCCACGCAGGCTGGCCGCGCCGCGCGCACTGCAGGTGGGCGGGCTGACGCCGTTCACGGCCATCGACTACCCGGGCCAGCTGTCGGCGGTGGTCTTCGTGCAGGGCTGCCCCTGGCGCTGCGCCTACTGTCACAACCCGCACCTGCAGCCCCGCCGCGCGTCTGCCGCGCCGTGCTGGGACGAGGTGCTCGACTTCCTGCGCCGCCGCGCCGGGCTGCTCGACGCCGTCGTCTTCAGCGGCGGCGAACCGACCATCGACCCGGCCCTACCCGTTGCCATCGCCGAGGTGCGTGCGCTCGGTTTCAAGGTCGGCCTGCACAGCGCCGGCGTCTACCCGCAGCGGCTGCAGGCCGTGCTGCCGCTGGTCGACTGGGTCGGTCTCGACATCAAGGCCCCGCTGGCCAGCGAGGCCGGCCACGACAGAGTGACCGCGGTGCGCGACAGTGCAGTGCCGGTGCACCGCAGCCTGGCGGCGCTGGTGCAGCACGGCCAGGTCAGTGGCCTGCCCTTCGAGTGCCGCACCACTGCCCACCCGACGCTGCTGGACGATGCAGCCTTGCTGGCACTGGCCGACGAACTGGCTGCAGCGGGCGTGGCCCACTGGGCGCTGCAGATCTGCCGCAGCCAGGGTGCAACCAGTCCGCTGGCGGCCGTCGGCGCGGACTATCCGTCGCCCGACACGCTGCGGCAGCTGCGGGCGCGGCTGCCGGCCATGACCGTGCGCCGCGACTGAACACGACAGGCGTCGCGCCGCGCCTGAAATCTTGTCGCCGTTCAAGGACGGCGGCGCGGCACCGTCCTAGGCTGCCAGCTGCGACCAGGAGTCCGGACCGTGCACTCCGCCCGGCAACGTCAGCTTGCGCCCGAGCCGCCCTCGGCAGCGGCAGGGCCTGCGCTTGCCGGCCTCAGCAACCTGCAGGACCCGGCACATAGCCGCCGCCGGCGTCGACGGGTCCGGTTGCCGCAGCGCCGCTGCGCTCGATCAGATGGCGGGCCAGGGGTCGTCCGTCGCGGGCCGCCTGGGCCAGGTAGCGCAGCGCCCGTTCGGCATCCCGGGCGACGGACTTGCCGTACAGGGCCGAGCCGTAGAACAGCATCTGCCCGGCCACCTCCGCGGCCATTGCATCGCCGGCCGCCGCCCGGCTCTCGAACAGCGCCAGCGCGTTGGCGAAGTGACCCGCCGCGTACTCGGCTTCGGCCGCGGCCGCCGGGTCCTGCGCGTGGGCGGGTGTGGCCGCCGAAACGGCCAGCCAGACGAAGGGGACCGCCAGCCATTTGGCATTCGTGTTCATGTGTCATCCTTTCATGCAGAAGGTGCAGCGACGCCCGCAGCCCGCCCCGGTGCCGAAGCACACCGGGCCTGCAGGTTCGGCCTGCAGCGACCGGACGTCCCGGGCGCGGACTGCGTGACTGCTTTGTAGGTCCGCCAGCGTTACGCGACCGTTAACATGCCACCGGCGCCGCCGATGCCTGACCCAGCGCACCGCCGCCATGGCCAGCGAGGAGGTTCAAGCACGTGACCTTGTGTCTGCTGGGCCCGCTGCGCTGGGAAGCCGCCGGTGCCGCGCCGCGGCTGCTGCCGGTGGTCCTGCCCGCGGCACTGCTGCTCGTGCTGGCGCGTTACGGTGAGTGGGTCTCGCGCGCCGAACTGGCAGCCCTGTTCTGGCCCGACCAGTCCAACGAAGCAGCGCTGCTGAATCTGCGTGTCGCCCTGCACAAGGCCCGCCGCCTGCTCGACGAGATGGGCATCGGCGAACCGATCCAGGCCGAGCGGCGTCGCCTGCGCTGGTCACCGCCGACCGACCTGGCGCGCGCCGACGCCGGCCATGGCGCGCCGGCGCTGGGCTTCGGCCTGCCGCAGTTCGAGCGCTTCGACCGCTGGCTGCGCGACTGGCGCGAGGCCCGCAGCGGCCCTGTGGCGCACGCAGCGACGCTGGGCACGGCGGCGTTCGACAGCGACGAGGCGTTGCCGACTGCGGCGGCTGTCAGCGGCTTCTATGGCCGCCGCGTCGAACTGGCGCGGCTGCGCGCCACCGCGCTGCCGACACTGGTGGCGGGCGAGGCGGGGGTCGGCAAGAGCCGGCTCGTCGCCGAGGCCTTCGGCGCGCTGCCCTGGCTGCGCTGCCGCGAGGGCCTGCAGCAGATGGCCTTCGGTGCCGTGGCCGACCTCTTCAATCGCCACCCCGGCTGGTTGCAGGACCTGGGCAGCTACCGGCTCGATATCGCGCGCCTGCTGCCGGACATCGCGCCCGACGAGCCGCTGCCGCCGCTGGACGCCATCACCGCCCGCGTGCGCCTGTTCGAGGGTCTGGCGCGCGCGGTGGAGCGGCACGCCCGGCTGCTGGCCGTGGACGACCTGCAGTGGGTCGACGCGGCCTCGCTCGAGTGGCTGGTGATGCTGGCCCACCGCGGCCGTGTGCGCTGGGTGGCGACGGCGCGCGGCGATGAACTGGCCAAGCCGGCGGCCGAGACCATGCGCTCGCTGGAGGCCGCTGGCGTGGCCGCTGTCGTCACGCTGCAGGGGCTGGACCGCGCGGCCTTGAACGCGCTGCTGCACGACCGGCGGCCCGACCTGGCCGGGCCGCTGGCCTATCCGCAGCCGCATGCCTGGGCGGACGCGCTGTGGGCCTACACCGCGGGCAATGCCTTCTGCGCCATCGAGCTGATGCAGACCTTGACGACCGACTGCACGCCGGCGCAGCTGGCGCAGTTGCCGCTGCCGCAACGCGTGGCCGGCATGCTGCGCCGGCGCCGGGAGCTGCTGGCCGCGCCGGAGCGCGCCGTGGTCGACGCGGCGGCGATCGCGGTCGGCTGCCCCGCGGTCGCGCAACTGGCCGCCGTGGCCGGGCTGGGCATCGACGCCGCCATCGCGGCCGTCGAATGCGCGCAGCAACGCGGGCTGATGCAGGGCACGATGTGCCGGCACGACCTCGTGCGCGAGGCGCTGCGCTCGGGCATGGCCCCGGCGCGCGCGGCCGAGCTGCACCGGCGTACCGCCCGCCATCTGGCGGACGATGGCACGGAGCCGGAGACGATCGCCTACCACTGGCGCCTTGCCGGCGACGCCGAGGCGGCCTGGCCCTACGTGCTGCGCACCGCGCAGCGCCTGCGCGAGCGTGGCGAACACGATGCGGCGATGGCCGCCTTGCGCGAGTTGCGCGACGCCACCCGCGACGAGGCGCTGGCCCTGCGCGCCGAGGTCATGCTGGCGCAGGAACACCTGTTCGACGACCTCGACGCCGGCCGCCGCGCACTGGAGTCGGCACGCGTGCGTGCGGCTCGCCTGCCGCGCGGCCTGCAACGCCAGACCATCGAGGCGCACGTGCTCGCCGGCCTGGTCGACAACGCCGTCTTCAGCGGCGACCTGGCGCGTGCCGGCGCGCTGGCGGCGGCCTTGCGCGAAGGCTTGCCCGGCCTGGCCCGCGACGTGCTGATCGAGGCCCACCCGGTGCTCATCGAGGCCGCCATGCGCGAGGGCGACTTCGAGGCCGCCGTCGCGTCGCTGCAGAGCCTGCGGCAGGCCGGGGCGGCGCACGCCGTGGTGTTGTCGTTCGAGGCCCAGATCCACTGGTTCAGCGGCGCCGTGCGCGAGGCCAGGCAGGTCTTCGAACAGCTGCTGGAACAGCACCCGGACTATTGCCGCGGCCTGACGATCGAAAACGACCTCGCGGTCATGAGCCATGCCCTGGGCGACCTCGCCACGGCCGAACTGATGGCGCGGCGCAGCCTGCGCAGCTGGGCCGGCGTGGCGCACACCGAGGCCCTGTCCTCGCTCGTGCTCGGCTCGACGCTGGCCAGCGGCGGCCGCTTTGCCGAAGCGCATGCCGCGCTGCAGCGCGCGCACGACCTCGGGCTGCAGCAAGGCTCGGCCCTGTTCGTCAGCGAGGCCCTGGTGCGGCGCGCCCGCCTGCACTGGACGGCTGGCGATGCCGCCGCGGCCCGGCTGGCCACGGTCCAGGCGCGGGCCCGGGCCGGCGCCGTCGCCGAGCCCTTGCGGGCGAGCGCCCTGGGGCTCATGGAAGTGCTGACGTCGATCGACGAGCAGCGGCCACCGGATCCCCAGGCGCTGGCCGCACTGCAGGCGCTGCAGTCCCGCACCCGGCACCCGCTGGTGCACGCGCGCTACTGGCGCGCCCGAGCGGCCGCCGACGCCCGACTGGGCGACGCCCCTGCAGCGCTGGACGCGGCGCGCCGGCAGTCGGCGCTGGCGCTGCGCGCCGGCCTGCTGGAGTGGCTGTGCGAGGCGCAGCGGCTGATCGCGCACCTCGATGCCGGCTCGGGCGCCGAGCTGGCGCGTCGGCAGGCGCAGGATCTGGCGCAGGCCCAGGGTTTTGGCTGGCTGGCGGCCCCTGCGGCCGGGCCGGCGTGGACGGCGCGCTGAACGCCGGACCGCACCGACGCGGGCGCGCGCCCGGCCTCAGACCAGGCTCACGGCGTCGCCCTGGCGGTCGAAGGCCAGGTAGGGCACCAGATCGCCGACGCGAACGGCCTCGACCATCTGCTGCAAGGCCGCTTCAACCTCGCTGTCCGCGGGCGGCAGCGGCGCGCGGCCGGACAGCGCTGCGGCGAAGACCAGCACCCACGGCGGCCCCAGGGTTTCGGCCTCGGCCACCAGGGCGGCGAAACTGGCCAGCGCGTGCGGGTCCTTGTCGACGCACATCAGCGGCGCCAGCTCGCCGCCTTCGCCGGCCTCGAAGTCGGCGCGCTGCTCGGCGCTGGCATCGGCCGGCAGGCTGGCGCCTGCAAACACCAGCAGCAGTCGCTGCGGCTCGGACTGCTGCCGGGCGGCGAGCAGGAGGTCGTCGAAGGTGGTGATGTCCATGCCGACATTGGAACCCAAAGTGCCGGCCCCGAGCCGGCCGCGGCGATAGAAAGTCGGCGCACGACATGGCACCCGGCGCACGGACGCGCGCCGCCCGCCGGCGGGCGGTCCGGGAATTCTTGACCCGGGTCAAGGCTGCTTCGGCGCCGCAGGCCTAGCCTGCCAGCCCTGTTGTCACCCCAGGATGCGCCATGCCCGCCGCCATGGATCTGATCGATGTCCGCACCGTTCCGCCGCCGCAGCGTCACCCGCTGATCTTCGGCACCTTCGACGCGCTGGCGACCGGCCAGGCCTTCGACATCGTCAACGATCACGACCCCGTCCCGCTGTACTTCCAGTTCGAACAGACGCGCCCGGGCCAGTTTGCCTGGCGTTATCTCGAAGCCGGGCCGGCGCAGTGGCACGTGCGCATCGCGCGCGTTGCCGCCGGGGTGGCCAGCGGCGCCACCCAGGGCTGCGGCAGCAGCGGCGGCGGCTGCGCCTGCAGCGGTGGCTGAGGCGCGCAGCGAGCGCCGGGCGCCGCAGCTGGTGTGCCCGGCGGGCTCGCTGCGGGCCTTGCAGGTGGCGGTGGATGCCGGCGCCGACGCCGTCTACCTGGGGCTCAAGGACGCCACCAACGCGCGCAACTTCGCCGGCCTGAACTTCGACGACGCGCAGTTGCGCACCGGCGTGCGCTACGCCCAGTCGCGCGGCCGCCAGGTGCTGATGGCGCTGAACACCTTTGCCGATGCGCATGACGACGGCCCCTGGCAGCGCGCGGTGGACCGCGCGGCCGACCTCGGCACCGACGCGCTGATCGTCGCCGACATGGCCGTGATGGCCTATGCGCAGCGCCAGCACCCGCAGCTGCGGCTGCACCTGTCGGTGCAGGCCTCGGCGACGACCTGGGAGGCGATCGAGTTCTACCGCCAGCGCTACGGCATCCGACGCGCGGTGCTGCCGCGCGTGCTGACGCTGGCGCAGGTGCAGCACACGATCGCGCACACCGAGGCCGAGATCGAGGTCTTCGGCTTCGGCAGCCTGTGCGTGATGGTCGAGGGGCGCTGCGCGCTGTCGGCCTACGTCACCGGGCAAAGCCCCAACACCACGGGTGTCTGTTCGCCGCCGTCGGCGGTGCGCTGGGAGGAAACCGCCGCCGGCGTCGAGGCCCGCCTGGGTGGTGTGCTGATCGACCGCTACGCCAGCGACGAGCCGCGCGGCTACCCGACGCTGTGCAAGGGCCGCTTCGACGTCGACGGCCAGCGCGACTACGCGATCGAGGAGCCGACCAGCCTGAACACGCTGGCCCTGCTGCCGCAGCTCATCGCCGCCGGCGTGTCGGCGATCAAGATCGAAGGCCGCCAGCGCAGCCCCAGCTATGTCGCCGAGGTCACCCGGGTGTGGCGCACCGCCATCGACCATGCCGCGTCGGACGCGCGTTATTCGGTGCAGCCACGCTGGAATTCGATGCTGGCACGCTGGGCCGAGGGCCAGCAGCAAACGCTGGGCGCCTACGACCGGCCCTGGCGCTGAAGGAGCAAGAACTTGGATGCAGCGTCCCTGCCCCGCCGCTACGGCCTCACGGTCGGACCGCTGCAGTACTGGTGGCCGCGTCAGCACACGATGGCCTTCTACGCCGAGGTGGCCGAGCACCCGGCGGTCGACACGGTGGTGCTGGGCGAGGTCGTCTGCTCGCGCCGCAACGAGTTCAAGACCGAGGACTGGATGGCGCTGGCTCGCGACCTGGCCGCCGCCGGCAAGACCGTCGTGCTGGCCACGATGCCGCTGGTCGCCACCGAAGCCGAGTTGCGCACGGTGCACCGGCTGTGCGAACAGGACGAGTTCGCGGTCGAAGCCGGCGATGCCTCGGCGCTGGCCACGCTGGCCCGCTTGCACGCTGCGCGGCCCGCTCGCCACGCCTTCGTCGTCGGGCCCCACGTCAACGTCTACAGCCGCGCGGCGCTGGCCGAAGTGGCGCCCCTGGGCGCCGGCACCTGGGTGCCGCCGCTGGAGCTTTCGCTCGATGCCGTCGCGCGCATCAACCCGGCCGCCGACCCGGTGCGGGGTGCCGGCGGGCCGGTATTGACCGAGGTCTTTGCCTTCGGCCGCCTGCCGCTGGCGTTCTCGGCGCGCTGCTTCACGGCACGCCACCACCGGCTGAAGAAGGACGAGTGCGACTTCCGCTGCCGCGACGATGCCGACGGCCTGCTGCTGGCCACCAGCGAAGGCGAGCCCTTCCTGGTCCTCAACGGCATCCAGACGCAGTCGGCGGCACTGCATTGCCTGCTCGGCGCCGGCCCGGCGCTGGCCGCCGCGGGCGTGCCCAGGCTGCGGCTGTCGCCCTGCAGCCGCGGCTTCATGCAGGTGCTGGACAGCTTCGACGCCGTGCTCAACGCAGGCGCACCGGCGGGCGAGGCGATCGCGCTGCTGCGCGCGGCGGGGCTGCCGGGCACGCTGGTCGACGGCTTCGCGCGCCAGCGGCCGGGCATCGTGGCGGTGGCGGCATGAGCGCGCCGGGCCGTCCCAAGGGCGAATACCGGAGTGCGCAGCACGAAGGTTCCCCAGTGACCGCCGCCCCGCGCGCCGGCGGCTGGCCCGAAGCGCCGTGGCCCTTGCAGGCCGTGGCCCGGCGGCTGCGTGGCGTCGTGCGCCGGCTGCCGATCGGCCCGCCCTCGTTCGTGGCAGCGCGAGTGCTCGACCACCTGCTCTGGCCGCGCCTGGACGATACGCAGCGCACGCTGCTCAAGCAGCGCTGCATCGAGCTCGAAACCGTCGAGACCGGGCTGCGTGTGCGCCTGGTGCTCGGCGAGCGCGGCTTCGAGGTGGCGCGTGCCGGTGTCGCACCGGTGGTCGTGATCCGCGCCCACACCGCCGCGCTGCTGCGGCTGGTGCGCGGCGAGGACGACGCCGACCGCCTGTTCTTCGAGCGCCAGCTGGTCATGGAGGGCGACACCGAGTTCGCCCTGCTGCTGAAGAACACGCTCGATGCCATCGGCCCCTTGTGGGCCGGTCGCCAGCCCTGAAGCCGTGGCAAGGCCGTGCACGCCGCGGCCAGCGCGGCCCGTCTCAACCCCGGTAAGCCGCCAGCCGCTTGCCGTCGAGGATGCGGATGTCGCGCTTGTCGACCTCGATCAGCCCGGCCGATTCGAGTTCACGCAACACGCGCGAGAAGTACTCGGGCGTGAGCGACAGGCGCGACGCCACGGTGGCCTTGCTGACCGGCAGCGAAACGGTGCGCGCGTCGCCCGCGGGGCCGGCTTCGAAGTCCTGGTCGCGCAGCAGGTAGCCGACGACACGCTGCACGCCGCTTTGCAGCGCGTAGGCCTGCACGTCGTGCACCAGGCCATGCAGGCGGCGCGACAGGCCGGCGAGCATGCGCAGCGCGAACCGGTTGTCCTGTTCCAGCTCGGCCAGCACGGCCTGCCGATGCACGGTGAGCAGCAGGGAATCGGCCAGCGCCTGCGCATTCACGAGATAGGGTTTGCCCAGGAACATCAGCGCCTCGGCGAAGCTCGAGCCGGGGCTGACCAGCTCGATCACCTTCTCCTGCCCGGACGGCGAGATCACGAACAGCTTCACTTGCCCGACGACGACGACGTGAAACGAGTCGCAGGGCTCGCCCATGCGGAACACCATCTCGCTGCGCTCGAAACGTCGCAGCTGGCAGCCCTTGGCCAGACGCTCGATTTCAACGTTGCCGATGTCCGAGAAAAGCGGCAGCACCGCCAGGAAGCGGGGGATGTCGAAGCTGCGGGTGTCGAGCACGGTGTGACCTTGAATCGAAATGTTAGCAGCTGCTCGCCACCCACTGTCAGCGGGTCATCACCGGGCCCCGGCCCGGCCGCCGCAGCGGTGTCCGCTGCCGCCGCTCACGGCGCCGGCTGCGCCGCACGTTCGACGATGCCCAGCATGGTCGCCACCGTGATCGAACCGAAGGTCGCCTGCGCGATCTGGTCGATCTCCGCCAGCACCTGGCCCAGCGCCAGGTCCACGGGCGTCGTGGCAGGCGGCGCGGCCGCTGCCGCGGCGCCCTGGTTTTCGAACAGCCGGATGACGTCGAGCAGCGTCAGCCGGCGCGGATTGGCGGCGAAGCGGTAACCGCCGCCGACGCCGCGCACCGAGTCGACGATGCCGGCACGCGCCAGCTCCGACAGCACCTTGGCCAGGTGGTGCAGCGATTCGCCGTACTTGGCGGCGACCTCGGCCGCCGGCACGTGTTCACCCGGCCGGGCGGCGAACTCGAGCACGCTGTACAGCGCCAGCCGCGTGTTCGTTTGCAGTTTCATCGCCTCAGGCCTCCGGGCCGATGGCCAGTTCGAGCGGGATCAGGCGGCCCGCCGTCATGCCCTGGCTGCGAAAGAAGGACAGGATCAGCGGATTGTCGCTGGCCAGCATCGTGCGCAGCACGCGCACGCCGACGTGTTCGAAGCGTTCGCGCATCGCCGCCAGCAGTCGCGTGCCCACGCCCTGCTGGCGCGCACGCGGATCGACGTCGATGGCGAACACCCAGCCGCACGGCGGCGAGCCGAATTCCCAGTCACGCACCTCGCCGATCATGAAACCGACCACGTGCTCGCCGTGCACCGCCACCAGGAAATGCCGCAGGCCCTGGCCGCCGACGCCGTAGCGGCGGTAGATGCGCTGCCAGTAGTCGGCCTTGTGCAAGCCGGTGACGGTGGCGTCGAGCGCGATCACCGCGGGCAGGTCGGCCTGCCGCACCGGGCGCACCTGCAGCTCGGCCGCGGCCTCCAGGGGCTGCGCCGCTCCCCGTGGCCGGCGCCTGGCGGCGCGACGCGTCTGCGGCATTTTCGAACCCACGGCAACCCCCGAAAAACTGACCCAGGTCAAATCCAAATGCGCATTCCAGTACCAGAATGAGCTTGACGGACGTATTCTAAGACCGCGCCGGTTCGCACCGAGCGCGACAACGTCCCCACGAGCGGCGAGCCCAGCGCGGCACGACCGCACCGGAACCACCCCAGGAGACACCCATGACCCTCTTGCGTCACGCCCGCCATCTGGCACGCGCCGCCCTCGTGACCCTGGCCGCCGCTGCGGCGCCGGTGCTGGCACAGGAGCCGATTCGCATCGGCAGCTTCCTGTCGGTCACCGGGCCGGCGTCGTTTCTCGGCGACCCCGAACTGAAGACGCTGGAACTCTTCGTCGAGCGCATCAATGCCTCCGGCGGCGTGCTCGGGCGCAAGCTGCAACTGACGGCCTACGACGACGCCGGCGACGCCGAGAAGGCGCGCACCTTCGCCAAGCGGCTGCTCGAGCAGGACAAGGTCGACGTCATCGTCGGCGGCTCGACCACCGGCACCACGATGGCGGCGGTGCCGCTGGCCGAGCAGGCCGGCGTGCCCTTCATCTCGCTGGCCGGCGCGGTGGTCATCGTGGAGCCGGTGAAGAAGTGGGTCTTCAAGACCCCGCACACCGACCGCATGGCCTGCGACAAGGTCTTCGTCGACATGAAGGGCCGCGGCTTCGCCAAGGCGGCGCTGATCTCCGGCAGCGGCGGTTTCGACAAGTCGATGCGGGCCGAGTGCCTGAAGGTGGCGCCCAACCACGGCGTGGCGATCGTCGCCGACGAAACCTACGGCGCCACCGACACCGACATGACGGCGCAACTGACGAAGATCCGCGGCAGCGGCGCGCAGGCGGTGCTGAACGCCGGTTTCGGCCAGGGCCCGGCGATCGTCACGCGCAACTACCGGCAGGTCGGCCTGGCGCTGCCGCTGTACCAGTCGCACGGCGTCGCGTCCAAGGAGTACATCAAGCTCTCGGGCGACGCCGCCAACGGCGTTCGCTTGCCCGCCGCAGCGCTGCTGGTGGCCGACCTGCTGGCCGCCGGCGACGCCCAGAAGCCGGTCGTCACCGCCTACCGCGACGCCTACGAGGCCCGCTACAAGAGCGACGTCTCGACCTTCGGCGGCCACGCCTACGACGGCCTGATGCTGGCGGTGGGCGCGATCAAGGCCGCCGGCAGCGCCGACCGTGCCAAGGTGCGCGACGCGCTGGAAGCCACGCGCGGCTACGTCGGCACCGGCGGCGTCGTCAACATGTCGGCCACCGACCACATGGGCTTGGACCTCAGCGCCTTCCGCATGCTCGAGGTGACGAACGGCACCTGGTCGCTGGTGAAGTGAAGCCCCCGAGCGCGCACCAGGACCCGCCATGGGCGACCAATGGATGCAGTTCGTCGCCGCCGGATTGACCTCCGGCGCGATCTACGCGCTCGTCGCCCTGGGCTTCTCCATCGTCTACAACGCCAGCCACGCGATCAATTTCGCGCAGGGTGAGTTCGTGATGATCGGCGGCATGGCCGCGGTGTCGCTGGTCGCCGCCGGGCTGCCGCTGGTCGCCGCGGTGCCACTGGCGGTGGCGGTGTCCGGCGTCGTCGGCCTGCTGGTCGAGAAGCTGGCCATCGAGCCGGCACAGAGGTCGGGCCGCGCCGACGTCGTGACGCTGATCATCATCACCATCGGCGTGGCGCTGTTCCTGCGCGGGCTGGCGCAGGTGCTGTGGGACAAACGCGTGCACCCGCTGCCGGCGTTTTCCGGCGCCGACCCGATTGCGCTGTTCGGCGCCACCGTCATGCCGCAGAGCTTGTGGGTGCTGGCCGGCACGGCGCTGGCGGTGCTGGCGCTGGGCTGGTTCTTCAGCCGCACGCTGTACGGCAAGGCGATGCGGGCCACCGCCTTCAACCCGCTGGCGGCCAAGCTGATGGGCATCGACACGCGCGGCGTGATGAGCGTCAGCTTCGCGCTGGCGGCCATGCTCGGCGCGCTCGGCGGCGTGTTGACGGCGCCGATCACCTTCACCTCCTACGACGTCGGCGTCATGCTCGGCCTGAAGGGCTTCGCCGCGGCCATGCTCGGCGGCCTGGGCAGCTTCGGCGGCGCCGTCGCCGGCGGCCTGATGCTGGGGCTGCTCGAAAGCCTGGGTGCGGGCTTCGTGTCGTCGGCCTACAAGGACGCGATCGCCTTCGTCGTCATCCTCGGCGTGCTGTTCTTCATGCCGGGAGGGCTGGCCGGTGCCCACCGCAGCGAACGTGTCTGAGCGCGCCGGCCCCGCGCCCGACGCTGCGCCAGCCGCCGCCGGCTGGACGCGCCGGCTGGCCTCGGCGCGCACCGGCGGCCTGGTCGCGCTGGCGCTGGTGCTGCTGGCACTGCCGCTGGTGTTCCCGAACAACTACTTCTTCGAAGTCGCGATCCTGGTGGCGCTCAACGCCATCGTCTGCGTCGGCTTGAACCTGCTCATCGGCTACGCCGGCCAGATCAGCCTCGGCCACGCCGGCTTCTATGCGCTGGGCGCCTACGGCAGCGCGATCCTCGCCGCACGCTACGGCTGGCCGGCCTGGGCCTCGATGCCGGCGGCGGTGGCCGCGGTCGGCCTGCTGGCCTGGCTCGTCGGCCGGCCGACGCTGCGCCTGAAGGGCCACTACCTGGCGATGGCCACGCTCGGCCTGGGGGTCATCGTCTCGATCGTGCTGGCCAACGAGGACGCGGTGACCGGCGGCCCCGACGGCATGGCGGTGCCGGCGCTCGAACTGTTCGGACACGCCGTGCGCGGCGAGCAGGTCTGGTACGCCATCGTCGGCGTCGGGCTGTGGCTGACGGTGTGGTTCGCGCTCAACCTCATCGACTCGCCGATCGGCCGCGCACTGCGTGCGCTGCACGGCTCGGAGGTCGCCGCCGAAACGGTGGGCATCGATTCCGCGCAATGGAAGCTGCGCGTCTTCGTGCAGTCGGCGCTGATCGCCGCCACCGCCGGCGCGCTGACCGCGCACTACGCCGGCTTCATCACGCCGGCCAAGGCTTCGTTCCTGCACTCGGTGGAACTGGTCATCATGGTCGTCTTCGGCGGCATGGCCTCGATCTGGGGCGCGGTCGTCGGCGCCGCGGTGCTGACGCTGCTGCCGCAGTTCCTGACCGTGCTCAAGGACTACGAGATGATGGCCTTCGGCGCCATCCTGATCGTGACCATGGTGTTCTTCCCGCGCGGCATCGTGCCGACGCTGCAGCGGCTGCTGTCGCGGAGCCGGCGATGAGCCTGCTGGCGGTCGAACACCTGAGCAAGGGCTTCGGCGGCCTGCGCGCCATCGCCGAGCTGTCGTTCGAGGTACCGGCGCGCACGGTGTTCTCGATCATCGGCCCCAACGGCGCCGGCAAGACGACGCTGCTCAACCTGATGACGGGCATCTACGAGCCCGACGCCGGCCGCATCCGCCTGGACGGGCAGGACCTCACCGGCCAGCCGACGCACCGCTGGGCCGCCGCCGGCCTGGGCCGCACCTTCCAGAACCTGCAGGTGTTCTTCAACATGAGCGCGCTCGAGAACGTGATGACCGGACGCCACCTGCACGAGAACACCGCGCTGGTGCCGGCCATCTTCCGGCTGCCGGCGCTGCGCCGCGCCGAAGCCTCCAGCCGCGCGCAGGCGCGGGCGCTGATGCACCGCGTCGGCCTCGGTGCCTGGGTCGACGCGCCGGCCGACGCCCTGCCCTACGGCGCGCTCAAGCGGCTGGAGATCGCCCGCGCGCTGGCCGCCGAGCCCAAGCTGCTGCTGCTCGACGAGCCGGCCGCCGGCCTGAACCAGACCGAAGCGCACGAGATCGACACCCTGATCCGCGAGCTCGCCAGCGGCGGCATGACGGTGGTGCTGGTCGAGCACAACATGCGGCTGGTGATGGAGGTCTCCGACCGCGTGCTCGTGCTCGAACGCGGCGCCCGCCTGGCCGAGGGCACGCCGGCGGAGGTGGCGCGCGACCCGCGCGTCATCGAAGCCTACCTGGGTGTGGAGACCGACGCCGCGGCGCCGGCCGAGGTGGCCCATGCTTGAAGTCGCGGGGCTGTCCAGCCGCTACGGCCGCATACCGGCGCTGGCCGACATCGGGCTGCGCGTCGACAGTGGCGAACTGGTGGCCATCGTCGGCGCCAACGGCGCCGGCAAGACGACCTTGCTGCGATCGCTCTCGGGCGTGCAGCCTGCCACCGCCACGCTGCTGCGCTTCGAGGGCACCGACATCCGCGCCGAGCGGCCGCGCCAGCGCGTGCGCCGCGGCATCGTGCAGGTGCCCGAGGGCCGCCAGGTGTTCGGCCCGCTGAGCGTCGAGGACAACCTGCTGCTCGGCACCTTCGCGCGCGGCACGCCGGCCACGCTCGACACGGTGTGGGCGATGTTTCCCGTGCTGCGCGACAAGCGCAGCCAGGCCGCCGGCAACCTGTCCGGCGGCCAGCAGCAGATGCTGGCCATCGGCCGCGCGCTGATGACCGAACCGCGGCTGCTGCTGCTCGACGAGCCGAGCATGGGCCTGGCGCCGCTGCTGGTGGCCGAGATCTTCGGCCACATCGCGGCACTGAAGTCGCGCGGCACGACGATCCTGCTCGTCGACCAGAACGCGCGCGCGGCGCTGGCCATCGCCGACCGCGGCTACGTCATGGAGACCGGCCGCATCGTCGGCCAGGGCCGCGCCGCCGACCTGCTGCGCGACCCGCAGGTGCAACAGGCCTACCTCGGTCATTGAACCCCAGACAAGGACGATCCATGAAAACCACCCTGCAAGCCGGACTCCAGGCCGTCGCCAAGTTCGACGTCGACCGCGAACGCACGATCGACTTCATGGGCGAGGCGGCGCGTGTCTACGCCACGCCGATGCTGGTTCGCGACATCGAAGTGGCCTGCCGCAACCTGCTGCTGGCGCACTTGGACGGCGGCGAGGATTCGGTCGGCACGCGGGTCGAGATCGACCACATCGGCGCCACGCTGCTGGGCATGGCGGTCGAGCTGACGGTGCGCGTGGCCGAAGTCAACGGCCGCGCCGTGGTGTTCGAAGTCGAGGGCCGCGACGCCGTCGAGCCGATCGTGCGCGGGCGCCATTCACGCTTCGTCGTCGACATCGCCAAGACCGCGCAGCGGCTGGCAGCCAAGGCCGAGAAAGCAAAAGCCGCCCAGTCCGGCACGAGCGACTGACCGGAGCCCGCGATGGCCGCCACCACCACGCGCCGCGTCCCCACCTACTGCTACCAGTGCGTGGCCGGCCCCGACCTGCTGACGGTGAAGGTCGAGGACGGCGTGGCGACCGAGGTCGAGCCCAACTTCTGCGCCGCCGGCATCCACCCGGCCGGCGGCAAGGTCTGCGTCAAGGCCTACGGGCTGGTGCAGAAGGTCAACAACCCGCACCGCATCCTGTCGCCGATGAAGCGCACGAACGCGAAGAAGGGGCGCGACGAGGATCCGGGCTGGACCGAGATCTCGTGGGACGAGGCGTATGCGCTGATCGCCGACAAACTGAAGTCCGTGCGCGCCAGCGGCCTCACCGACGAGTCGGGCTACCCACGCGTCGCCGCCAGCTTCGGCGGCGCCGGCACGCCGCAGTCGTACATGGGCACCTTCCCGGCTTTCCTGGCCGCCTGGGGGCCGGTGGACATGGGCTTCGGCTCGGGCCAGGGCGTCAAGTGCTACCACTCCGAGCACCTGTACGGCGAGTTCTGGCACCGCGCCTTCATCGTCACGCCCGACACGCCGCTGTGCAACTACCTCATCTCCTGCGGCTCGAACATCGAAGCCTCGGGCGGCGTCACCGGCGTCGCGCGGCACGCCCAGGCGCGCGTGCGCGGCATGAAGCGCGTGCAGGTCGAGCCGCACCTGTCGATCACCGGCGCCTGCTCGGCCGAGTGGGTGCCGATCAAGCCCAAGACCGACGCCGCTTTCCTGTACGCGCTGATCCACGTCCTGCTGCACGAGGTGGCGCGCGACCAGCTCGACCTGCCCTTCCTGGCCACGCGCACCGCGTCGCCCTACCTGATCGGGCCGAACGGTTACTACCTGCGCGACCGCACGAGCCGCAAGCCGCTGGTCTGGGACCGGGCGGCGGCCGGCGCGCGCGAACACGACGCGGCCGCCCTGCAGGAGGCGCTCGAGGGCAGCTACGAGGTCGACGCGGTCGAGATCGGCCCCGACGGCGACGTGCTGGCCGAAGGCCGGCTCGCCGGCCGCACGGCATTCAGCTGCCTCGTCGAGCACATGCGCCCGTACAGCCCGGAGTGGGCGCAGGCGATCTGCGACGTGCCGGCGGCGACGATGCGCCGCATCGCCAACGAGTGGATCGCCCACGCCTGCGTCGGCCAGACCATGGACATCGACGGCATCACGATGCCCTACCGCCCGGTCGCGGTGACGCTGGGCAAGACCGTCAACAACGGCTGGGGTGGCTTCGAATGCTGCTGGGCGCGCACGCTGATGGCCACGCTGGCCGGCGCGCTCGAAGTGCCTGGCGGCACGATCGGCACCACGATCCGGCTGACGCGGCCGATGTCGCACCGCCACGAGAGCGTCAAGCCCGGCCCCGACGGCTTCATGCACTACCCGCTGAACCCGACCAGCCGCGAGCAGTGGTCGCCCAGCCCCAACATCCGCAACGCCTATCGCACGATGGTGCCGCTGGCAGCCGACGGGCCCTGGAGCCAGGCGCTGGGGCCGACGCACTTCTCGTGGCTGTTCCTCGACGAGACGCCCAAGGGCCTGCCGCGCGTCACGCTGCCCGAGGTCTGGTTCATCTACCGCACCAACCCCGGCGTCTCGTTCTGGGATACCCAGAAGCTCGGCGAGCGCATGGCGCGTTTCCCGTTCACGGTCGCCTTCGCCTACACGTTCGACGAGACCAACCACTTCGCCGACGTGCTGCTGCCCGACGCGATGGACCTCGAGAGCCTGCAGCTGTGGCGCGTCGGCGGCACCAAGTACCAGGAATCGTTCTGGGACCACCAGGGTTTCGCGCTGCGCCAGCCGGTCGTCGCGCCGCACGGCCAGGCACGCGACTTCACCGACATCAGCACCGAGCTCGCCCACCGCGCCGGCGTCTCGGAGAAATACTACGCCGCGATCAACAAGGGTGCGGGCGGCGTGCCGCTGCGAAGCGAGTTCGGCGACTTCGCGCTCGACACTGCGGCGCGCCACGATCGCGAACAGATCTGGGACGCCGTGTGCCGCGCCGCCAGCGCCGAGGTCAGCGACGGCGCGTTGACGCATGGCCTGGACTGGTGGCGCGAGCACGGCCTGGCGACCAAGCCCTTCCCGCGCCGCGAGTGGTACCTGCTGCCGACGATGGAGAAGGTGGGGCTGCGCTTCGAGCTGCCCTACCAGGAGCGGCTGCTGCGCGTCGGTCGCGAACTCGGACGCCGGCTGCACGAGCACGACATGCACTGGTGGGACGAGCAGCTGAAGGAGTACCAGGGCCTGCCGGCGTGGAAAGACTTCCCCGGGCTGTGGGAAACGAGCGTCGCGCAGCTCGGCGGCCGCGCCGAGGATTACCCGTTCTGGCTGCTCACCGCGCGCAGCATGCAGTACGCCTGGGGCGCCAACGCCGGCATGCAGCTGATGCGCGAGGTCTCGGACAACATCGCCGGCCACCGCGGCGTGATCGTCAACGCCGGCACCGCCGAGCGACTGGGCGTCGCCGAAGGCGACGAGATCGAGATCGCGACGCCGCAGCGCCAGGTGCGCGCCCGCGCCGTGCTGCGCCAGGGCATCCGGCCCGACACGCTGCTGCTGATCGGCCAGTTCGACCACTGGGCGACGCCGCACGCCAAGGACTTCGGCATGGCCAGCATGAACTCGCTGACGACGATGTCGATCGCCCTCACCGACGCCACCGGCTCGGGCGCCGACGTCGTGCGCGTGAAGATCGCGCGCCAAGGAGCCTGGTCATGACGCGCTGGGCGATGGTCGCCGACCTGCGCCGCTGCGTCGGCTGCCAGACCTGCACCGCGGCCTGCAAACACGCCAATGCGACACCGCCGGGCGTGCAATGGCGGCGCGTGCTCGACATGGAGTTCGGCAGCTACCCCGACGTGCAGCGCGTCTTCGTGCCGGTGGGCTGCCAGCACTGCGACGAACCGGCCTGCATGGACGTGTGCCCGACGACGGCGACGAAGAAGCGTGCCGACGGCATCGTCACCATCGACTACGACATCTGCATCGGCTGCGCCTACTGCGCAGTGGCCTGCCCCTACCAGGCGCGCTACAAGACCGAGCGCACCAGCTTCGCCTACGGCCAGGCCAGCGCGCACGAGACCCAGCGCGGCGACGACTCGCGGCTGGCGGTGGCGACCAAGTGCACCTTCTGCGTCGACCGCATCGACGCCGGACTGGCCCAGGGGCTGAAGCCGGGCATCGACCCTGCGGCCACGCCGGCCTGCGTCAACTCCTGCATCGCCGATGCGCTGACCTTCGGTGACCTGGACGACCCGGCCAGCAACATCAACCAGCTGCTGCAGGCCAACCAGCACTTCCGCATGCACGAGGAGCTGGGCACCGGCCCCGGCTTCTACTACCTGTGGGACCGCAACGATGAAGAGGTCGTGCCATGAGCTTTGGCCCCAACCCCTGGCAGCAGCAGAGCTGGGACGGCCGTGCCGCCGCCAACTTCATGGGTGGCGGCGCCGGCAGCGGCTTGCTGGTCTTCGCCGCGCTCGCCGGCGGGCCGCGCTGGCTGCTGTTGGCAGGCGCGGCGCTGGTCGCGCTGGGCCTGTTGTCGGTGTTCCTGGAGATCGGCCGCCCGCTGCGCGCGATGAACGTGATCCGGCATCCGGGGCGGTCGTGGATGTCGCGCGAGGCGCTCGTCGCGCCGCTGCTCTTCGGCGCCGTGGCCGTGGCCTGGTTCGGCGGCGCGCGCGCGGCCTGGCTGGTGGTGCTGCCGGCGCTGGCTGCAGCGGCCTTCGTCTACTGCCAGGCGCGCATGCTGCAGGCGGCCAAGGGCATCCCGGCCTGGCGCGAGCCCTTGACGGTGCCCCTGATCGTGGCCACCGGGCTGGCCGAGGGCGGCGGGCTTTGGTTGCTGCTGGCGGCGGCCGCGGGCCCGGCGCCGGCGCTGCCCTGGCTGGCCTTCGCGCTGGCCCTGCTGGCGCGGCTGGCGCTGTGGCTGGCCTGGCGGCGCCGCTTGCGCGCGGCGCCGCGGGCACTGGCGGCGATCGACCACGCCGGCCATTTCTTCAAGGCCGCCACGCTGCTGCCGCTGGCCGCCGCGGTGCTGGCCGCGAGCTCGCCGCTGCCGCCGGCGGCACGGCTCGCGCTGCAGCTGCTGGCGGGCGCACTGGCGCTGGCCGGCGGCTCGTGGTTCAAGTTCACGCTCGTCACGCGCGGCGCCTACAACCAGGGTTTCGCGCTGACCCGGCTGCCGGTGCGCGGCGTGCGGCGCGTCTAGCCCAAGCAAGGAGAGCAACCATGGGCGCCATCGCCGAAAGCACGCACTTCAACGCCGAGATCGGCCTGCACCCGGCCCTGGAGACGATGTCGCGCGACGAACTCGCGGCGCTGCAGGTGGAGCGCCTGCGCGCCGTGCTGCGCAATGCCTGGACGCACGTGCCCTGGCAGCGCGCACGGCTCGACGCCGCGGGCCTGCATCCCGATGCGCGGCCCGACCTCGACGACCTGCGGCGCCTGCCGTTCATGGTCAAGACCGACCTGCGCGACCACTACCCTTTCGGCCTGTTCGCGCGGCCGGTCGACGCCCTGGCGCGCGTGCATGCCTCGTCGGGGACGACCGGGCGGCCCACCGTCGTCGGCTACACCGCCGACGACCTCGGCCGCTGGGCCGACCTGATGGCGCGCTCGATGGCCGGGGCCGGCGTGCGCCGCGGCGACCTGGTGCACAACGCCTACGGCTACGGCCTGTTCACCGGCGGCCTGGGCGCGCACTGCGGCGCCGAGCGCCTGGGCTGCCCGGTGGTGCCGATCTCCGGCGGCGGCACCGAACGCCAGGTGGCACTGCTGATGGACTTCGGCGCCAGCGTGCTGTGCGCCACGCCGTCGTACGCGCTGGCGATCGCCGAAGTCGCCGAGCAGATGGGCGTGGACCTGCGGCGCAGCCGGCTGCGCGTCGGCATGTTCGGCGCCGAGCCGTGGAGCGCCGCGATGCGCGACGAGATCGAGGCGCGCCTGGGACTGCGGGCCTACGACGTCTACGGCCTGTCCGAGATCATGGGCCCGGGCGTGGCCTGCGAATGCGAGTGTCGCAACGGGCTGCACGGCTGGGAGGACCACTTCCTGTTCGAGCTCGTCGACCCCGAGACCGGAGCGCCGGTGCCCGACGGCGACGCCGGCGAGCTGGTGATCACGACGCTGACCAAGGAGGCGCTGCCGATGCTGCGCTACCGCACGCGCGACATCACGCGGCTGACGCGCCAGCGCTGCGACTGTGGCCGCACGCACCTGCGCATCCTGCGCGTCACCGGGCGCAACGACGACATGCTGATCATCCGCGGCGTCAACGTCTACCCGTCGCAGATCGAGGCCGTGCTGGTCGGCCGGCCCGGGCTGGCGCCGCACTACCAGCTGGTGATCGAACGCCGCGGCAGCCTGGACCAGCTGCGCATCGAGGTCGAGGCCCTGCCCGGCGTCGCGCCCGAGACCTTCGAAACGCTGGCCCGTGAAGCCGTCCACCACGTCAAGTCGATGATCGGCGTCAGCGCCCAGATCGTGGTCATGGCGCCGGGCAGCCTGCCGCGCTCTCAGGGCAAGGCGGCACGTGTGCGCGACCTACGCAAGGGCCGCGAAACGGGCACCTGAACGATGGCCCCGCGCCGGCTCCAG
Organism: uncultured Rubrivivax sp.; assembly: GCA_964371495.1. Classification (GTDB taxonomy): domain Bacteria; phylum Pseudomonadota; class Gammaproteobacteria; order Burkholderiales; family Burkholderiaceae_C; genus Rubrivivax. The sequence continues at coordinate 28,472 of CAYJOA010000015.1, forward strand.
GGTCAGGCCGACGGCCACCGCCGGACGCGGGCCGCCTGGCTGAAAGAGGCCTCGGCATGACCGGCATCGGCGCGCCTGCCGCACCCGTCTGGAGCGCCGACGACGGCCTGCACGTCGACGTGCGCGGCCTGCACGCGCCGCAGCCGCTGGTGCTGATCATGCAGCTGGTGCAGCAGGTGGGCCCGCACGGCGTGCTGATCGTGCACCACGACCGCGACCCGCTGTTGCTGTACCCCGAACTGGTGCAGATCGGCTGGTGGGCCGAACGCATCGCCGGCGACCCCGGCGAGGTACGGCTGCGGCTGGCCGCGGCGCCGTGAAACCGCCGCCGCGCCGCCTTGCCGGCACCTTCCTTGCCGGTGCCGGCAGCCGCCTGCTGCCGGCCTCGCTGCCGTGGCGCTTCTTCGGTGCCGGCGTCGTCTTCCACGTGCTGGCCTGGCTGGCCCTGCTGGCCGGCGCCGGCGACTGGCCACGCTGGCAGGGCGGGCTGGGCTGGCCGCTGGCCGCGCTGCACCTGATCACGCTGGGCACGCTGCTGTCTTGCGCGATCGGGGCCAGCCTGCAGCTGCTGCCGGTGGCGACGCGCCAGCCGGTGCGATCGCATCGGCTGATGGCCGCGCTGTGGTGGGCCTACGTGCCCGGCGTCGCGCTGCTGGCGCTGGGCATGGGCCGTGCCGAGCCGAGCTGGATCGCCGCCGGCGCCGCCGCGGTGCTGGGCGCGCTGGCGGTATTCGGCGTGCTGCTGGGGCTGAACCTGCGCGGCGCGCGCGGCATGCCGGGTGTCGTGCTGCACGGCTGGGGGGCGCTGGCGGCGCTGGCGCTGCTGGGCGCCAGCGCGGTGGCGCTGGTCGCGCTGTGGCTGGGCCGGCCGCTGCTGGACGCAGCCGCCGCGCGCGGCCTGCACCTGCTGGCCGCGGCCTTCGGCGTCATGGGGCTGCTGGTCTTCGGGCTGTCGTACGTGCTGTTGCCGATGTTCGCGCTCGCGCCGGTGCCCGACGAACGCCGCCAGCTCGCCTCGGGCGCGGCGGCGATGGCGGCCATCGCGCTGGCCATCGCCGCCGCCTTCGGGGCCGCGCCGACCGCGCTGCGCCTGGCCGCCATCGCTGCCGGCACGCTGGCGCTGGCGCTGCACCTGCAGTTGGTGCGCCAGACGCTGGCCGGCGGCATGCGGCGCGACCTCGGCCGCGCACTGGTGCTGATGCGCATCGGCTGGGCCGGCCTGGCGCTGGCGCTGGCGCTGGCGCTGGCGCTCGTGCTCGGGGCACCGACGCAGACCTTCGGCCGCCTGTTCGGCATCGCCGTCATCGGCGGCTGGCTGCTGAGTTTCCTGTTCGGCGTGCTGCAGCGCATCCTGCCGTTCCTGGCGTCGATGCACGCCGCGCGCGGGCAGAAACGGCCACCGACACCGTCGGCGCTGACACTCGACCGCCCGCTGGCCTGGCACCTGCCCTGCCACGTCGCGGCACTGCTCCTGCTGGCGGCGGCGACGCTGAGCACGGCGCCCGCGCTGGCCAGCGCGCTGGCGGCGGCGGCCGCGCTCGCCGGCCTGGCCGGGGCGCTGAGTTTCGCCACCTTTTTCGCCGTGCTGCTGCGGCGGCTGCAGCGCTCTCGCGAGGGCGGGAACCGATCGCCGTCTTGACATGCGACAAGGGCAGGCGCGCCGGCGCCGTGTATTCTGGTATCTTCTTACCATTATCAGGACAGGGGCCGCCGCCCGCCTGCCCGCCACCGCGCCATGACCCCCTCCCGCCAGGTTAGCCGCTGCCTCGACGACGAGCACCGGGCCCATCTCGAGTTGCTGAACCGTGCCGAACACGTGCTCGGGCGCGGCAGCGCCGCCGAAGTCGCGGCACTCGCCGCGTCGCTGCTGCAGCATCTGGAGCACGACATCGGCCGTCACTTCGACTTCGAGGAGACGCAGCTCTTTCCCGCCATGGCCGAAGCCGGCGACGGCGATCTGGCGGCGCTGCTGACCGAGGAACACGACAACATCCGTGCCGTGGTCGACGAGCTGGCGCCGCTGTCGCGCGCCGCGGCCGCCGGTGCGCTGGCGCCGGCCGACGCGGCGGCGCTGAAGCGCCTGCTGGTCGAACTCGTCGAGCGCCAGGTCGCGCACATCCAGAAGGAGTCGATGGCCTTGCTGCCCCTGCTCGACGACCTGCTCGACGAAGAAACAGACCGCCAGCTCGCATTCGCGTACGCTGCGGGCTGAGCTTGGCAGGCAATCCCAAGCACCCCCATCCGGCCTGAACGAGGAGCCCGTGCCATGAACCCTGCCACCGCTGAAACCGAGATCACGATCCGCCCGCTGGCGCCGGCCGATATCGACGCCGTGGTGGCCATCGACGCCGCCAGCGAAGGGCGCACGCGCCGCGACTACATCGAACGCCGGCTGGCCGCGGCGCGCCGCGAGCCGGACCTGCATGCGCAGTTCGCCGCCGACGATGGGCGCGGCCTCGCCGGCTTCATCCTGGCGCGTGTGCTGGTCGGCGAATTCGGCCTCAGCCGGCCCGCGCTGCGCCTGGAACTGGTGGGCGTTCGTGCCGACCGGCGCAACGCCGGCGTCGGCCAGCGGCTGTTCGACGCCATGGAATCGTGGGCGCTGCGCCACGGCATGGTCGAGACACGCACCGCGGCGAGCTGGCGCGACACCGCGATGCTGTCGTGGTTCGACGCCCTGGGTTTCGAACTCGCACCCGAACAGATCGTCGAGGGCGCGGTCGACGGCGGCGCCGAACGTGTCGAACCCGCGGACAAGGGCGCGGACAAGGCCACGGCGCTGGCCGCGGCGGCGCACGAGATCGACTACGGCCACCTCGATGCCAACGACCACGAACGCCTGGCCCGCGACCGCGCCGACGTGCGCTCGATGACGCCGGCCGACCTGGATGCGATCGCGCGCATCGACGGCGGCATCACCGGCCGCCAGCGGCTCGACTACATCGCCGCCCGCCTGGCCGAGGCCCTGGCCGACGGCGGCGTGCGCGTATCGCTCACGGCGCGCTGCGACGACGCCATCGTCGGCTACCTGATGGCACGCGCCGACCTCGGAGACTTCGGCCGCACCGAGCCGGTGGCGGTGATCGACACCATCGGCGTCGACCCCGCGTTTGCCCACCGCGGCATCGGCCGCGCGCTGCTGTCGCAACTGTTCGCCAACCTCGATGCGCTGCGTGTCGAACGCGTCGAAACCGTCGTGCCGCAGCGCAACCTGGGCCTGCTCGCGTTTCTCTACAAGGCCGGCTTCGTGCCGTCGCAGCGGCTGGCGTTCGTGCACCGGCTGCGGAGCGCGCCGTGAACCTGCCCGACGAGGACTCGGTGCGCGAGGCGCTGCGCAGCGTGATCGACCCCGAGGCCGGCATGAACATCGTCGAACTCGGCCTCATCTACGGCGTCGACGTTTCCGACGCGGGGGTGCAGATCCAGATGACGATGACCAGCGCCGCCTGCCCGATGGCCGAGATGATCGTCGACGACGTGCACGCCGCCTTGCAGGCCGTCGTGCCGGCCAGCATGCCGGTCGAGGTGGAACTGGTGTGGGACCCGCCGTGGACGCCCGAGCGCATGAGCGACTTCGCCCGCGAACACTTCGGCTGGAACTTCAGATGAGCGCGCCCGCGGGCGCCGCGCCGGCGGCGCCGCGCCGCCCGGCCTGGGAGCGCCTGCCGCTGCTGATCCTGGGTTTCATCGCGCTCTTCGTCGGCGTCGGTGCCGGGCTGGCGCGGCTGGGCTGGACCATGCCCGCGGCCGCCGCAAGCGCCGCTGCGCTGCACGGGCCGCTGATGATCTGCGGCTTCTTCGGTGTCGTCATCGGGCTCGAACGCGCGGTGGCGATCGGCCGCCCGTGGGCCTACGCCGGGCCGCTGCTGGCCGGTCTGGGCACCGCCGCGGCGCTGCACGGGCAGCACGGCGCCACGCCCTGGCTGATGCTGGCCGCCAGCGGCGTGCTGCTGGCCGCGTCGCTGGACGTGCTGTGGCGCCAGCGTGAAGGTTTCATGCTCACCATCGCCGTCGCCGCGGCCTGCTGGACCACCGGCACGGCACTGTGGGCCGCGGGCTGGGCGGTGCACGAGGTCGCCGGCTGGTGGCTCGCCTTCCTGGTGCTGACGATCGCCGGCGAGCGGCTGGAACTGTCGCGCTTCCTGCCGACCTCGAACGGCGCCAAGCAGGTGTTCACGGCCATCGTCGCCGCCGTGCTGGTGGCGCTGCTGGCCTGGCCGCAGGCTTGGGGAAGGCAGTTGTTCGGCGTCGCGCTGCTGGCGCTGGCGGCCTGGCTGCTGCGCCACGACATCGCCCGGCGCACCGTGCGCCAGCAGGGGCTGACGCGCTACATCGCGGTGTGCCTGCTGTCGGGTTACTTCTGGCTCGCGCTGGGCGGCGCGGTGGTCGCTGCCTTCGGCCTGACGCCGGGCACGCGGTCCTACGACGCGGCGCTGCACGCGCTGCTGCTGGGCTTCGTCTTCGCGATGGTGTTCGGCCACGCGCCGATCATCTTTCCGGCCGTGCTGCGCGTGGCCGTGCCTTACCACCCGGCCTTCTATGCGCCGCTGGTGCTGCTGCATGCGTCGCTGCTGCTGCGCCTGGCCGGCGACGCCACCGGCGCCTTCGAATGGACACGGTGGGGCGGCCTGTTGTCGGCCCTGGCGCTGCTGGCCTTCATCGCCAACACCGCGACGGCCGTGCTGCGCGGGCGGCGTGGTGGGCGCCGCGCAGTGCGGGCTTGAGGCGCGCGCCGGCGCGGCTTCGATGGGCGCGCCGCGCCACGAATTTCTTGATGAATCCTAAGGAAACCCGGACTTCGCCGAACCGGCCCGCACCGCACCGGTCAGACCGCCTCGACCGAGGGGGCAATGGTGCCACCGCGGACCGCAAGGAGATCGGGATGACGACGAAGAGATGGGGCCGGTTGGCTGGCATGCTGGCCGCGGCCGTGATGACGACGAGCCTGGCCGGAACTGCGCTCGCGCAGCCGGCGACGCACGCCCACGATGGCGCCAGCGAGCACGAGCTGAGCCTGAACCAGGGCCGCAAGTGGGCCACCGACGACGCCTTGCGCACGGGCATGGGCCGCATCCGTGGCCTGGTCGAGCCGCGGCTGGCAGCGGCGCACGCCGGCAAGCTCGGTGCCGCGCAGTATCGCGAGCTGGCCACACAGGTCGAGACCGAGGTCGGCGGCATCGTCGCCCACTGCAAGCTCGAGCCCGCCGCCGACGCCATGCTGCACCTGGTGATCGCCGACCTCGCCGCCGGCACCGAAGCGATGGCCGGCAAGAACGCCCGCTTGCGCCCGGCCCAGGGTCTGGTGCACCTGGCGCAGGCCGTCAACGCCTACGGCAGCCACTTCGATCATCCCGGCTTCAAGCCGATCCACCTTGTTCACTGAAATCTAAGGAGCCGCGTCATGACCTCGGACCTCCCCGTGCTGCTGGACGCGGCCCGGCGCGCCGGCCACACCATGCAGACACCGGAATTCTTCGACGCCGTGCCGCCGATCGTCGTCGTCGACCCGCTCGCCGAGACCCTGGGCGCGGCCACGGGGGGTGTGCTCGTGTACCGCTACCTCGATGCGGTCAAGCTGACCGGCCATTCATGCCCGACCGTGGCCGGCGCTTACCTGATGACGCGCACCGCGCTGGCCCGGCTCTATCCACAGTCGATGCCGCGCCGCGGCGAAGTGCGCGTCGAGCTGCGCCAGACTCTCGACGAGGGCGTGGCCGGCGTCATCGCCAGCGTCGCCGGCCTCGTCACCGGTGCCGCCAACTAAGGCGGTTTCAAGGGCCTGGGCGGCCGCTACGCACGCCAGAACCTGCTGCGCTTCGGTGTGCCGATGAACGGCGAGATCCGCTACACGCGCCTGGACAACGGCCAGGCGGTCGAGCTGGAGCATCGGCCGCAAGTCGTGCCGCGGCCGGCGACGCTGAGCACGGCGATGCAGCAGGCCCTGCAGCCGGGTGCCGACGCTGCCGCACGCCTGGCCTTCGCCGACGCCTGGCAGGGCTGGGTGCGCACGATCCTCGTCGAGCACGCCGACGACCCCGCGCTGATCGCCGTCGTCGCCTGACCTGATCCTGCATGGCGCGCAAGGAGATCCCGGCGCAGGTTTTCCTGGCGCGCCTGCCGCTGTTCAAGGCCCTGGACGCCGCGGCGCTGGCGCGCCTGGCGGCGTCGACCACACGACGCCCGCTCGAGCGCGGCGAGACCTTGTTCCGCAAGGGTGAACCGACAACGGCGATGTACGTCGTCGCCTACGGCGAGGTCAAACTGAGCTCGACGACATCGGCGCGCGCCGCGCGGCTGACCGGCATCGTCGGGCCGGGGCAGAGCTTCGGCGAGCCGGTGATGTTCCTCGAGCGGCCGACGCTCGTGCAGGCGCAAGCCGCCGCCGACACGCTGGTGCTGCAGGTGCCCAAGGAGGCGGTATTCGCCGAGCTCGAGCGCGACCCGAAGTTCGCGCGCCGCATGATCGCGGGCCTGAGCCAGCGCGTCGAGAACCTGGTGCACGAGCTCGACCGGCAGGCCCTGGGCAGCGGCAGCGAACGTTTCGTCGCCTACCTGCTGCGCCACGGCCGCGGCGACACGAGCCTGGTGCTGACGCTGCCGGCGACCAAGGCGGAGATCGCATCGCAGCTGAACCTGACACCCGAGCACTTCTCGCGCATCCTGCGCGATCTGGCCGCGGCCGGGCTGCTGCAGGTGGCCGGACGCAGCATCACGGTGCCGGACAGACACCGGCTCCAGGCCGCAGTCGGCCAGGCTTGAGGCACCGGCCTGGGCTTGCCGGCGGCCCGGCGCTTCAGGGCCGGGCGGGCCGAGGGCTGGCCTCGCCGCCCGGCTCGCCCTGGCCGGGTGCAGCCGGGGCCACCGCGGCCGCGGCGTCTGCGGCCGGTCGCAGCAGCCTCAGCAAGACGGCAAACAGTGCCGCCGGATCGATCGGCTTGATCAGCACCTCGTTCATCCCGGCGTCCAGGCAGGCCTTGTGATCTTCGGCCAGCGAGCTTGCGGTGAGCGCGACGATCGGCGTGCGCCGCTGCCCCGGCAACTGCCGGATCGCGCGTGCCGCCTGGATGCCGTCGAGCAGAGGCATCTGCACGTCCATCAGGATCAGGTCGTAATGCTGGCGGCGCACCCTTTCGACGGCAGCCTGGCCGTCGGCTTCGATGTCGACGACGAGGCCCACGCTGCGCAGCAGTTCGGCGGCGACGATCTGGTTGATCTCGTTGTCCTCGGCCAGCAGCAGTCGCGATCCGGTGCAGCCGGCGCGCAGTGCTGCCTCGGCCGAGGCGGCCGGGCCCGAACGGTCACGCTGCGCGCTCGGCGCCGGCCGCAGCCGGGCCGTGAACCAGAATTCGCTGCCCTGCCCCGGGGTGCTGCTGGCACCGGCGTCGCCGCCCATCAGGCGGGCCAGGCTCTGCGTGATGGCCAGCCCCAGCCCGGTGCCACCATGCCGCCGCGTGGTGGAGGCATCCGCCTGCTCGAAGGCGGCGAACAGCCGCGCCAGCGTCGCGGCATCGATGCCGATGCCGGTGTCGCTGACGGCGAAGCGCAGCAGCCGCAGGTCGTCGAGCTCCTGCATGACCTGAACGCGCAGCGCGACACGGCCGTGCTCGGTAAACTTGATCGCATTGGCCAGCAGGTTGAGCAGGGCCTGCGAGATGCGGGTCGCATCGCCGGTCCAGGCATCCGGCACGGCGCTGGTGTCGGCCACCAGCGCCAGGCCCTTGTCGCGTGCGCGGTCGGCGACCAGGGCCAGCGTGCGGTCGACGGTGTCGCGCAGCGAGAACGCAGCGTCCTCCAGTTCGAGCTTGCCGGCTTCGATCTTCGACAAGTCGAGGATGTCGTTGATCACCTGCAGCAGGTGCTGCGCGGCATCGGCGACGCGATCCAGCCGCGCGGCGGCCTGCGCGTCGGCGCTGTCGCGGCGCAGCAGGTAGGTCAGGCCGATGATCGCGTTCATCGGCGTGCGGATCTCGTGGCTCATGTTGGCGAGAAAGGCACTCTTGGCGCGCGTCGCCGCCTCGGCACGGTCGCGCGCCCTGGCGAGGTCCTGGTTGGCCTGCAGGAGCTGGTGCGTGCGCTCGTCGACGAGCTGCAGCAGATGGTGGCGGTGGGCCCGCAACTCGTCGTCCAGGCGCTTGCGCTCGGTGATGTCGCGCGACACGCCCCACAGGCCGACGACCCGGCCCTGCGGGTCGCGCAGCGGGCCTTTGGTGGCCAGGTAGGTCTTGGGCCCGTCCGGCGTGACGACCGCCTCTTCGTAGGTCTCGACCCGGCCGTGGTCCATCGTGCGCGCATCGTTGGCCTGGATCAGCGAGGCGGTGCCCGGCGGGAACAAGGCACGGTCGTCCTGGCCGAGCACGGCAGCGGCCGGCTGGCCCAGGGCGCGCGCCGCCGCCTCGTTGCACAGCAGGTAGCGGCCGTCGCGGTCCTTGGCGAAGATCGCGTCCGACGAACCGTCGGCGATGGCCTGCACCAGCAGCATCGAGCGCAGCCGCTGCTGTTGCTCGGCTTGTGCGATGCGGGCGTCGAACAGCGCGCGACGCTGGCCGAGGTAGAGCTGGACGAGGATCGTGCCGAGTATGGCCAGCGCTCCGGCGGCGACGATCCACTGCGTGTTGCGCATCGACTCGGCGCGCACTTCGGCCAGACCGATGCGGGCCACCAGGTACCAGTCTGATCCGGCCACCGGCCGCACCGCGCCCAGCACCGACGTGCCGCGGAAGTCCACGCCCTGCAGTACCTTGCCCGCTGGCATCTCGCCACGGATCACGCGTGCCGGCAGCAGATCGGGGCTGGACAGCGGCCGCGGCGTGCTGCCGTACAGGCCCACCAGGTCGTCGCCGCGGCGTCGCACCAGGACGGCCGTGCCGGTGGAACGCGGCGTCGGCCAGCTCCGCAGGGTCGACAGCAGGTGCTCGTCGGCGTTCTGCCGCAGCACCAGGGCCGCGCGTGCGCCTGCGCTGCCCGCGCCGATCGGCGCGACGATGTCGTGCCACATCGGCGCGCCGGCGGTCCCGCCGCCATGCACCTCGGCCTGCTCGATGCGGCCGCTGCGCAGCGCGCGCAGCGCGGCATCGCGCAGCGCGGCCACCGCGGGTGAGCTCGACCCGTCGCGGCGGTCGATCAGTCGGCCCGCATCGTCGAGCAGCAGCACGTCGGCCAGGCCGAAGGCCTGCGCCAGGTCCTGCAGACGCTGCTGCAGCCGCTTCAGCGCGCCGGCGTCGCCGGACTCGCGCCACGAGCCGGCCAGGTCCGCGAAGTGCGTGCTCGTGGCGGCAAACCGCGCCTGCGCCAGCCGCTCGGCCAGCCAGGCACCGACCTGTTCGGCGCGCATTTCGGCCACGTCCTCGACCTGGCGTGCCTGCTGTTCCCAGCGGCTGTCGTAGTCGAAGCGGGCGGCTGCGGCCGTCGCCAGCGTTATCACCAGGACGGCCGCGTACAAGGCCAGGCGTGGTGTCGAACCGCCGCCTTCGATCGTGGCATCCGAGGGACTTGCGCTGCGCTGCACCCGCCGCAGCACGCGGTGCAGCAGCAGGCTGGTGATGGCGATGAAGGCCCAACCCTTGTAGGCACTGACCTGTGCAAACAGGCCTGCATCCGTGATCAGCCGGCCCAGCAGCCAGTCGGAGCCGAAGATCCACAGGCTGCCGGCGAAGGCGTAGGCCAGCACGATGAGCAGCACCGGTGCCGCGGGGCCGGCGGCGAGAGCAGGATCTGTGCGTGCAACGACCACGGCAGTGAACTCGCCTTGTTGGACGCCAGCCTAACGCCAAAACAGCGGCCGCGGGCAGGCCGCACGCGAGAATTTTGCATCGCCGCGGCCGGTCGTGCGCGACCCCGGGCGCGCGCCGACGGCAGGCTGCCGGGGCGGGCGTCTGGGCCACCCTGCCCGCGGACCGGTGCGGCGCCGCGTCCGAGGCCGGCCTGGCCTAGCGCTGCCGCACGTATTGCCCCGGTGCCTCGTCGACGGCGGCGTAGCCCTTGCCCGGTGCGCCCATCGCGGGCGGCTTGACCTTGGCGCTGGAATGCGCCGCCAGCCACTGCTGCCAGGCCGGCCACCAGGAGCCGTCGAACTTCGGCGCCGCCTCCATCCAGTCCTCCGGCGCCAGGTGCGGGTCGGCCAGCCGGCGCGTGCGCATGCGGTAGTGGCGCCTGGGGTGCACGGGGCCGGCCACGATGCCGGCGTTGTGGCCGCCGGCGGTGAGCAGGAAGGTGAGATCGTCCGAGCGCACCAGGTTGTCCACCTTGTAGACCGACTTCCACGGCGCCACGTGATCGGCCTCGGTGCCGACCACGAACATCGGCACGCCGATGTCCGACAGCCGCACCGTCTTGCCCGCCACCGGGAAGCGGTTCGTGGCCAGCTCGTTGTCGAGGTAGAGCCGATACAGATATTCGGAGTGCATGCGCCACGGCATGCGCGTGCCGTCGGCATTCCAGGCCATGAGGTCGATCATGCGGTCGCGCTGGCCCTTGAGGTACTGGTTGACGATCGGCTGCCACAGCAGGTCGCGCGCGCGCATCATCGCGAACGCGCCGCCCATCTGCTTGCTCTCGAGCACGCCCTTCTTGTGCATCGTGGCTTCCAGCATCGCCAGCTGGCTGGGGTTGACGAAGAACGCCAGTTCGCCCGGTTCCGAGAAATCGGTCTGCGCGGCGAACATCGTGATCGAGGCCAGCCGCTCGTCCTTGTGGCGCGCCAGTGCCGCCGCGCCGATGGCGAGCAAGGTGCCACCGATGCAGTAGCCCACGGCGTGGACCTTGCGTTTGGGCACGATGGCGCTGACGGCTTCGAGCGCGGCATTGAAACCCTGCTCCAGATAGTCGTCCATGCCGAGGTCGCGGTCCTTCTCGTCGGGGTTCTTCCACGACATCATGAACACGGTGTGGCCCTGGTCGACCAGGTACTTGACCAGCGAATTGCGCGGGCTCAGGTCGAGGATGTAGTACTTCATGATCCACGCCGGCACGACGAGCACCGGTTCGGCGTGCACCGTGGGCGTGGCCGGCGTGTACTGGATGAGCTCGATCAGCTCGTTGCGGAACACGACCTTGCCCGGCGTCACGGCGACGTTGCGGCCGACCTCGAACTCCTCGGTGCCCGCCGGTGCGCCACCCTTGAGCGTGCGCCCCAGGTCCTCGATCAGGTTCTTGAACCCGCGCGTCAGGTTCTGCCCCTGTTCCTGCTGGGTCAGCGCCAGCAGCTCCGGGTTCGACGCCAGGTAGTTGGTCGGCGATGTCGTATCGCCCAGCATGCGCACCGCGAACTCCAGCAGCTGGGTGTGGTATTCGCTCACGCCGCTGACGCCGCGCACGGCTTCGTTCATCAGCGCCAGGTTGTTCTGGTAGGCACGCGCGAAGACGTTGAACGGAAACTGCGACCAGGGTTCGGCGGTGAAGCGCCGATCGGCGCTGCCGTCCACCCCCTCGGCAGGCGGCACCGGCGCGCCGGCCAGCGCGCGCAGCGCGAACATCCAGGTGTCACCCGCCCGCACCGCGGCGTTGCGCTGCAGTTCGCGCTGCTTGGACGGCGACAGCGCCAGGTGCGAGACCCAGTCGGCCCAGGCGGTGGTGAATGCCGTCGGGGCGAGTCCGGCGGTCATCTGCGCCACCTGGGCGCGGAAGTCGCGATCGACGTCCTGGGTGGTGGGGGCGGGCTTGGGGGTCTTGGTCATGGCTGCAACTCGCTGCAAGGGGTGACTTGTCTCCGTCGTATGTCCTGGCGCCCGGGCGCGTGCTACGCCGGTGCGTGCCAGCCGGCGTCTACCCAGAGCTCGCCGCTGACGGCCGAATTCGCGAGCATGAAGCAGATCGCGTCGGCGATCTCCTGCGGCGCGATCAAGCGGCCGAGCTGCGTATGCGGCAGGATGTTCTTGGCCACGTAGTCGGCGCCCATCGCCTGCACCATCGGCGTGTCGGTGAAGCCGGGGTGGATGACGCTGCAGCGCACGCCGTAGAACATGGCCTCCTTCATGATCGTCGCCGCGGCGCCCTCCAGGCCCGCCTTGGTGCTGGCATACGAGATCTGGCCGCGGTTGCCCTGCGACGAGATCGAGCCGATGAAGACCACCGAGCCTTGCATGCCCTCGTCGGGTGTCCAGCGTTTCAGGCCCCGGGCCGCACGGTCCTCGGCGGCGCGCGCGATCATCTCCAGCGCCCAGTACACCGGCGCGATGAGGTTGACGTCGACGACGAGCTTGAACTGCTCCAGCGGATAGATGCGCGCCTTGCCGGTGTTCTTGTCGACGCGCACCGCCAGGTCGTCGCGGGTGATGCCGGCCGCCGGCACGCACAGCGTCACGCGGCCGTACTGGCGGCTGATCGCGTCGAAGACGGAGACGCGAAACTTCTCGTCGGTGGTGTCGCCGCGAAAGGGGATCGCGAACGTGCGGCCGGCTTCGGCGTTGAGCTTGTCGGCGACATCCTCGACCGCATCGCTCACGTCGACGAGCGCGACGGCTGTCACGCCGCGCCGCCCCATGGCGGCGGCCACTGCGCGGCCGATGCCGCTGCCGCCACCGGTGATCACTGCGACTCTGTTCAGGAATTCCATGTGGCCTCCGGCCGTTTGTGTTGCATTGCAGCATTTTAGGCCAAAGGCGGCCCAGCGCCCATGACAGAGTGCGCGGGAGGCCGGGGATTTCGGCCCGGCTTGCGCTGGCTCAAGTGCGGTCTGGCGTTCACAGCCGACGCAGGCTCCAGTGTGCGACTTGCAGGATCGAGCGCACCGCGGTCGTCACGGTGGGCCGATGAACAGGTCGGCGCTGGTGGCGTCATCATCGGCACACCCCAGTCCCACCGACCCCGGCGCCGGTCGCGTTTCGCCACCACATCACCGGCGCTGGTCATCGAGCGGGATCAATGAAACGCCGCCCGGCAGGTGGTGCTGAAGCTGATGACACCCTGGCGCGACGGCAGCACGTACAGGGTGATGTCGCCGCCGGAGTTCATGCAGCGGCGTGTCGCCGTTCAAACAGCCGTGCTTGCCGACTGTCCAGGGGCGCCGCGCGATGGGACGCTTCGTGACGGCCAATTCAGCGCAGCGAAGGCCGGGAGCGGGTCGGCGGCCGGTGCTCGCTCTGCGCGGCCAGTCGGCAGCAATCCGCCATAGGCCGGACTCCAAAGGCTCGATGACGGCAATGTGAGGGCCAGCGGCCAGCCGGGATCGTCACCTCGCGGGCAGTCGGCGGCCAACAGCAGGCATAGCCGTTGTGCTCCATAGCGGACAGCCATCATCGATGTCGACACGATCATGGGCACTCCAGGGGGCACCTCTGACATGCCCGCCGAAAGCCCACGGACCCACACCGCGGATTGCTCAGGCAAGGCGAGCCGATCAGTTCCGGGACGACGGCCGAAACATCTCACGGTGCAAGCCCCAATGCTCGACTGCGGCGACGAGCACGGTCGATTCGCCCTCGTCGACATGGTCGTCGGCTTCTGAAAGTTCGACACACAAGCGCAACAAGGTGAGCCGCAGCGCGGGGTCTTGAATCTCGCCCATCAGGTCTGCCAGCGTGGGTTCGTCTACAGGGCAGGCGTCTGCCCATTGCAGCTGGCCGCTCGAAAGCAAGTCTTCGCAGAAGGTGTCCACCAATGCGTGCAACTCGCGCCGCGCCAGGCCCAGCCGCTCGTGCACGACCAGGCGGTCGAGCCACTCGATCTCGGCATCTCCGATGTTGCCGTCTGCCACCACCGTCAGGGCGACGATGCGGGCTGCGGCCTGCGGGCTGTTCGCGGGACAACTACGCATGATGGGTCTCCCTTGGGTGCTGTCGGTCGCGGGTCAGTCGAAGATGTTGCTCAGCCAGGACTTCTTGTGGTTGCCTTGGGGGCTTCGGCCGTGCTCGTAGTCGGAGTCCGCGAATTGCGGCTGTGATTGCGCTGACGCGTTGGCGGCAGGAACTGGCGTCATCGCGCCCGAACGTTCGATCAGCTTGTCGAGTTCGCCGCGGTCCAGCCAGACGCCGCGGCATTGCGGGCAGTAGTCAATCTCGACGCCCTGGCGATCGCTCATCACGAGCGCGGTGTCGGTGCATGTGGGGCATTTCATGGTGTGCTCCTGGTGAGGGTTCATTCATCCGAGCTGCCGAAGCCGAAAAGGCTCAGCAGACTCGTGAACAGGTTGAAGATCGAGACGTACAGCCCGACGGTGGCCAGCACGTAGTTGGTCTCGCCACCGGTGACGATGCGACTGGTCTCGAACAGGATCAGGCCGGCCGACAGCAGCGCGACCATCGCGGCCACGGCCAGGCCCAGCGCCGGCATCTGCAGGAACACGGCGCCCAGGCCGGCAATCAGCGCGATGACCATGCCGGCGAACAGGAAGCCGCCCATGAAGCTGAAGTCGCGACGGGTCGTCAAGACCCAGGCCGACAAGGCCAGGAAGGTGGCGCCCGTGGCCGCCAGGGCCATGGTGACGACCTGTGCACCGCCGGGTAGTGCAAGCGACTTGGCCAGCACCGGCCCCAAGGAGTAGCCCATGAAGCCCGTCAGCGCAAACACCGCCGGCAAGGCCCAGCCGCTGTTCTTGAACTTGTAGACGGTGAAGAGCAGGCCGAAGTAGCCGCCCAGGGTCAGCAGGAGGCCCGGCGCCGGCAGCTGGAACGCCACACTGGCAGCGGCGATGGCCGCGCTGAACAGCAGCGTCATCGACAGCAAGGCGTACGTGTTGCGCAGCACACGGCTCGTACTGGCGACATCCGTGGGTTTCGCGCTGCCTGCGGCGATTGGCGCCGAATGCGCGGTTTCCGGGTGAGCGGTCGAAGGGATGGGCGTCATGGAGTTCATGGTGTCGAGTCCTGGGGGCGTTGGAGTTCAGCGTTCGTGACTGATGAAGCGTTGGCGCATGCGGCGGGAGTCACTGCCCCGGCGCCACAAGCGCATCAGGAACCGCGCGGCACGCGCCAGCGCGTTGTCCAGCGCCGTGCGCCAGTCGCTGGCCACGGAGTCCCCACCACCGACCCTGCGCCGTCGGTCCGGAGTTCCACCTGGCAGCGCTTGTCGATGCCGCCGCGCGGTCCGTTCACGTCCGACATCTGCACCTCGGCGCGTGGCACCAACCAGCCCAGGCGTCGCAGCACGAAGCGCACGCGACGTTCGGTCAGATCGCGCAAGTCAGTGGCATGCGGATGGCGGGACTTGAACAGCACTTGCATCACGGATCTCCATCGGTTGAGGGACAGACGGAATGTGGGGCGCCTGGAGGTTCTGGAAAAGCAGTCTTTCAAGAACGCGAACTTCGGATAAACCTGAACACAGGACGGAGCTTCGACCGCAGACTTCGGGGTTTGGCGGCTCCGGCCGGCACGCGTTGCAGCACGCGAGCCTTCTGGCCCGTCACCCTTTGGAGAAGCACCCGATGTCCAACGCTCGAACCGCCAATGCCGTCCGTCTGGAGTTCGCTCCTGACTCCCTGGTTCAATCCAATCTGTCCGGCGCGGCCTTCACCGGCGACTGGCTCTGGGTGGCGGGCGACGAAGCCTGCGGCCTGGACCGCCTTCGCCGGGTCGACCCCGTGGGGCGAGAGGCCTTGCGCTTCGGCGAGGTGCGCGACTTCCCGCTCGCCGATCTGCTGGACCTGCCCGGCGCGGCCGGGGAGGAGGCCGACCTGGAAGGCATGGCCGTGGCCGACGGCCTCCTCTGGGTGGTCGGCTCGCATGGCCTGAAGCGCAAGAACGCCAAACCGGACCGAGGCCACGCCGACAACGCCAAGCGGCTGGCAAAGGTGGCGCTGGACGGCAATCGTCGCCTGCTGGCCTGCGTGCCCATCGAGCCCGACGCCCAGGGCGAGCCCTGCCTGGTACGCCAGGCCCAGGACGGCCGTCGGGCGCTGCTCCTGAAAGGTGATGCGCAGACGAACCTGCTCACCCGTGCGCTCGCCGATGACCCCCACTTCGGGCCATACATGGCCATCCCGGGCAAGGACAACGGCTTCGACATCGAAGGCCTGGCCGTGGACGGCCGCCGGCTACTGCTCGGCCTGCGCGGCCCGGTGCTGCGCGGCTGGTCGGCGCTGCTCGAGATCGCGGTCGAGGCCCGCGGTGACCAGCTGCGCCTGGCGCCCCTGGACGACAGCGGCACGCTGATCCGCAAGCACTTCCTGCAGCTCGACGGCCTGGGCGTGCGGGACCTGCACTTCTCCGGCGACGACCTCTACATCCTGGCCGGCCCGACGATGGTGCTGGACGGCGACATCCGCGTCTTCAAGTGGCCTGCCGCCCGGCCCTTGCTGGCCGCCAACCGCGAGACAGTGCGATTCGAGTCGGCGCTGACCGAGTCGGTGCCGCTGCCACATGGCCGCGGCACCAACCGCGCCGAGGCCATCTGCGACCTGCCGCCGGCCCTGTCGGGTGGCAAGGCGCGCTGGCTCGTGCTGTACGACGCGCCTGGCGCCGATCGCAAGGAGGGCGGGCACACCGTCTTTGGTGACCTGCTGCGCCACGATTGAGATCGTCCGCCCCGGTCTGTTTCAGCCGCCTGGGCGAACTGGCCCGAGTGGCGCAGGAAGCTTCGGCTGGTTCGCTGTTTGACGTAACTGTCGGCTCTGTTTCAAGGTAAACAAGAATGGAAATGCTGCTTTCAAGGGTCGGGGCGCTGCTTTACGGCATGAGATTCACCATGCTGTTCTTCTATGTGGGTCTGGTGGCGATCATCTTCGGCATCCTGGGCAAGTTCCTGCTGGAGACCTACAAGCTGATGAGCACCTTGCTGTTTGGCGAGCTCGAGAAGATCGACCTGATCATCAAGGTGCTTGAACTGGTGGACATGACGATGGTGGCGCAGCTGGTTTGGGTGGTGGCGCTCGCCGGCGTGTCGCTCTTCGTGACCACGGGGCACTTCGACAAGAAGGACATGAAGAAGCCCG